>CANOUR010000105.1 GCA_947570265.1 uncultured Bacteroidales bacterium | reverse complement strand
CACACAACAGTCGGTAGACCAGCTCAAGGCACAGCTCGATGCCGCGCGCACACAGTATGCCAACGCTCAGGAAAACACCATACTGGTATCGCCGGTCAGCGGTGTCGTCACCGCCCGCAATTACGATCCGGGCGATATGACAGGCACACAGCCCGTGCTCACCGTAGGCCAGCTTTCGCCCATAGTGAAGGTGATAATCAACGCCTCGGAATCCGACCTCACAAAAATATCGCGCGGCAAGCAGGTGAACATCAGTTTCGACGCACTCCCCGACGAAACATTCGAGGGTACGGTGGCTCGTGTCTATCCCGCCATCGATCCTACCACCCGCACTTTCGAGGCGGAGATTCAGATCAAAAACCCGGGCGAACGCCTTCGCCCCGGAATGTTTGCCCGCGTGGAAATAGACCATGGCGCTATCAACCGGGTGGTTGTGCCCGACCGTGCCGTTGTCAAGCAGACCGGTAGCGGCAACCGCTATGTCTACGTGCTGAACGGTGGCACCGTCAGCTACAACCGCGTGGAGCTGGGCCGACGTCTCGGAGACACATACGAACTGATCAGCGGCGTCAACGACGGCGACACTGTGGTGGTGGGAGGACAATCCCGCCTTGCCGACGGCATAGCAGTGGAAGTGATAGCCAACAACTAAGTTATACCCACCCCAATTCATAACGATATATGAGTCTGTATGGCAGCGCGGTAAAACGTCCCATCATGACCACCCTCTGCTTTGTGGCAGTGGTGATACTGGGTCTTTTCTCGCTCAACACCCTCCCCATCGACCTCTATCCGGACGTCGAGACCAACACCCTGATGGTGATGACCAGCTATCAGGGAGCAAGCGCCCAGGATATAGAACAAAATGTCACGCGCCCGCTTGAAAATGTGCTTAATTCAGTCAACGACCTCAAGCACATCACATCCAAGAGCCGCGAGGGCATTTCCGTGATCACACTCGAATTTGAGTACGGAAAAGACATTGACGTGCTCACCAATGATGTGCGCGACAAGCTCGACCTTGTGTCGTCATCGCTACCCGACGATGCCGAGAACCCCACTATCTTCAAGTTCTCCTCCGACATGATTCCCATCGTCATGCTCTCCGTGCAAGCATCCGAGAGCATGCCGGGTCTGTACAAAATTCTCGACGATGCCGTGGCCAACCCCCTCGCACGCATCAACGGTGTCGGCTCTGTCAGCATATCGGGTGCGCCCAAGCGAGAGATCCACATCTATGCCGACCCCGCGCGCCTCGAGGCCTACGGCCTGTCGATAGAACAGATCTCCTCAGTAGTGGCCGCTGAAAACCGCAATATCCCCGGCGGATCCTTCGACATCGGCTCCGACACATATTCGCTGCGAGTGCAAGGCGAATTCACCTCATCGGATCAGATGGCCGACATAGTGGTGGGCTCGCGCGACGGACGCAACATCTACCTGCGCGACGTGGCACGGATCGACGACTCCCTGGAGGAACGCGCACAGCAGACCTATAACGACGGAGTGAAGGGTGCCATGATAATCATCCAGAAACAAAGCGGCGCCAACTCCGTAGAGATATCCAACAAGGTGCTCGCCATGCTGCCGTCTATCCAGAAGCGCCTGCCCTCCGACGTGCAACTCGGCATCATCGTCGACACTTCCGACAATATCCGCAACACCATTGCCTCGCTCGTGGAGACTGTGCTCTACGCGCTGCTGTTTGTCGTCATAGTGGTATTCTTCTTCCTCGGCCGCTGGCGCGCCACCCTCATCATCACCATCACTATCCCTATCTCGCTGATAGCGTCGTTCATCTACCTGGCTATCACCGGCAACTCGCTCAACATCGTGTCGCTCTCGGCCTTGTCCATATCCATCGGTATGGTGGTCGACGATGCCATTGTCGTGCTTGAAAACGTCACTACCCACATCGAGCGAGGTTCCGACCCGAAACAGGCAGCCGTTCACGGCACCAACGAGGTGGCGATAAGCGTTGTGGCTTCCACACTCACCCTGATAGCGGTGTTCTTCCCCCTCACCCTTGTCACCGGCATGACCGGCGTGCTGTTCCGCCAGCTGGGCTGGATGGTCACAATCATGATGATCATCTCCACAGTGTGCGCGCTGTCCCTCACCCCCATGCTGTGCAGCCTGCTGCTGCGCCGCACCACCACGCACGGCCGGCTCTACAACCTCCTGTTCACACCCATCAACCGCGGCCTCGATGCTTTCGACCGCGGCTACGGATGGCTGCTGACATGGGTGGTTTCGCACAAACTGATCACAGCTATCGTGTGTCTCGGCACTTTCTTCGGTTCCCTCGGCCTGCTCAAGCATGTGGGCACGGAATTCTTCCCCACGGCCGACGATGCCCGCCTCAGCGTGAGCCTCGAACTGCCCATCGGAACACGCGTTGAGATAGCCCAGGAACTCACCGGACGCCTTGTCGAGGAATGGCGCGAGAAGTATCCGGAGATAAAGGTGATCAACTACACCACCGGCTCCGCCGACAGCGACAACACATTTGCCTCGTTGCGCGACAACGGTCCGCACATCATCTCCATGAACATACGTCTCACCGAC
>CANOUR010000104.1 GCA_947570265.1 uncultured Bacteroidales bacterium | reverse complement strand
CCATCAACGAGTTCGCCGACGAATACCGCATACCATTCTCGATGCACGTGGCCGGTTACAAGTACAACGAGATCGCCGAAAAGATGAACCTGCCCCTCGGAACGATCAAGAGCCGCATCTTCTTCGCTCGCAAGAAGCTCCAGACCCGTTTCGCCGACTACCGCTGATCGACGGCGCTATTGATGATGACTCAAGAAACTGTTTTTAATTGAACAGCTACTTAAGTGAGTGTTCAATTTAAATTAAAAAAGATTTTCATTAGTAATTGCCATCATTTTGGTTCATCTTCGGATTTCTTTCGGTCTCTTTCCCTCTCATCGTCAGTCACGTAGCTCGCTACGCTCCCTCCTCTTCGAGGAAAATAGTCTCGAAATAAATCTCGAATCTAAACCAAAATTTAAAATGAACACACACTTACCAGTTTGCGATATTCACAAATTTGTGAATATCGCAAACTTTTTATATCTTTGCATCGTAATATATTATTATATGATAGTCGAATTCGGAGAAGAGTATCTCAGAGACCTCTATACCATGGGAGAATGCAACGATAGGAAACATCGTTACAGAATTGATGTCATCAAACGCTATAAGCGAGGCATTGATTACCTGAAATGGGCATCCCGCAAAGAGGATCTGTTTCGGATAAACTCTTTGAACTTCGAGGCTTTGAAGGGCAATAAATCAGGAAGGTTCTCCATCAGAGTCAATGACCAATACCGAATTGAGTTTACTATGCGAGAAACTGTTGACGAACCGATTTTGACTATATGCAATATTGTTGAACTCTCAAACCACTACGATTGACATGATTACATCATCAGGAATTGCCACAGACATGATAGCAAACAACCTTACGCCATTTGAGCCTACTCATCCGGGGGAACTTATCAAGGATGAACTTGAGACAAATCATCTTACACAGGCTAAACTTGCTGAAAGCATAGGGGTCAAGCCCTCACACCTTAATGAGATAATCAAAGGAAAGAGAGGAGTTAATACGGAAATGGCTTTGCTGATTGAAGCGGCATTGAATATTCCGGCTGAATTGTTGCTTAATCTGCAGAGAGATTATAATATGCAGGTGGCGAAGTCTGATACATCTTTCATGAAACGACTTTCCTCAATACGCAATATTGCGGCTGTGCTGTAGCTTTTTGAAGCGCAGGGGCGGTCAGATGAGGAGGTGACGGCGGTCAGACCATCCCTGGGTGGTGTTGCGGAGCTGTATGGTGATCAGTCCGAGGCGTGTGCCGAGTTGTGTGCGTATGCGCATGTAGAGTTGCTGGAGCGAGGTGATCCCGCTCAGAGAGAGAGAAGCCAATGTTTGACCACATCGTGTGACGCGGGCAAAGATGACGTCGGTGCAGGATATTGTTTTCATATTGACAATCTGTAAGTATATTGCAAAGCTACGACCCGACATGTGCAAAATGGATTCACACACACGTTAAACGATGTAAAACAGGAGGCTTAAACCGTACCAATGATTAAATTTGCAGGAAACTGATGCGACAAAGGGGTGCCGCGACCGACCGATGCGGCTGAGATTCATACCCTCCGAACCTGATACGGTTAATACCGGCGCAGGGATTGTCAAGCCAATCGACGGCAAAGGCATTGAATCACACCGGCCTCATTGTCAATCAGCACAATATTTAAGAAACTGTTTAAAATTTATTTTATCTTGTTTTTGAGAGTCTTGTCAATGTATTTTGAATCATCCTCAAATCCTGCGATAAATAAATTTAAACAGGTTCTAAGTGACAATTGACACTCAAATGAGCCAATATTATCCCGTACTCACCATAGCAGGCTCTGACAGCTCGGGCGGAGCAGGAATACAGGCCGATATAAAAAGCATATCGGCACAGGGTTGCTATGCGATGACAGCGATCACGGCCATCACGGCACAGAACACGACCGGCGTGAGCGCCATAGCCGGATTAAGTCCGGATATGGTGGCGGCGCAGATAGACGCCGTGTGCACCGACATCACCCCGCTGGCAACCAAGACCGGCATGCTGTATGACGCCGAGGTGATCGAAGCTGTGGCCGATGCTGCGGAACGCCACAGGATTGCGAACATAGTTGTAGATCCGGTGATGGTGTCGACCTCGGGGTCGCGATTGCTGGCCGATGATGCCATCGAAACGATGACGCGCCGGATTTTTCCGATAGCCCTGATAGTTACACCCAACGCCGCCGAGGCTGAGGTGCTGACCGGTAGCGCTGACATTGAGCTGCAGGCAAAGCGCCTGCGCGAGATGGGATGCCGCAATGTGCTGCTGAAGGGGGGAGACAAGACCGACACACCCTGGCAGAAGACCGATTGGCTGCTGCTTGAGGGGAGCAGCAAGCTGCTGCCCCTGCGCGCCGATGCGGTGGAGACGAACAACACCCACGGGACAGGATGCTCGCTGTCGGCATGTATGGCAGCCAGGCTGGCGCTCGGTGACGACCTGCGCACGGCAACAGGGCGGGCAAAGGCCTATGTGACGCGCGCGCTCCAAGCCGGAGCAAATGTGACGACCGGGCACGGGCATGGCCCCATGAACCACTTTTATGATCCTAAACGTCAAAAAATAAAACGACAGGAAATCTCAGAGTGTGTTTGAATTTAACACACTAAGGTTTATTGTATTGAAGTATTGAAGATTTTATGAATACGTTTCGCATTAATCTTGAGCCCAATT
>CANOUR010000103.1 GCA_947570265.1 uncultured Bacteroidales bacterium | reverse complement strand
GCGAGCCGGGAGGGAGGCTGCGGCGTATGTCGCGGACGGTGGGGAGCATGGTTTGCTTTTTGCTTTTGCCTTTTGCCGCGAAGATAGGGAGGGCTTGGTGCGTTGAGCCGAAATGGTGCGCGATTTTTTAGCCATTTTAGCTGCTTTAGCTTCATTAGCTTTTATAGCGTTTTTGCCTCGATAGCTTTTCATTAAAATCGCATGCGAGGGAGGAGACAAAAAATAGGACTGATTAGCTTAATTTAACATTAATTTTTAAGATGGGGGGGTAATTTGCTTACATTTGCATACAATCCAATTAAAATATGCAATGCCTATGAAACCGAGCTATTGTATGATCCGCACGTTATTGTCAGTGATTGGCGCCGTTGTTTTTTCGGCACAGACAGCCTGGGCGATTTCCAATGAGGATCGCGATAGTGTTGCTGTGGCAACAGGTGACAGCATTGCGCTGGGTGAGGTGTTGGTGGAGGCCAACATGCAGCGGACAGATGCGCGCGTATCGACTTATATTCCAAACAGGCAGCAGAAAAACGGGGCGCAGAATGCTTCTCAGCTACTTCATGCGATGGCCATCCCACAGATAAGGGTTGATCCGATGTCGGGGGCGGTGACTTCGGCGCTTGGCACGGAGGTGGCTATATTCATCAATATGGTGCCGGCTACGGCTGACGATCTGCAGGGCATGCAGATGTCGGATGTGCGCAGGGTGGAGTATTTTGAGTATCCGTCTGATCCCCGGTTCAAGAACGCCAAGACGGTGATAAATTTCGTGATGGCACGATATGAATGGGGCGGTTATACGAAAATATCTCCGTGGTTTATGGCACGCGGAAATATCTCATCGAGCCAGCAGGTGTATTCGCGATTTGCGTATAAGAAGATGATTTTCGATGTCAATGCAAATGGATCGGAGCGATATTCCACTCATCAGGGCAGCGAGCAGACTGTCAGGTACAGATTGCCTGACTATCTCGGTCAAGGCCCGTTGACAGTCACGAGCAGACAGACACCCGTATCGGCACGGATACAGAATTTCACAGAAAACGCCACATTCAAGGCTACGTATGCGTCGGACAAGACGCAGTTAGTGTCGTATGTGACAGGTGCTTTCGACCAGACGCCTAAAAGCCGGATCTATCAGTACATAGAGTATGACTCTCCACTGTTCAAAAGTGGCGGATCGTCAAGTGTCAGCTCAGGCAATTCCAAGGGGGTGACATTGTTCTCGGATCTCTTTCAGGTGCTTCCGAAGCAGTGGGCGCTCGATGTGACGGTAGCGGCGGCATATAACCGCACAAATGTGCCGGAAAGAGAATATTCGGTCGGTGACGATGAGATTGTCAATAATCCGACGGATGAGAGGTCGTGGAATTTAGGTGTGAATCTCGTAGCCCAGAAATGTTTCTCATCGCAACATGTGATAGCTCCGATCGTCGCATTCCAGCAGTCGGGCAACAAGGTCGATTATCTGGAAAATCCGGACAACAGGATGACATACAGAAATAATGAGGCTATCGGTATGATATACTATCAGTTCAATTCGCAGAAATGGTCGGTGACGACCTCTGCCGAATGGCGGGCTATGTTTGTGAATGTCAACCATAGGGAGAAGTCGACAACATCAAATCCGTCAGCCGAAGTCAACGCTTCGTTCTCGCCTAACCAAAAGCACAGAATCAGTGCAACCGTCTATTTCAAATCGGAGCAGCCGACGGCATCGATGATCAACCCGACTCTGACTCAACTCAATCAGCTTGAATGGATTGTGGGCAATACGGGTCTGGGGCGCCAGAAAAAGGTCGGCTACAGCGCAAACTATCTCTGGCTTTGCTCGAATAAATGGCAGCTTTCGGTCAACTCAAGCTACGGAAGGATATTAAACCGATGGAGCTATACGTACACACCGGACAGTCCTGACGGTACATTGCTCGTAGGCCGCGCAAACGACGGGCATGCCGACAGTGGGTCATTGTCGCTGACAGCCACGCTCAAGCTGTTGAACAGCAGCCTGATCTTGATGGGACGCCCCATGCTGTCGACTTATTCGATAACTGCGGGTGAAAGCCAACGTCTTACGGCGGTAGACTTTATGATCAGCGCAACGTATTATCTCGGCCAATTCAGATTTGAAGGCTTCTATTACACACCCCGTAAAGAAATGAGACTGGCCAACGGACTACGCACCGACTGGCCGTCGCAGTGCCAGATCATGGCCGGATGGAGCAATGGAAAATGGAACGTGGGCGTGTCGTTGATCAATTTCACGAAGTGGGGAAGCAGGGTCAACGATCAGAAAACGTACCTGAAGAACCAATATTATGAATACTCGGCTATTGACAGAAACTTTGACTGGCATGCGGGTGTACATGTGTCGGCGACATATACATTTGGCTATGGCAAGAAGGTGAGCCATGACAATGAGGGGGTGCAGACAATCACACCATCTTCGGCTTTGGATTTCGGCAAGTGAGCCGAACCAATCAATAATTATTCATCAAAATTTGTTTTATAAAAAACTATCATTGACTAAGAAACTGTCTGGATTTAACACACTAAGATTGATTATATTGCAGTATTGACGATTTTATGAATACGTTTCGCATTAATCTTGAGCCCAATTACGCGCTGTTTCTCGAGGCAGAATAGGATTGCTTCCTGCTGCCGCGACATTGGTCGGCCGTACCACTTGCGGAAGTGGTAGCCCAAGGGAGGCGAGCCGGGTGGGAGGCTGCGGCGTATGTCGCGGACGGTGGGGAGCATGGGGTGTTTTTTGCTTTTGCCGCGATGATAGAGCGCGATTGATGCCTGTGACCGACGTCGTGCGCGATTTTTAGCTGCTTTAGCCGCTACAGGTTTTCAC
>CANOUR010000102.1 GCA_947570265.1 uncultured Bacteroidales bacterium | reverse complement strand
GAGCATCTGCCTTCTAAGCAGACGGTCATGCGTTCGAGTCGCATCCGGATCACCATCCAATAACCTGCGAAGGCGATGAAGCGATTCACCGCCTTTATTTGTTATATAAATAAACATGAAATATGACAAGATATCATCAGGATTCAATAGCGAAAAAGAAGGCGTCAATAGCCTCTTGGAAACAGCAGCCGCTGAAGCCCGAAGAATATCGCGCGCAATTCAAGAAGTTGCGGGAACAACGGTTTGCAAGGGAGTCCAAATAAATGGACTGAAGAAATGGGCAATCGAAAATGTTTGCTGGATTGACAGTTATACCTTGTTAGGCGAATATTCTGACCGTGGTTCAGAAAATGAGGTCTATATGGATCCGGTAGATCAAATCGTATACAAACTAAATGATTTCAGATATGCCGATGATAATCTTGAGTCATTTTTTCAACGGATAAAAATCCACAACAATCTGTTCGCTGATTGTGCTTATTCCCTTCATGGGTTTGCTAAAAATCAAGTCGGAAATATCTGTGCGGTTATTTCACAACCTTTTATACGTGCCGATCGCGAGGCTTCGATCGAGGAAATCGCCGGGGCATTAGCCTTGATGGGATTCGTGCCTCAGCAAGAAGGAGAATATTTCACAAATGGCGAAGTGGATATTTTCGACGCATTGCCAAACAATGTCCTTCATGGAATCGACGGCAATCTGTATTTCATTGACACGATCTGTCTGCCATCAGACGACAAGTTTCTTGACTCATATAAATCACTTTCACCTCATTGGATGAAATGAACGCTATATCGCCGGGCAAGACTGACAATCGCCTGGCATTGGCAATTCACATATAGAGCCGCCCGACAATCAAAGTCGGGCGGCTCCTGATCTGTACTAACGGTTCTCATCAGGCACTGAGGGTGCTCGCACCAAGCCACGGACACTCTATAGCAGACCCTCCAGAGTCTCCTTTGCCGTCTTGGCATACTTCGAGCGCTGATGCTCAGCCACTGATTTATTATATGCCTCCACCATGTCAAGAATCTTTCTGCAGGCATCGTCAAAAAATTTCTTGTCCGCATCACACAGCAGCGCATGGAATTTGTCATGAAAATCCTTATACTTCACCGCCACCTTGAACGTATAGAACCGGCTATCCTTCCGGTGGCTCTCCTTCACAAGCTTCTGATGAGCCTCCTTGAACGCATTCATGCAGTCATCCTGCGTCCCGTTGGTTATCGCGTTTTCCAGCAGATAGCGGGCATGGTGATTGTCAATCTGGTAAGTGTCAAATCCTTTCTGCCTCCTGCCATATGAATATGCATTGTCAAAAAAAGTCTTTGCAACGTCAAGATCATGCTGACCCAGCTTCAAAATCGCATATTGCAGCCAATAGTGCGGATTGTCAGCGCAAAATTTGCAACTCCTTATCTTTTCGTAGAACGTCACCAGTTCATCCTTTATGTCATCCTCATCCACATCGCCGCCAAACAGACGCTGCAGATTCGAATAGCGCATCAGACCCGACATCGCCTTGTGGTACGAATAATCATGGCGCATCTTGTCGAAATTTCTGAACGTCTCCGTGATCACATCAAGCTTATCCTGCACGCTCACGGCATCATGAATCAATATTTCCGCCAATATCGAGCTTTTCACACATATCTCGTCCGAATCAACCTTGATAAACTCACGTATCGACGCATCGCGTTGGAAATCACTGTTGCCGATCACCATATGCCCCGTCCCCTGCGATATCATGTCTATCGTCAGACCCAGATCGAGATACAGATTCAGCAACAGCAATATCACCGTTTTCTTAAACGCCTGATTCCTGAAAGCCGTCTCAAGCTCCGAATGCATGCGCTCATACACCTTGCTGCCCCTGATGCAGTCGATGATCAGATTCCTTATCCGCCTACGGTACTTCTCCGTGATCAGATCCTTCTTTTTGTAGTCGAAAAGCGATGCGTTCTTTCCCCAGAACCCATAGGTGTTAAACAGCTTCACCCACTCGTCAAGCTCGCAGTCTTCAATGAGATTTAGGTCCACCATCGCAAACGCCGACTTATATATGTTGTTGAGCTTGTCGACATACAGATCAGCCACCGAAGTCCGCTCCGTCACTATCACCACCTGATTTGTGCGGTGTAGATTGATATTTTCCAATAGATCGATGTTTGTTGCGAACGACTCAACGATCAACACCGCATTGCGGTCCGACGCGCATATCGCCTCCGTCTCGCGGTTAAACGTCTGACGGTAGTGCTTATACACATACACATTGTACCCCTGCTTCGCCAGCAACTCACCCAGACCCTCCACAAACAGAGTCTTGCCGTTGCCTATGTCCGAATGCACTATGAACAGCCTCTGGCCATTCTCTATCTGTTTGATCACATTGTCGGTTCTCCCGCGCCTCACATAGTACACATAGTCCGGATGCAGCAGTGAATATCCGATCTGTGCACGATTCGACACCCCCTTGAAAATCAGATCCTGCACATTTCCATCGGTCAGCCCCGGACGTGTCTTCGGCAGCTCAGGCCGGCTGTAGCACAGATACGGACGTGCCAGCCCCTTGGGCGCCGGTATATAGTTCCTCCTCGCCTGTGCCACATCATCCGCAAAGCCTTCACGCCCTACCGCCACAACCGTGCCATAATGCGACAGCTGCTTCTTCAGCGACTCACTATCATCAGGTCGTATGATGAAAAACGCCTTCTCGCGTATACCGGCAACTTTTGATATTATACGCTTCAGATCAAGATCATACCGCATTGAAAAACCCACGAAAAATATGGCATCCGCATCCTCCAGATCCGATCTGAACAACTTTATCCACGGACTGTCCAGAAATTCACTCGTCACAAGATAGCTCGACTCCGACAGCTTGAACTCGCTGCTCAACGATTCCACGCTGAGTTTGTCGATGCTGCCGTTTACATGGACTACCAGATTCGACTTATCCTCAAAATCATCCATCCTGTCCGACAATGCAACGCTCAGCGCAGGTTCACCCTTCTGATCTTCAATGCTCACCTCCATGCTGTTGTCATAATTGGTCGTGTAGATACGTTGCCAATTCTCCGACAGCACCTTATCCTCCGATTCAAGCGGCTTCTTTACCTTGAAATACTTCTTCAGAAACGTTGCAAGCGCCTGAGGCCCCTTGCTCTCAATGAAATTATCCGCAGCAAACACCAGATCGCCCTCACTCGCCTCTCCCGATTCGCTGTCCATCAAATCGGCAAGATCCGACGCCTTCGGCACACTTTTACCGGCCACCGTATCTGCACCCATCGAGAACCCCGCCCCCGTAAAAAGTATGCAGTTCCCTTCAAAAATCTTATTTATCGCTTCGCTGTATTCCATATTTACAAAAATAGCATATTCCGCCGACAAAACAAACAAATCAATAAAAAATATCCCGTCCGCCCACACACATCGCCACATCCCTGCAAATCCAAATAATCAAAAGCAACAAAAGCTAAAGCGGCTAAAATAACTAAGAGTGTCGTTTGGATTTGACAAAAAGATTGATTATACTGCAGTATTGAAGATTTTATGAATACGTTTCGCATTAATCTTGAGCCCAATTACGGCGCTTTTTCCACCG
>CANOUR010000101.1 GCA_947570265.1 uncultured Bacteroidales bacterium | reverse complement strand
ACGACTGGGTGCCCAACGCATCGGTGATGTATAATATCAACCAGCGCAATTCGCTGAAACTGTCCTTCGGCTCACGCATACAGCGTCCGGGTATCTACTACCTGAATCCGGCGGTCAACACTTCACCTAACGAAACTTCAGAGGGCAACCCCGACCTCTCCAGCGTGCGGCAGAACTCGCTTGGACTCAACTACAACCTTATGGGAGCGAAAGTATCGGTAAGTTTAAACTCCGACTTCAATTTCGCCGACAACGAGATCATCAGTGTCGCTCATGCCGTTGGCGATCACACCTACTCGGGATATGCCAACGCAGGCCGTCGACGCAGCGTCAGCATCGGCGGTTACATCAGCTGGCGTCCTACAGCCAAGACATCACTGATGATCAACGCCAGAGCCAATTACACCTATGTCAAGAACCCGTACAGCGGCGAGAAAAGTTCCGGCTGGGGACAGATGATTTTCGGCAATTTATCACAGCGTCTGCCATGGAAAATGCACATCTCGGTATTCGGCAGTTATTGGGTTTCAGCACCGAGCCTCTACTCACGCATGGATGCCTACGGACTCTCTAATATCAACTGGGGGCTGAATCTGCGCCGCTCATTCCTCAAAGAGGATCGTCTGAGCGTAGGCATGAGCATCTCCAATCCCATACGCACACACAATCCGGGTTACATAAGCAAGTCATGGAACAATGGCATGACTTCACGCTCGCGAAGCTACCAGTACCGCATGACTACATTTGGGATCTCTGTAAGCTACCGGTTTGGCAGCCTGAACACGTCTGTCAAGAAAGTTAAGAAAAGCATCTCCAACGACGACGTTGTAGGCGGTTCTTCTGCAGGAGGCAACTCCAGTTCTGAAAGTGAATCGGGAGCCGGAGGCACCAACTGAGCTTTTCGTCGAGCTTTCACACAGAAAACCGCAGCTTTCGCGGCACAATTTCATTCCGCTTGTTTTGTTTAACAACTTAATGGATTAAATTTGCGGAATGAAAGGTGTGTTTAAGTTGATTATGACGATATGTGTCGTTGCCATGGCCGCGGGTTGCGGAAGCAGACAATGGCGCAGCTATCGTGGACTCACTTGTGGAACAGCGTGCAACATATCCTATCGTTCCGGCACCGACCTGAACGACTCGATCACCTCACTGCTCGTCTTGATCGAACGTGAGATATCGGTTTTCGACACTCTCAGCCCTGTCACGGCTCTCAACCGTGGCGAGAGCGTAATAGCATCCGACATACTGCGCCGCGCATTTGAAGCCTCAAAAGATATTGCAGCTATGAGTGGCGGAGCCTGTGACCCTACGGTAGGCCCTCTTGTCGAACTTTGGGGATTCGGCCGTTCAAAAGAAAGAAGCATACCCACCGATAACGAGATCGAAGCTGCATTGACCACTGTAGGCATCGCCGGCTGCAGCATAACATCCGATGGTGTCATCACTAAGAAATCGCAACTCACCCAATTTAATTTCGGAGCCATAGGAAAAGGACTTGCTGCCCGTGAAATCGCCCAGATGTTACATCGCAACGGCGTCACCGACTGTATGGTCGAAATCGGAGGCGATGTATCTCTTCTTGGCCGCAACCCACGTGGCACCGAATGGCTGCTTCAGATAGATGCACCTGTCGAAAATGATTCTATTCCATCACACATGGAACTGCTCAGGATTGCAGTCACCGACTGTGGCATAGCCACATCCGGCAACTACCGTAATTACCGTGACTATAGTCCTGACCAAAGATACGGACATACAATAAATCCGGTGACAGGACGCCCGGTGAAAACCGACGTACTAAGCGCTACCGTTATCGCTCCCGACGCAGCAATAGCCGACGGACTGGCCACAGCATGCATGGTAATGGGCAGCAGCGAGGCCCTCGCAATGGCCGACAGACTCGAGGGAGTAGAAATAATGCTTGTGACTGCAACCGACAGCTTGATGACCGGATCGCCCTGGCATATTGCAACATCTCCCGGATTTCCGATACCACGCTGAATAATCGAAATTTCAACTAATAAAACCTAAGTCATGAAAATTGCAGCATTCCTCACAGCAACCCTGATCGGACTGAGTGCAGTAGCACAGCCAAAAATCGTGGCGCACCGCGGGCATTGGCGCACCGCCGGATCGGCGCAGAACTCTATCGCATCTTGGCATAAAGCCGACTCTGTAGGCGTATACGGCGCGGAAATGGACGTGTGGATGAATGCCGACGGAGGTCTTGTCGTAAACCACGACCAGACATTCAAGGGTGTAAACATGGTAAATGCGAAGTTTGCAGAGTCAACAGCAGTGATTCTCGACAATGGCGAAAATCTGCCTTCCCTCGACAAGTATCTCGCCACAGTAGCAGCGACTCCAGGCAATACACGTCTGGTGCTTGAGATGAAATCGCTTCCGACTCTGGAACGCGAGGATATCGCAGTTGCCAAAATCGTCGATGCACTCAAATATTACCGTCTGCTCGACCGCACCGACATCATTGCTTTCTCAATCAATGCATGTCTGGAATTTAAGAAGCAGTTGCCTCCCTATGTTCCTGTATACTATCTTGATGGAGATCTTGCTCCTAAAAAGCTAAAGGCACTCGGTCTTGCCGGCGCCGACTATCACTACAATGTCATCTACAAAAATCCCGAATGGGTCAAACAGGCCCACGACCTCGGACTAAAAGTCAACGTGTGGACCGTAGACAAGATCGAGGACATGAAAAAGCTGATCGACATGGGAGTCGATTTCATCACAACAAACGAGCCTGAATTACTTAAAGACGTGCTCGCCGGTAAAAAATAAATCATACCGATATGTAACATTAATGGCCGACCTCGTATAGGGTCGGCCATTAATGTTATATACATATAAGGCGATCTCAGCGGTCAAGCACCTCCTGCCGCAACCACTGGGCAAGCTCCTCTTTCCATTGACGTTTATATGGAAAATGATCATAATAGCCCCAACCATGCTCGCCGATCGGATAGACATGTAGCGACGATAACACTCCGTTGCGCGTCAGAGCCTCGAAATAACGCAGGCTGTTGGCAACCGGCACAGCACTGTCATTGGCCGAAACTGCAATAAATGCCTTAGGTGTATCGCCATTCACATGAAGCTCATTGCTGAAACGATGCATCTGTTCGGCTGTAGGAGCGGTACCGCATAGATTGTCGACTGAACCTTGATGTGTGACACCTCTCTCGGTTGTGATAACCGGATAGAACAAGACCTGAAAATCAGGTTTTGTCTCTGCCGATGAGTAGTGGGTGGCAAGTGTGGCTGCAAGATGTCCGCCGGCCGAAGCACCGGCTATACCTATCGAATTAGTGTCCACTCCCCATTCCGACCCACGAAGACGCATGATACGCATCGCCTGTTCGGCATCTGACAGAGGCACATCGTCATGTCCGTTAGGCATACGGTATTTCAGCACAGCATAAGTTATACCCATAGAATTGAACCACTCTGCCATATCCGTGCCCTCGTGATTGAACGCCAGTTTCGCATAAGCCCCACCCGGGCACATAATTATAGCGGTGCCGTTGGGCTCTGCCGCAGGATACACATAAAGTACCGGACGTGTCACCGAGGAAATGATATTGCCTTCCTGAATCTCAGGCGATGTTATCCCGCTGCTGTTGGGAGCGCCGTCGGGCCACAGCTCTATTTCTACGACTTTCGACTGAGCCACCATGTTCATCAATACAAGTAATGACATCACACAAAATATTTTTTTCATGACATAAGACATATTAGGTATTATTGATTATCACTGTTGTCACAAATTTAGATAAAAATCCTGAGATTTTTACACCGGCAGAATAAAAAATC
>CANOUR010000100.1 GCA_947570265.1 uncultured Bacteroidales bacterium | reverse complement strand
GCGAACTGATGATGAACGCCTGTATGCACCGCGATTATCAATCGAATATGCCAATCCGGTTGTATCAGTTTGATAATTACATCGAGATTATGAACGCCGGAGGGTTATATGGCGAAGCTCGTCCCGAAAACTTTCCCGCGGTAAATGACTACCGCAATCCGCTTGTAGCTGAGGCTATGCGTGTGATGAAATACGTCAACAAGTTCAACCGTGGCGTGACACGTGTTCAGGAAATGCTCAAAGAAAACGGCAATACTCCGGCAGAGTTTGATGTGAACACCATAACGGCATTCCGTGTGACTGTTCAAGCGACCAATGAAGCCGACTTGCCGAAGGGCACAAGTCAACCCACAAGTCAACCCACAAGTCAACCCACAAGTCAGGCTGAAAGAACTATCGAGGAAAAGATAATCGAGTACTGCAAAGAGCCTCGCTCTTTGGTTGAGATAGCCACATATTGTGGATTTAAGGATACTCGAAATTTTAAAGAACGCTATCTAAATCCGCTTATTGGGACTCGCATCCAAATGACAATCCCCGATAAGCCCACCAGCCGTTTCCAGAAATACATCAAATTGTAAATATAGCTAAAATTGTCTGGATTTAACACACTAAGATTGATTATATTGAAGTATTGAAGATTTATGAATACGTTTCGCATTAATCTTGAGCCCAATTACGGCGCTTTTTCCACCGTTCATCAGTCACGTAGCTCGCTACGCTCCTTCTTCGCGCTGAAAAAATCGCTCGTAATTGATTCTCAATATTAATACGAATTAAATTCAAACACTCTAATAATGGAAAATCCTTGGAAAAATGTAGCTCTGGATGACTACGAAAATCACATGTCTCT
Source organism: uncultured Bacteroidales bacterium (assembly GCA_947570265.1). GTDB lineage: Bacteria > Bacteroidota > Bacteroidia > Bacteroidales > Muribaculaceae > CAG-1031. The sequence goes on along the minus strand of CANOUR010000100.1, from coordinate 3,226 downwards.
AACGTGTGTTTATCAACTTCAGACACTCAACAAGATAATGGGAGAACAGTTTAAGGCATATGATGTGACGTCGGTGGGAATTCTCGGTATCGCCGGGGGAAATGGGCTTGACAATCTCATTGAGACAAAATCCATTAATGAAATATATGGGATTGACATAAACGAGGAATATCTTAATGCTTCAGCTGAACGATATCCCCTTCTTGCCAATCGCTACCACACTGTGGCAGCAGACATTAACGGCTCATGCGATGCCCTGCCTCGAGTGGAGATGGTGATAGCCAATCTTTTTATCGAGTATGTGGGTTGTGAAAATTTTGTGAGAGCTGTTGAAAAAATGCAACCCCGGTATGTATCGTGTGTGATACAGATAGACCCGGCAGAGAGTTTCGTTTCTGACTCGCCATATACAACAAAACTCGAGGTTCTCGACTGCGTTCATAGTACAGTAGATAGCAATGAACTACATATGACAATGCATGCCAAGGGATATGAGATGATTGACAGTTTCTCATCGGAGCTGCCTAATGGCAAAGTGTTCAAGCGCATCGATTTCAAAAAAACAAACCCTACTTGATCGACACAATGATGTACTGCCACACTATTCCGGCTTCTTGTCGCGCTGCATGTTACGATATTGGATCGGTGACATGCCGGTCTGCTTTCTGAATACACGGCAGAGATATGACGGATCGTCGTAGTGCATGCGTCCGGCGATTTCCTTCACTGAGAGATCAGTGGTGTCGAGAAGCATTTTGACAACGAGCCCCAACTGAATGTTTATCATCTCCTTTGCTGTCACACCAAGGTTTTTCTTTGCGATTATGTTGAGATAGTTTGGGGTGATGTGGAGCCTATCGGCATAAAAAGCCACATTATGGCGGTGAGCGTAGTAGCGGTTGAGCAATCCGAGAAACTCATTGACAATCACCCAAGCTCTGTTTTTGGGTGGATCAACGCCAAGCGATCCGAGATGCGACTCAACCTGCTCGGCCATTACAAGCACGAAATTTTCCATTTCGTTGCGAAGTGATTTTCCAGCAGTGACAGCAGAACAATTTTCTATCAGCCAGTCGAGCTGTGCAAACCACCGGTGTGTGACTTCTTTGAGATCAGTGCGCAACCTGAACACCGGACATGCGTAGATATAGTCCCAGAAACGATTGGATGTGACAAGGAAGAAAATGTCCTGCGAGGTATCGAAATCAATCGAAATGTATTTAGCGGAGAAACCGTCAGACACGCAGACTGGCACAGCAACCATATCAAAGACGATAAATGCCATGTGACCCTGTGACATCGACAGCCGGCGCGAGTTGATGGTCAGATCAATCGAACCCTCCACACACAACATCACGAGACATCCGTCAACCGAGAGGGTATGCCCGAGTTTCCAATCAGCGGCGTCGGTTGTGCCAACTGTGTAGTGAGGGACAGATCGTGATCGAGGTACAGCGGCCATATGATACAAAGTTATTCAGCAGTGAGAATATGTGAGCAATGACTCACATGCAAAGTTACACTATATTTATAAAAAGTACCATGATTATGAGGATTTCCACCATGAAGAATCACGCCATTATGTCTAACTTTGCGGCCTGAATCAGGATAAGTAACGACACACAAAGCTGACAGAGAATATGGATAGAGATAAACTTGATTTCGAAAACGGAAAAATCGGGCAGTTGTTTCGCGCTATGTTTTTTCCGACATTGATCGGAATGGTGTTCAACACGTTGCTGAATATCTGCGACGGAATGTTTGTCGGTCACGGCGTGGGCAGCGACGCTCTTGCCGCAATCAATATTGTAGCCCCGCTGTTTCTGATATGCGCAGGAACAGGGCTGATGTTTGGAATTGGTGCGTCGGTCATTGGTGGTATACGTCTGGCCGAGCGGAATGTGAAAGCAGCCAGGATAATCATGACTCAGGCATATATCGCCGGTGCTGTGATATTCGGCATGATCGTGGCCGGATCGCTGCTGTTTACCCGCCCGCTGCTGTATCTGCTCGGCTGCAGCCCCGCACTCGAGGCACTCGCCACCGACTATCTGCTGTGGCTGCTGCCCGGACTTGTATTTTTCTACCTGCAATGTGCAGGAATGATGCTGATACGCCTCGACGGATCGCCACGCTATGCGATGAGCGTGCAGATCGTGGCCGCAGTGCTGAACATATTTCTCGACTGGTTCATGGTGTTTCCGCTCGGAATGGGCATAAAGGGCGCATCAATGGCTACATCGATCTCGTGCATTGTTGCCGGGATAATGGTGGTGGCATATTTCATATTTTTCTCCGATAAGCTTAAATTCTACAGGTTGCGGTTATCAGCGAAATCGCTGAGACTGTCGATGCGCAATGTCGGATATATGACCAAAATCGGATTCGCCACCTTCATAGCCGAACTTGCCATAGGAGTGATGATGGTCACGGGCAATTATATGTTCCTGTCGTATCTCGGCGAGGCCGGTGTGGCAGCATTCAGCATCGGTTGCTATCTGTTCCCGCTCATTTTCTCGATAAGCAATGCGGTGGCGCAATCATCACAGCCTATAATAAGCTACAACTATGGCGCGATGCATGCCGACCGTGTGCGCGAGGCCTTGAATCTGGCGATCGTGACAGCAGCAGGATGCGGAATAGCGATCTCCGCAGGAATGTGGATCGGCTCGGATATGTTGGCAGGCATATTTCTCAATTCATCCGAACCAGCCTATGACATAGCCACATCAGGCTTGCCACTGCTCGGATTATGCGCGCTACCATTCGCACTGAACATCACTTTTATAGGATATTACCAGAGTTGCGAGAAATCGGCAAGGGCAATAGTATTTATGATGCTCAGAGGGGTTGTGTTCATGATGCCCGGATTCATCATATTGCCGCAAATATCGGGCGCAACAGGTCTGTGGCTCGCGATACCGGTGTCGGAGCTGGTAACACTGGCCATAATCATTCCATCGTATATCATCAACAATCGGCAGAAAGGCACTCCCCTGCCCCACAGTTAATTATATAATTGCGGGAGCATTTCTTTCATAAGAATTGCTCCCGCACATATTGTGTCATTCAACTCATCGGCTGCATTTCGGGCAGATGCCTTTGATCATGTAGTTGATGGAATGAGGCTTGAATCCGTCAGGAATATCGATCATGGGCACTCTTGCCGTTTCAATGCAATATGTTTCCTTGCATTGCTCACAATAGAAATGGGCATGCTGGTCGG
>CANOUR010000099.1 GCA_947570265.1 uncultured Bacteroidales bacterium | reverse complement strand
TCATCTTCCGACTATGCAATCTCTATGCCTAAACACAGCTTTTTTACCATGCGCCTTGATGAGCCTTAATTTTTGAATTTTGGCAACGGGAGCATCCCATTGAGGTATGCCTGACCGTCTACAACTTGTTTCACCGTATTTCTCAAAGCAAGACCCATGGTCTCGCGCGTTTTTCCATTGCAAAATTAATGCTTTTTTTGTTAAATGGCGAAATAATTAAAAGAAAATTGGGCTAAAAAACGTTAATAAGGATGTCTACGGCTCATTTTTAGGCGCATGGACGGGTTATCGGCCGCATCGAGACAACTCCCGCGAGGGCGGCCGGAGTCATTCGATGGATTCTTCGGGGGGATTCACGAGATAGAGGTGAGCAGTGGCGCGGGTGAAGGCCGTGTAGAGCCAGCGGTAGAGTTCGACGGGCGACGACCCTTCGGGAGGTGCGGAGAGTCCGGATGTGTCGACAAACACATTTTTCCATTGTCCGCCTTGCGACTTATGGCATGTGACAGCATAGGCGTATTTGATCTGCAGGGCATTGCACCATGGGTCGCGCTTGAGTGTGCGCATGCTGTCGGTGCCGAGAGCCGTGGCCCGCTCCATCCACAGCTGAGCCAGCCGCGATGGCTCGAGCGAAGCAGATTCGGAGGTGAGGGTGTCGAGCATCACCTTGCAATCGACATCGACATCGCGGTCGGGAAAATTGAGCGTGACGTCGGCAAAGCGGAATCCATGTAGACTTTCGGTGGAATGAATGGCCACGACGGTGGCAATATCGCCGTTGGCAATGAAATCGAGACCTTTGACCGACTCGCTCCAGAGGTAATTGTTTTTTGAAATCATCAGTCTTTCGCCACGCACGAGTTCCTCCTCGCTGAAGAATACGCTCGAGCGTATGGCGAGATTGGCTGCGGTGGCCATGCGGTTGGAGCGGGTGATGAGTATGGTGGCGTCGACACCGTCGGCGGAATAGGCGTCGGACAGCACGTCGATGAGTTCATTGCCCTCGACGGCGCTGACATCGTCCGACAGACGGAATGACGGCCGGAGATCACGGTCGGGGTGGCCGATGAGCCGCCGGATGCGTGTGGCGTTGAGCAGAATGCCCGAACCTGCGCCTTGACGCACGGTCTGCGTGACAACGGCACGGCTCACCTTGATGCCGAGACGCCTGAACGCTGCGGCATCCATGGCCGGGGAGGTTTCGCATCCCACCGGCGGCAGCTGTGCTGTGTCGCCAAGGAATATCAGCCGGCAGCCGGGTGCGCCGGTGAACACGTGCTCAAGCAGGTCGTGGAAAAGCGAACCGGCAGCTTCCGATTCGTGGTCGCCGATCATCGATGCCTCATCGACGATAAACACCGTGCCGGGCACACGGTTGACGTTGAGCACAGATGTCGCTCCGGCCAGTCCGGCTGACGGCATGCGGTAGATGCGGCGGTGGATAGTCCATGCCGGCACCCCTGCAGCAGCCGAAAACACTTTGGCAGCGCGCCCTGTCGGGGCAAGGAGCACCACCGGCGCTCCGGCCTCGCGAAGTGTGCGCACCATGGCGCCTACGACCGATGTCTTGCCGGTGCCGGCATAGCCGTTGAGAATAAACACGCTCCCGACCCGGTCGGGGATGGTGCAATAACGCGATAGCGCCGCTATGAGCGACATCTGCTGACCTGTCGGGTCGAATGCAAGGTTCATCAGAAACCGCTCGGCAAATTCGCGTGTGTCCATCGGCTGTCAGTCTTTTCCGGTGAGTATCGCCTTTATGTCGTGGAGCTTGTTGAGTGCTTCCATGGGCGTCAGGTTGTTGATGTCGAGACTGAGTATGCTGTCGCGCAATTGCGACAGCACGGGGTCGTCGAGCTGGAAGAAGCTCAGCTGCATGCCGCTGTCGCCGCTTCCGGCCATGGTGGAGAGATCGCGTGCGGGATCGCGCCGTCCGGCACCTGCAGCCTCAAGCTGCGAGAGCACATTGCCGGCACGTTTGACGATCGACTGCGGCATGCCGGCCAACTTGGCCACATGCAGGCCGAAGGAGTGCTCCGAGCCACCTTTGGCGAGTTTCCGCAGAAACACCACCTTGCCGTCGATCTCCTTGACCGACACATTGTAGTTGACAATGCGGCCGAAGCTCTTTTCCATTTCGTTGAGCTCGTGGTAGTGAGTGGCAAAGAGCGTTTTGGGACGCATGTCGCCGTATTCGTGTATATATTCCACGATTGACCATGCGAGAGATATGCCATCGTAGGTCGATGTGCCACGGCCAAGTTCGTCGAACAATATCAGCGACCGGGCGCTCATGTTGTTGAGGATCGATGCGGCCTCGGTCATCTCGACCATGAAAGTAGATTCGCCAAGCGAGATGTTGTCGCTCGCTCCGACCCTTGTGAAAATTTTGTCGACCACTCCGATGCGTGCGCTTGCAGCCGCCACAAAACATCCCATCTGAGCCATGAGCACGTTGAGTGCGGTCTGACGCAGGAGGGCTGATTTACCACTCATGTTAGGCCCGGTGATCATCATGATCTGTGTGCCCTTGTTGCTCAGCCGGACGGTGTTGGTGATGTAGGGTTCGCCGGGTGGAAGCTGCCGCTCTATCACAGGATGGCGTGCGTCGACCAGCTCGATATCGAGCGAGTCGTCGACAACGGGGCGGTTGTAGCGGTTTTCAATGGCCACACGCGTGAACGCCGACAGACAGTCGAGGCGCGCGGCCAGCGACGCGTTGAGCTGTATGGCCGGGATATATTCGGCAAGACCTTGCACAAGCGCAGCATAAAGGCGCGACTCTATGACGGCAATCTTTTCCTGCGCACCGAGAATCTTTTCCTCATACTCCTTGAGCTCGGGGGTGATATAGCGCTCGGCATTGACCAGTGTCTGCTTTCTGATCCATCCGGCCGGCACTTTTTCCTTGTGGGTGTTGGTGACCTCTATGTAGTAGCCGAAGACATTGTTGTAGCCGATCTTGAGCGAGGGTATGCCTGTGGCATGGCTCTCGCGCTCCTGGATCTGCATGAGGTATTCCTTGCCGTGGTAGGCGATGCGCCTCAATGCGTCGAGCTCGTCATCGACACCGTCGCGTATCACATTGCCACGAGCCAAGGCGGCAGGCGGATCGTCGGCAAGCTCGCGCTCTATGCGCGAGCTGACGGCTGAGCATGGATTGATCTGGTCGCCGATGGCCTGCAGAGCCGGTTGGCCGCTTTCGACACATGCCTGTTTGACCGGCATAAGCGCCTTGAGCGAGTTGCCCAGCTGACGCACCTCGCGGGGGCTGACGCGGCAGGTGGCAACCTTGCCTATGAGGCGTTCGATGTCGCCCGCCTGCTCGAGACCGGTGCGCACCGTATCGCGCACTTCGGGATTGCGGAACATATGCTCGACCACGTCGAGGCGGCGGTTGATGGCCACCGGATCTTTGAGCGGGAAGAGCATCCAGCGTCTCATCAGTCGCGCTCCCATGGGGCTGACCGTGCGGTCGATTACGTCGAGCAGCGACCGTCCCTCGTCGCTCATCGGCTCGGTAAGCTCGAGATTGCGTATGGTGAACTTGTCGAGCCTCACATATTTGTCTTCCTCGATGCGTGTCAGTGACGAGATATGGCCGATTGACGTGTGGCGGGTGATGTCGAGGTAATGCAGCACCGCTCCCGAGGCCACGATGGCCGCAGGCATGCGGTCGACGCCGAAGCCTTTGAGGCTTGCCGTCTCAAACTGTTTGAGCAGACGATCCATTGCGGCATCGCGGGTGAAGATCCAGTCGTCGAGCTCGAAGACGGCATAGGCGTTTTTGAATGTGTCGTCGAGACGGCGGCGGTTGCCGCGCTCGACAAGCACCTCTTTTGGGGCGAAATTGACCAGCAGCTTGCCGATATAGTCGGTGGTGCCCTCGGCTGTGAGGAACTCGCCGGTGGATATGTCGAGGAATGCTATGCCGAGAGCTGCCTTGCCGAAGTGGACAGCCGCCAGAAAATTGTTCTCGCGGTTGTTGAGCACAGTGTCGCTCACGGCCACGCCGGGAGTGACAAGCTCGGTGATGCCGCGCTTGACAAGCTTTTTGGTGAGCTTGGGATCTTCGAGCTGCTCACATATAGCCACACGCTTGCCGGCTCTGACCAGCTTTGGCAGATAGGTGTCGAGCGCATGA
>CANOUR010000098.1 GCA_947570265.1 uncultured Bacteroidales bacterium | reverse complement strand
GGGGTGCGCGAGGCATATGAAACCGGACGCGGTCGTATAGTCATCCGGGCCAAGGCCGAGATAGAGAGCGAAGCGAGCCACGAGAACATTGTGGTGACCGAAATTCCATACAATGTAAATAAGGCTGAGCTTGTAGGCTATATCGCACAGCTCGTGACCGAGAAAAAACTTGATGGCATAGCTGACATCCGCGATGAGAGCAACTACAAGGGCATGCGTATTGTCATACAGCTGAAATCGGATGCCAATGCCAATGTTGTGCTCAATAAGCTTTATAAGCTTACGCAGATGCAGGCCTCGTTCTCAGTGAACAATGTCGCTCTTGTCAACGGACGCCCCAAGCTTTTGAATCTGAAAGAGATACTCGTAGCTTTTAATGAACATCGCCACGATGTCACCATCCGCCGTACAAGATATGAACTCGGCAAGGCACAGGAGCGTGCCCATATACTTGAAGGTTTGATCATTGCTTGCGATAACATCGATGAGGTTATACAGATCATCCGCAATACACCGCGCGATCAAGATCCACGAGAGCGGCTGAAGGAGCGCTTTGGTTTGAGTGATGCTCAGGCTCAGGCTGTTGTCGATATGCAGCTAAAGCGCTTGAGTGGACTTGAGCAAGCCAAGCTTCATGAGGCATATTCAGAAGTGCAAGCCGAGATTTCGCGTTGTGAGCTTATTCTTAGTAATGACGACGCTTGTCGCGAGCTGATTAAAAAGGAGCTTATTGAGGTGCGCGACAAATATGGCGACGAGCGACGCACAGCTATTGACTACACGGCCGGTGACTTTAATGCGGAAGATTTCTACGCCGATGACGACATGATCATCACTATATCTCATCTTGGATATGTCAAGCGTACGCCTCTGAGCGAGTTCCGGGCACAAGGCCGAGGTGGTGTAGGCGCACGAGGCTCAAATACCCGCGACGAAGATTTCATCGAGTATATATACACAGCCTCGATGCACTCACATCTGCTATTCTTCACAGCCAAGGGTCGCTGTTATTGGCTAAAGGTTTACGAGTTGCCCGAAGGTGCGAAGAGCTCAAAGGGTCGTGCAATACAAAATCTGCTCAACATTGAGCCTGATGATGCTGTCAATGCAGTTATTCCGGTTAAGGGGCTCTCTGATCCGGAGTTTGTCAACAGTCACAATCTCATGTTCTGCACATCAAAAGGCGTGATAAAGAAGACAAGTCTGGCAGCATATGCCCGTCCTCGTTCTATTGGTGTCAAAGGTATTGTTCTGCGTGATGACGACCGTCTGATCGACGTGGTGATGACTGATGGCAACTACGACATTGTCATGGCCAATCGTAACGGTCGCGCCATTCATTTCCATGAAAGCAAAGTGCGCGAAATGGGACGAGTATCTACCGGTGTGCGGGGCATGCGTCTCGATGAGAACGATCCGACAGATGAGTGTGTCGGCATGATCTGTCTTGCACCCAGATCGGACAATTCCGTGATGGTGCTGAGCGAAAACGGATACGGCAAGCGTACCGAGCTCGAAGCCTATCGCGTCACAAACCGTGGTGGTAAGGGTGTGAAGACAATGAATATAACCGAAAAGACCGGACGTCTGGTGGCGATACTGAGTGTAAACGATGATAATGACCTTATGATCATCAATCGGTCAGGTATTACCCTTCGTTTCAACGTTGATGCAATCAGAGTTATGGGTCGCGCCACGCAAGGAGTGAGAGTGATAAATCTCGAGAAGCGGAACGATGTGATTGCATCAGTATGTTGCGTGCCGACTGATCCGGAAGAAGAGGTGGATAATGAACTTATCGACCAGCAGCCTGACGACACCATCACGGTCATAGAAGAGGAAGTAGTCGTTGAAGAAGACGAGGTGATCGACGACGATGATGTCATCGATGGTGAATCTGAAGTAGATGAAGATTAAATCAATCAACACAAATCATAACAAAACAATCGCTATGAAACGTATAGCAACCGTTGGAGCATGCCTTGTGGCTCTCGCTGCAGGTGCTTCTGCACAGACAGCGCTGGTTAAAAGCGCGAAGAATGACTTTAAGGCAGCTATTGGCGCGGCAGATTATCCCACCTATCGTGCTGTAGTCGAAACACTCACTCCAGCATTTTCTGATCCAGAGACTGCCAACATGGCAGAAACCTACTTTGTGCCCGGAGAAGCCGGATTTAAAGTTTATGATAGCTACCTGCTGGCTTCACAGGTGGGTAATGAAGTCAATACCGATCACATGGGCAAAGCGCTGCTTGATGGCTATGAATTCTTCATGAAAGCGTTTGCAGTCGACTCGTTGCCTGATGAAAAGGGTAAGGTAAAGCCCAAATATTCGAAGAAAATGGTTGATGAGATTGTTGGGCATATCAACGATTTCGACCGCGCAGCTGTCGGTTTTTGGCAAGCTAAGGATTTTGACAATGCATACCGTGCATGGGATATTCGTCTTGCAATTCCAACAGGTGCCCGGTACGCAAAATCAGGAGTAAAAGCCGATGCTGATTCAGTTGTATCCCAGATCCGGTTCAATCAGGCTTTGGCCGCATGGCAGGGTGAAAAGTTCGATAAGGCTATCCAGGCATTTGATCAGGCTTTGTCGAATGGCAACAAAGATCCTCAGGCATATGAGTATGCCTACAGTGTGGCTTATCAGGCTAAGGACTCCGTGCACATGCAGAAATTCGCTGAACAGGGTCTGAAACTTTTTGGCACTACTGATCCTAAGTTTCTGCTGTGGACAGTCAATTGCTATATCGACAAAAAAGATTATGCCGGTGCGTCAAAGCTTCTTGAAGATGCAATAGCAGCCGATCCCCAGAATGCTACTTATTACTTCTCATACGGAGTACTGAATGAGAGCGCAGGAAACCGCGATGCTGCTAAAGCCAACTATCTCAAGTCGCTCCAGATTGATCCTTCTATTTATCAGTCAAATCTCAATTACGGTCGTATGCTTGCCGAAGATTATGATGCACTTGATCAGGAAACAGGTAATATGTCACAGGCTGAGTATAGTAAGTATGCCGCCGAAACACTCAATCCGATTCTTGTGAAGAGTGCTGAATATTTCGAAGCGGCGCACAAGGCTAATACCGAAGAGCGTGCACCGTTGATGTATCTAAAGAATATATACTATCGTCTTGCTGATGGCGACAACCTCAAGCGTATTGAAGATGAGCTTAAATACATGTGATCTCATAGCGTAAAAACTATAATAATATACGCGCGGGCCGGAGCATTAATCTTCGGCCCGCGTTTTAAAACTTAGCATGACAAACACCACAGTATCTTTCCCTGGAACAGGAAGCGCCTTCCCTAAACAAAGCTACAATGCCTGCTGTATATTTGATTTACCTGGCGATACGCTTATGATCGATGCCGGAGGTGGTAACGGCATTTTTGATGGTCTTGCAAGAACAGGTCACAATGCAACGGATATAACTCGCCTGGTGATCACTCATGTACACACAGACCATCTGCTTGGAGCTGTATGGCTTCTGCGTCATTTGGTGAAGCTCGATATCGATGGTGTGCTCAATCAGGAACGACTTGCCATATACGGCAACCGAGACGTCACGAGTGCGCTTATCGAGATATGTCGCCTTACTTTTCTGCCGTCATACTTCGACCGTATAGAGCGCGTGGCCTCGATTGCTACTATTGTTCCCGGCGATACCCTGTCGCTTGCGTCAGCGACTGTAAAATTTATTGATTGCCATTCACGGAATGTCAATCAGACAGGTGTGCGCATTTCTCTGCACGACGATATGTCGACATCTATTGTTTGTCTCGGAGATGAAGCTCTGACAGAACACAATGCGAATGAGGCTGCTGATGCCGATTGGCTCATATGCGGGGCTTTCTGCCGTTATGCCGATAGAGATATTTTCCGACCCTACGAGAAGCATCATCACACGGTTATCGATGTTGCACGTCATGCTGCGGATGCGCATGTGCGTAATCTGGTGTTGATTCACTGCGAGGATCGCAATATCTGTGAACGATCCGCACTTTATGCTGCTGAGTCATCTGCTGTGTACAGTGGCCAGCTTTATGTGCCTGTTGATGGCGATTCGATAGCAATTGTGTAATTGCTGGTCTTACATATACAATACAAATAAACGGCTGCGCTTACTTGATGAATGCGCAGCCGTTTGCTTGGTTCGCCCGACATGGGCATAATCTAACGGGTGGAAGTCCCCAACGCGCCCTGATAGCGGCAAGCGTATAGCCAAAGACAAGCTGCCAATGGCGACATTGGGTGTGAA
>CANOUR010000097.1 GCA_947570265.1 uncultured Bacteroidales bacterium | reverse complement strand
GCCTGGCAGTCCTTCCAGAGTTGATCTCGACTGTCTATGTTAAAAATCCTGACAAGATGAAGCGGTACGCCGTACATCGTGACGGAACGACAATATCGCTTCTGAAACACTTAGCCGCACAGCACGACACGGCAATCGCAGGATCGATGCTTGCTTCTGACGACATAGACGGACAGTTTTTCAATAGGGCTTTCATCGTGCTACCTGATGGCTCGATGAGTTACTACGACAAACGTCATCTATTTAGCCATAGCGGTGAGGATAAGGTATTCACTGCCGGAACAAGTCAGTCGCCCATAGTTACACATGACGGGTGGCGCATAAAACTCATGGTGTGCTATGATCTTCGTTTTCCATGCTGGTGTCGTAACCGTGATCTTGAGTATGACCTGCTTCTTTTCCCATCAAACTGGCCGGAGGAGCGAGGCTACGCATTTCGCCATCTGCTCATAGCGCGGGCAATAGAAAATCAGGCATGCGTCGTAGGAGCGAATCGCGGAGGATCAGATCCGTTTGGCAATTATCCTCATGAGATGTGTACTGCATTCGATCATTTTGGACGTCCGGTAGGGGAGATTCGCGACGGTATTGTCTACGCTACTTTCGACCGTACTGCTCTTGATCGTGCACGGGAAAAATTTCCTGTCCATCTCGACGCGGATCCGGTTTAAACCATACCAACGCCGTCATCAAAATTAACTTTTGAAAAATCGACAATAAGCTCCTGCACTATGTTGGGAGCTTGCTTTTTATCTATCAAATTCAACTTTCGCCTGCATATTTGCGGGATGAGACAGGTTGACAGGACGCAATGTAAACTCAAAATGATGTTTTCCAGCCATTACACGGTCTGATTCCACCGGAGGCGCTTGTCCGCAACTCGTGCCTCCAAGACCCGTCTGCGCCACATCGAGATGGAGTCGGGTATGTCCGGGTGCAGGAAGATCCTTTATATGGGGGGCTGTGACAAAATCGCGTTCATCGTAAGGCAAGGCTGTTACCGACATCGGACGGGCGCCTACTGCCACAAATCCGCAACCGTTGCCGTCTGTTAGCGACGCCCATCTCACATCTTCACGGTTAGCCATGTTCTGCGGTCGGGGATAGTTGACAAATTGATCAGCCACCGTCGATTCATATACGCCTATATATTGACCGGTCTTGCGGTCTGCATAATTTTCTATCGGCCCGCGCCCATAGTAGGAATATGTATAAAGTGTTTCAGGAATCTCCATCACATACCCCAGTCGCGGAAGCACCATGGAAGAGTCAGAGCCGATAATGTCGGCGTGAAGTTCTATAGATCCGTCGGTATAAACGATCCACGTCTGTTCGGTGTCAAAATGGAAGTCTATATCTCCAAACGGACGGTCAATCAATTCATTGACCGAGTTGTGACCGTGCCACATATCTCCGGTTAGTTCTGCTGCATTGGGCGCTTGTGATCGTATGTGAAATGTAATCACCGCAGTGTTGTCTGTCGGATTGACATGCGCATTGCCTGAGAGCACTTTGTGATGCAGGTTGTGCAATCCATTGGCATACCATCGCTCATATATCCAATTGTCATTGTTGACATATGCACGGAAAGCATCAAGCACAGGGCCACCACCGGGCAATATCACATTCATTCCGCCATATTCAAGAGAGCTAAGCGTTCCGGTTGCAGAATCGAATACAGCTGTGAAGTCGTCGCCAGTAACAGTGACAGGCGAATCTATGTCACCGATGTCAGATACAGCGATTGATCCTCCGCTTGCCACGTCTGATATGTGCTGACGACGGCGAGCGTCACGCACATGGAGCTGCTCACTCATCTGCACATATCCGGCATCTGCCCAAGGGGTATCTTCGGTTTGACAGAGTTCCACAGTCACATACATTTCGCCGTTGTGCCTGTCGCTGATCTGATACGGTATAGTAAAAACTGCACTTTTGCGCGGAGCAATTGCCGATTTCCTGTCGATCATAATGTCACCGCAAGCTATTGTCATACCATCTTCGGTGAGTGTCCATCGAAGTGTGTAGTTATCGAGTGGCACAAAATAGTTACGGTTGAAAATCTCAATTTGGCCAAGTTGCATATTTACCGGAGTGATTACTACCGGTTGGTAAACCTTTTTTACTTCATGATATGCAGGTTTTGGTTCGAGATCACCAAACATTATGCCGTTCATCACAAACTGACCGTCATTGGGGAAGTCGCCAAAGTCACTGCCGTAGGCAAGATAGCGTTTGCCTGTTACACTATCGTAATTGTACAGACTTTGGTCAACCCAGTCCCATATAGCACCTCCACAGATGTAATTGGAACTCTCTACAGCCTCCCAGATATCAACAAGATTTCCCATGGCGTTGCCCATTGAATGTGCATATTCTGATATATGGAATGGATAGACAACATCGGCTTTGCCTGATGCCAAGGCATGTGTCTGCTCGATCGAGGGATACTGGTTAGATCCCATGTCTACTATCTGATTGTTGCGCTCATATTGTACCGGGCGGCTCATATCGAAAGACTTAATGGCATTGTATGCTGCCTTGAAATTATCGCCGGCGCCGCCTTCGTTGCCCAAACTCCAGATCACTACTGACGGATGATTGACCGTACTTCTCACCATCTCCATATTACGCGCTACATGCGCGGCCTGCCACTCTTTGGGGTGGCTCAATGACTCGCGTCCGTAATAGTATTCGTGACTCTCGATATTAGCCTCGTCCTCAAGATATATTCCATATTTATCAGCCAAATAATACCAGTATGGGGGCTGAGGATAATGTGAATTGCGCACATGATTTATGTTGGCACGCTTCATTAGCATCACCTCGTGCTCCATGTTGGAGCGAGTCACCGCATGTCCCCGGTCAGGCATCGTCTCGTGGCGATTGACGCCTCTAAGTTTCACCGGCTGACCATTTATATAATAATATCGGCCGGCGTTGCCAAACGAATCTTCATCGGTCGGTGTGTCACGGATCTCGATCTTGCGGAATCCGGTGTAGGTGCTTACAGTTTCCACCACATTATTTCCGCTATCATGCAGCTGTACAACAACCACATAGCGGTACGGCGCTTCAGCACTCCATAAGCGTGGATTGTCAACTGTGACGAGCGCATGTAATGATGCTGAGTCATCGCTACCAATCGATACAGGAGCAGTCGCTGCTCTCGTCGGCACCGAAACCGGTGTGTTTGTATCCTCGTATAAATCACATGCATATAGTGAGCATTCAGCATAATAGCCATCTGCATCCTTGCCTTGAAAATTTCGCACATCTATACTGATATCGAGCAGACCACGCTGATTATCGACGGCAATATCAGGGGTCACTACAAGATCGCGTATATGAACCTTTGGAACGGAATAGAGAGCCACTGTACGGAATATACCCGGAAGACGAAACATGTCCTGCGATTCAAGAAAAGACCCGTCACTACTGCGATATACCTCAACGCACACCCGATTTTCGCCATGTCGGTTTAGGAAACGGGTGATGTCAAAACGCGCCGCGTTGCGGGAGTTTTTACTAAAACCCACATAATTGCCGTTGATCCAGAGATAAAAAAACGAGTCTACTCCATCGAAGCTTATGTAGATCTCGCGTTCGCGCCAAGATTCAGGAATGGTGAACGTCCGCATATACTGACCAACCTCGTTCCTGTCATTGTAGGTCGTCCATGATTCTGGTGGTGTGCGCATCACACCCTTACGCCAATCATCAACTTCCACTTTATGATAGAATATCACCGGCTGATTGACATATATAGGCTTACCGTAGCGCAGAGATCCATCAGACTGCAAACCGGCCACATTCCATGACGAGGGCACGTCAATGTTATCCCAATCTGATAAATCACGGCTATGTTCATGAAATAATGAATCTCGCTCCCATGGATTACCTGTCCAGCGAAATTTCCATTTACCGTCAAGACTCAGCCAATATTCGCTGTTTTCGGGAAGCACCTTGCGGGCGGCATCAATAGATCCAAAACTGCAGAATGTTGCCCGGGGCTGCTCTTTATTTAGCGCCAGTCTCTGAGGTGATTGCCATTCCGACCCATCCGGCTCAGCAGGGAACATATCATAGTCGTATCCATCAAGTATTTGAGTCTTACATGCGGCAGTCTGCGACATAAGCCCAACCAGCATCGTGACGACCGATGCGATCGCCCGTAGATTTATCATGTCAATCATATGTTGACAAAGATACGAATAAATAAAGGGCAGCAAAAATCAGTCAATAATGTATATGCAAAAAAAGAGAGGGGGTCTCACGACTGCCTCTCTCTCCATTCATCACATTATGCT
>CANOUR010000096.1 GCA_947570265.1 uncultured Bacteroidales bacterium | reverse complement strand
GCATGGTAGGGAACTTTTTCTTGTTTTTCGGAATTATTTTATATATTTGCATCTTAAGACCAAAATATCCGAAGCATGAGCCACGACAACACTACACCCAAATGGACCGAAGTCGAACACCTCCCCGAATGGGACGAGGAGTTCTATCATGTCTACACTGCAAAAAAACATGGTAAATGGGTCATGCTCAAGACCCTGCGTCCCGAGTTCAAGGATGATCCCGCAGCGCGCGCCATGATCGAGAAAGAGTTTGATGTCCGCTACAATCTGTCGCATCCCAATATCGTCATGATCAACGATTTCGAGGATGTCCCCGAGGTCGGGCAGAGCATCATCACCGATGATGTCTACGGCGATTCGCTGGCCAAGCTCATAAAGGAAAACAAGGTTACAGCCCATCACATCGAGGAACTTCGCGAGCGTCTGCCACAGGCTCTTCAATATATCCACGACAATCACATAGTCCATCATCCGTTGCGCCCCGAGACAGTGATCTTCACCGAGAAGATCGGCAACCTGAAGATGATCGACGTGGGCTTCGAGCAGCGGCCCGAACTGTCGCCACGACGTGTCAGCGACGACATCGAGGCATTCGGACGCCTGATGGTCGCGGCTCTCGACGCATGTCCGTCGGAGGGTCAGCGTGGCAGCCATCTGCGCCGTGTGGCCGAGAAATGTGCCCGCAACTCGTCGGCACGCAAGCCGTTCCGCGACATCACCGACGTGCGCACGGCTCTCGAAGGCCGCTCGCGTGAGAAGTTCAACATCTTCATCATCGCATTCCTCGTCGTGATGATCGCAATCATCGCATGGTTCGTCTCGCCTTGGAGTCCGTCAGTGCCCGACCAGATGCAGCAGGTCGAGTCACCCGCCTTCTCGTCGCCGCAGCAATAGTCATCCCCCCCACTTACGCGCACAATGTCTGAGGTAAAAATCATTCCTGTCGCTCCGGTCAAAAAGGAGCTGAAAAAATACGTGCAGTTCGGCATCGATCTCTATGCAGGCAATCCCTGCTATGTGCCCCCTTTGGTCATCGACGAGGTCGACACGCTTTTGCCCGGCAAGAATCCGGCGTTTGAGTTCTGCTCGGCGCAATCATTCATGGCCATGCGCGACGGCAAGCCCGTCGGACGCATCACAGGCATTGTCAACCGCCTTGTCAACGAGCGGTCAGGTAAGCGGCAGGCTCGCTTCGGTTTTGTCGATTTCGTCGACGACCCCGAAGTCAGCGCCGCGCTTTTCGCCGCCGTTGAGGACTGGGCACGCTCGCAGGGTATGCACGAGATAATCGGCCCGATGGGATTTTCCGATATGGATCATGAAGGCATGCTCATCGAAGGTTTCGACGAGATGGGCACGATGGCCACCATATACAACTACCCCTACTATCGTGATCACATCGAGGCTCTGGGCTATGGAAAGGATGTCGATTGGGTGGAGTTCCGCATGACCGTGCCCGACAAAGTGCCCGACAAGATGATGCGCATATCAGATATCGTACGTAAGAAATACGGTCTGCGCAACATCAAATTCACATCGGCCAAGAAAATCAAGGAGCAATACGGCGTGGCACTCTTCGAGCTAATCAACGAGGCCTACGACGACCTCTATGGCTACTCGCCCCTTACGCCACGGCAGATCAACTACTATATCGATCTCTATCTCGGCATCATCCGCCTCGAGTATGTGAGCGTCATCGTCGATGCCGACGATCGCCTCGTGGGCATCGGAATCTCTATCCCCTCCTTCTCAGCCGCCTTGCGCAAATCGCGCGGAAAACTGCTTCCGTTCGGTTGGTATCACATGCTCAAGGCTCTGAAGGGTCACAACGATGTCATCGACCTGTTGCTCGTGGCCATCAAGCCCGAGTATCAGAGCAAAGGTGTCAATGCCCTCCTGTTCTCCGATCTCATACCGATCTACATTAAAAACAACATCAAGTTTGCCGAAAGCAACCTCGAACTCGAGTCAAACGAGAGCGTGCAGAGCCAGTGGCAATATTTCGAGCGCCGTCAGCACCGTCGCCGCCGTGCTTTCCGCAAAAAACTGTAAATAGCCATGCAACAGCATAATTCATCAGCAGCGAAGACATCACTAAAAGACGATTTCATGCAACGGGTGCGTCAGACCCGCACCACACGTTGGATTCGCTTCGCCGCAGTGTCGGTCATTTTCCTCCTTTGGGTGGCATGGTTGGGCAACTGGTGGGTGGCTCTGTTCATTTTCCTGCTGTTCGACATCTACATCACCGGCTACATACCGCTCACATGGTGGAAGAAGAGCAAGAGCGCCGCTGTGCGCACCGTCATGAGCTGGGTCGATGCCATTGTCTATGCCCTCGTGCTCGTCTATTTCGTGTTTACGTTCGTCGGACAGAACTATCAGATTCCATCGTCATCGCTCGAAAAATCACTGCTTGTGGGCGACTATCTTTGGGTCAACAAAATGGCTTATGGCCCTCGTGTGCCCATCACCCCTGTCCATTTCCCCTTGGTGCAGAACACTCTCCCCGTGGTCAACACCAAGAGCTATCTCGACTGGCCTCAGTGGCGCTACCATCGCCTCAAGGGGCTTGGCAATGTCGAGCGCAACGACATCGTGGTCTTCAATTTTCCCGCTGGCGACACCGTGGCGCTGAAGATGCAGAACCCCGACTACTACACGCTCGTCAAGGCATATGGCCGTGAAGCGGTGCATTCCAATCCTGCCCACTTCGGTGAAATCATTTATCGCCCTGTCGACCGCAGGGAAAACTACGTCAAACGTGCTATCGGTCTACCGGGCGACCGCCTGAAAATTGTCGACGGCACGGTCTATATCAACGGTGAGCCGCTCAAACAGCCCGAAAACGTACAGTTCAACTACTTCTTCCAGCTCGATGGCGCAGCCATGACCGATGACCGTTGGGAGCAGCTCGGGGTTGCGGCCGACGACCGTCACGCTGTGCAGATCACCCGTGCCGATGCCGAAAATCTTGTGGCCAACGGATTCCGTGTCAATCCCGACGGATCTGTGCCTCCGGTCTATGCTGCTCCTTTGACTGCGGCAATGATCGATCAGTTGAAGTCGACTCTCCCGGTGGCCAAGATCATGAAGGTGCCGGCCGACAAAGGCGATTTCCTTTACCCCGACAAGCTCTCGGCCAATTGGACACGTGCCGACTATGGCGAGGTCTGGATTCCCAAAAAGGGTGCTACCGTGCGTCTCGACGCAGCTGCGTGGGATCTCTACGGACGCATCATCCGCAACTATGAGCACAACACCGATGCCTGCCTCGTAGGCGACACCGTCTACATCGATGGCAAGCCGGCCGACACTTACACCTTCAAGATGGATTACTACTTCATGCTTGGCGACAACCGCGACAATTCGCTCGACTCGCGATACTGGGGCTTCGTGCCCGAGGATCACATCGTCGGCCGTCCCGAAGTGGTGCTCGTATCCTTCGACAAAGACAAGAGCATCTTTGGCGGAGGCATACGCTGGAATCGTGTTTTCCGTTCGGCCAATCCCGACAAGTGAATCCCCTCGACCGCAATCCCGGCCGCGCTCTCATGCTGCCGCCCGCTTTCTGTGGCAGCATATCCCGCTATGCTCTCATGGCATCATATGGCGGGCGCATCGTCATTGACCGTCACCGCCGGTTCGACAAACGCTTCAAGTCCACCCACAGGTGTGTGATCGCCGACACGCGCGGAGCACTCACCCTCACCGTCCCAATTGCCAAGCCTCGCTCATTCCGCGATGCCGGATGGGACGACATCACCGTGTCTGGCCATGGCGACTGGCCACGACTTATGGTCACGGCTCTCGAAAGCGCCTACGGACGCACACCATTCTATGAGTTCTATGCCGATCGCTTCAACCCTCTCTTGCTAAATGCCGTCGGCCGTCCACTTGTAGATCTCGACTCCGATCTCGAATCACTCTGTCTCGGCATACTCGGCATTCCCGAAGCTGCAACCGACGGTTTGCCGATTGACACAGTGCCCGATCATCAGCCGTCCATGCCCGATATACCCTATTGGCAGGTACGCGCCGACCGTCTCGGTTTCATTCCCGGTCTGAGCATCCTCGATCTCATCTTCAATCTTGGCCCTGAGGCGCCGCTGCACCTGTTGCGCCTGATCGACGCCCAATGACGACGCCACAGTCCATCTTCATCAACTGTGCAGCGCCCTTATTCTGATCTCTCCATTGCTCTATAGTAAAGCTACAAATCGCGCACGATGTCGGTCATAAGCATCGTGCGCGCCCTATCTTCGCGGCAAAAGGAAAACCATGCTCCCCACCGTCCGCGACATACGCCGCAGCCTCCCGCCCGGCTCGCCACCTCTCGGCTACCACTTCCGCAAGTGGTACGGCCGACCCATGTCGCGTCAGCAGG
>CANOUR010000095.1 GCA_947570265.1 uncultured Bacteroidales bacterium | reverse complement strand
GCTACAGGCAGGACAACAGCAATTATCACCACCAGAAACCACAAAGGCACACGTCGATTCATCTCATTGCATTCAAGATACAAACTCAGGAATATCATCAAAAGATATATCTCCCCGGCTTTGCAGATTCCTCACAAGCTGTTCTACCGAACTCGCCCCGACAATCACCGAAGTGACTCCTTTCTGAGCCTGCACCCACGACAAAGCCATCTCGGCAAGCGACATGCCCTTATCGGCAGCCATATCATTAAGCCCTGCAAGATAATCATGCAGTGCAGGAGTCAGCACCTGTGACTTGAGCGACCCGTTGCGCCACATGCGCGATCCTGAAGGTATTTCATTCAGGTACTTGTCGGTAAGCAATCCCTGTGCCAGAGGAGAGAAAGATATAAAGCCTATTCCATGACCGGCACAATAATCAAGCACCCCGTCAGCCTGAGGCTCGCGGTCAAGCAGATTCAGCCGTCCCTGATATATAAGCAAAGGCACATCACGGTCTCTAAGATACTTGTCGGCGAATTTCAATGCTTCAAGAGGCCATCGGGAAACACCCACATACAATGCCTTGCCCGCCTTCACAATATCGACAAGCGCCTGCAGAGTCTCTTCGACAGGAGTTTCAGGATCATAACGGTGACTGTAGAATAGATCCACATAATCGAGATTCATCCGCTTCAGACTCTGGTCAAGACTTGCCATAAGATATTTCCTTGACCCCCAGTTTCCATAAGGTCCCGGCCACATATCATATCCGGCTTTTGTCGATATGAACATTTCATCGCGATAGGGCCTGAAATCACTTTGCATGAGTCGGCCGAATGTTTCCTCTGCCGAGCCGTAGGGAGGTCCGTAATTATTCGCCAGATCAAAATGAGTGACTCCGCGGTCAAACGCACAACGCATCATATCGCGGCTGCGTTCAAACGGGTCAACACCACCGAAATTATGCCACAGTCCCAGACTGACCCGAGGCAGAAGCACTCCGCTGCATCCACAACGCCTGTACATCGTCGCAGCGTTATCATATCTCCTTCCGTCGGCCTTATATTGCTCTGTGATATTCATTGGCGTATTAAATTATCAGCTTCTTTTGAGCAAAGATATAAATTTTAATAAAAGAAGTTGCATTATGATAAAAAAGATTTTAAATCATCTGCCGCCAACACAACCACGAGCAATATTTCAATCAAAAAGTATCCCGATTTAAATCAGTTACATTTATCGTTTGCGTTAAGAATTAATTTTTTATTTTTGCAATTGGAAAAAATAGGTGCTTTCGAAGCGCAATTGCCCCTATTGCATTCACCGACACTCCGAAAGTACGTTACCTAAAAAATCAAAGACTGAAACATAAATAAAAATATATCAATTTAACCCATGGACATTTCCCACATCGAACACATCGGCATCGCCGTTCCAAGTCTGGAAGAGGCTATCCCTTTCTACGAGAACATGCTTGGATTCAAGTGTTTTGCTATTGAAGAAGTCGCTGATCAGAAAGTGCGTACAGCATTTTTCAAAGTCGGACAGACCAAAATAGAACTCCTTGAGCCCACCGCCGAAGACAGCGCGATTGCAAAGTTCATCGCAAACAACGGCGGCCGCGGAGGCATACAGCACATTGCATTCGCTGTAGAGGACGGTGTTGCAAACGCCCTTGCCGAAATCGAAGGCAAAGGTGGCCGACTTATCGATAAAGCGCCCCGTAAAGGTGCCGAGGGACTCAACATCGCTTTCCTGCATCCCAAATCGACCATAGGAACACTCGTTGAGCTCTGCGAAGATCCCAACAAATAATTATCCAGATTCACCAACGAAAAATTTTCTAAAACATCCATATATGAGCAGTCAGCTTGAAAAGGTACAGGAGCTTATCGAGCTCCGCAACCAAGCCCGGCTCGGAGGTGGCCAGAAAGCCATCGACAAGCAGCACGAGCGCGGCAAATACACCGCCCGTGAGCGCATCGCACAGCTCCTCGACGAAGGTTCATTCGAGGAGATCGACATGTTTGTGCGTCATCGTTCCACCAACTTCGGAATGGACAAAAAGTCATTCCTCGGCGACGGCGTTGTAACCGGCTACGGTACAATCGACGGACGTCTCGTCTACGTCTTCGCTCAGGACTTCACCGTGTTTGGAGGTTCGCTATCCGAGACCATGGCTCTCAAGATCTGCAAGGTCATGGATATGGCCATGAAAATGGGAGCTCCAGTCATCGGTCTCAACGACTCGGGTGGCGCACGCATCCAGGAAGGCATCAACGCTCTCGCCGGCTACGCGGAAATCTTCCAGCGCAACATTCTTGCATCAGGAGTGATACCACAGATCTCAGGTATCCTCGGTCCATGTGCCGGTGGCGCGGTATATTCTCCCGCACTCACCGACTTCACTGTAATGACCAAAGGCATTTCCTACATGTTCCTCACCGGCCCCAAGGTTGTCAAGACTGTGACCGGAGAAGACGTGACCCAGGATGCTCTCGGTGGCGCCGAAGTCCACTCGTCGAAAAGCGGCGTGGCACACTTTGCTGCTGAAGATGGCGAGGACGCGCTCCACATTATCCGCAAACTATTCAGCTATATACCGCAGAACAACCTCGAAGAACCGCCGTTGGCAGTATGCACTGATCCGATTGACCGTCTCGAGGACTCACTCAACGAAATCATCCCCGATGCAGCCAACCGTCCCTACGACATGTATGAGGTTATCGGCGCGATCATCGACAATGGTGAATTTCTTGAGATCCAGCGCGACTATGCCAAGAACATCATCATCGGTTTCGCACGTTTCAACGGTCAGGCAGTAGGCATTGTAGCCAACCAGCCCAAATATCTCGCAGGCGTGCTCGACTCCAACGCATCACGCAAAGCGGCCCGCTTTGTGCGTTTCTGCGACGCATTCAACATCCCCATTGTCTCGCTCGTCGATGTTCCGGGATTCCTGCCCGGAACCGGACAAGAATACAATGGTGTTATCCTCCACGGAGCGAAGCTTCTCTATGCCTATGGCGAGGCTACAGTGCCCAAGATCACTGTCACACTCCGCAAGAGCTACGGCGGCAGCCATATCGTGATGAGCTGCAAGCAGCTCCGAGGCGACATGAACTATGCTTGGCCTACAGCCGAGATCGCCGTTATGGGTGGCGCAGGTGCCGTCGAAGTCCTTTATGCCAAGGAGGCTAAAGACTCAGAAGATCCCAAGGCAGTTCTCGCTGAAAAAGAAAAAGAGTACAACAAACTCTTCTGCAACCCCTACAACGCTGCAAAGTACGGCTACATCGACGACGTCATCGAGCCCCGAAACACACGTTTCCGCATCATCCGTGCCCTCCAGCAGCTTGCAACAAAGAAGGTCACAAATCCTGCCAAGAAACACGGCAACATTCCTTTGTAATTCATTCATCTCACTTTACACGCAACAAGCCAAGAATCATGAAAAGAAAGCTATTGGTTCTCGCCCTCGCCGTCGTTGCTGCCGGAGCCTCTCTCTGCAATGCGCAGGGACGCACAGGCTCACTGTTCATCAACGAGGTGATGGTACAGAACGACAGCAACTTGGTCGACGATTTCGGGCAGCGTTCGGGATGGATCGAGCTTTACAACGCCAAGTTTGCTCCGCTTGAGATCTCGAGCGTCTACATCACCAACGACCGCAACAACCCCACAAAATATGCTATTCCTTTGGGTGACATCAACACAAAAATCCCAAAGAGACAGCATGTGGTGTTCTTCGCCGACAACATGCCGTCGCGTGGCACGTTCCACACTTCATTCAAGCTCGAACCAGGCAAAGATAACTGGATCGGTCTCTACGACTCCGATAAACAGACTCTCATCGACTCTGTGCTCATACCTGCATCACTGCCTGCCGGAGCATCCTATGCACGCACTGCCGATGCCGCAGGTTCATGGTCGGTGCGCACCGACTCAGGTGCCGACGGTGACTACATCACCCCGAGTTCAAGCAACATCATCCGCGATACAAACCCCAAGATCGAGACATTCGCCCAGCGCGACTCCAACGGGTTCGCCATGACAATCATGGCAATGTGTGTCGTTTTTTCTGCCCTTGCTCTCCTATGCATCTGCTTCATGGCAATCAGCGCACTCAATCAGCGTGCCGCCAGGAAAAAAGCTGAGGCTGAAGCTGCGGCGGCAGAAGAAACCGAAGCTGTCAATACTCCCGCTCTCGGAAAAGACGCCAATGAGGAAATCGCGGCTGCGATTGCAATGGCTCTCCACGACCACTTCGACGCTCACGACCGCGAGTCTGCTGTGCTGACAATCAACAAAGTCAAACGCGCCTACTCTCCCTGGAGCTCCAAGATCTACAACATGCGGCAAACTCCGCACAAATGATCCTGGCTCACGGGATCTAAAACCCACATTCTATTTTTTCTTTTAACGAACACTGAAATGAAAGAATATAAATACAAAATCAACGGAACCGACTATAAAGTTGGTGTGTGCGACATCGACCATGGCATTGTCACGG
>CANOUR010000094.1 GCA_947570265.1 uncultured Bacteroidales bacterium | reverse complement strand
AAACCGGATCATCCGACATAATCATCCGCGCGATCGACCAGCTCAACCGATATTTCGCAGGACAACTCAAAGCATTCGACATCCCCCTGGCATTCACCGGATCTGAGTTCCAGCGCACAGTGTGGAACGAACTGACCAAGATACCCTACGGAACCACCATCTCATACAGCGAACTGGCACTGCGCATCAACAACCCGCAGGCCGTGCGCGCCGCAGCATCGGCCAACGCCGCCAATCCGATTTCAATATTCGTGCCATGCCACCGGGTCATCGGACGTGATCACAGGCTCACCGGCTACAGCGGTGGCCTCGACGCCAAACGCACCCTGCTCGACCTCGAGCGTCATAGCTTAGCGACCGCTCAATTCATCTGAAGCAGTCACTTATCAGTGACCGACCTTTTTGGGCATCAGCGGTGTTATAGATAGGTAATACTTGTCTCACGATTCAACCACATCGCACATGCCATCGATTTTCCATTCACTGCTAAAGCGGTTAGCCATCTGTACCGCTCTGATATTCACGCATGCATCGGCTCATGCCGAGACCGTCGGACTCGTGCTCAGCGGAGGCGGATGCAAAGGCATAGCCCACATCGGATTCATACAGGCTCTCGAGGAAAATGAAATACCGATCGACTATATCACCGGCACATCAATGGGAGCCATCGTGGGTTCACTATATTCGATCGGCTATTCTCCGGCCGAAATGATGGAACTGCTCCTGTCTGAAGATTTTGCCGACTGGTCGACAGGCACAATCGCGGCACGCGACCAATTTCTTTATGCCACACCTCCAAAACGCCCCGACTGGGTGAGCGTGAATCTCGCCCCGGCCGACACGGCGATGATCCCCGGCATACTCCCCACCCGGCTCATCAATCCATTGCCGATGAGCTTTGCGTTCATGGAGCTGTACGCACCCGCCACAGGTGCCGCACGAGGCGATTTTGACCATCTGATGATACCATTCCGGTGCGTCGCCAGCGACATTTACCGCCATAAATCCGTAGTGTTCAGCCGTGGAGAACTCGCCGATGCCGTGCGCGCCTCCATGAGCTTTCCACTCGTGTTCCAGCCCATAATGGTCGGCGACACACTTCTCTACGACGGTGGCCTGTATGATGTCTACCCCGTCGATGTCATGCAAACCGACTTCAACCCCGACCGCCTGATAGGCGTCGACGTGTCCACCCCCAACACTCCACCCGGCCTTAACGACCTCGTCAGTCAAGTCGAAAACATGATCATGAGCGGCTATCTGCCAAAATTTCCCGATAACAAAGGCGTGAACGTGGTTCTTGATCTGTCGCGCTACGGACTGCTGAACTGGGGCGCGGCAAAAGAGATATATCAAACCGGCTACCGCCGCGGCATCGAGCTCGCCGACTCACTGCGCAGCCGCATATCAGCGCGCCGCACAGCCGCCGATGTAGCCGCAAGACGAGCGCAGTTCCGGAAAACTCTGCCCACATTGAAATTCGACAGCGTCAGCGTCGGTGGAGTCGGCAAAGGCAAACACGACTATATTCTCTCGACATTGACCGGAGATGTCAAAGTTCCACCCGAAACACTGACAACAACCGAGGCTCGCCGCGGATTCTACCGCATTGCATCGTCGGGGCGCATGCGCAATCTTGTGCCACACGCCCGTTACGACTCCGTCAGCCGTTCCTTCTCGCTCAATATCGATGCCGATGCCGAAAACGACTATCACCTTGGCATCGGCGGATACCTCACATCGTCGCAGGGATCGATGATCTATGCCGGAGCACATTGGAACCGCTACAGTTTCCGCGCACCCGACGTCGGTCTTGAAGCATGGCTTGGACAAAGCTACATGGCCGCCGCGGCCTCTGCATCGATGCGGCTGCACACGCCGTTCGCATCAGACCTGAGGGCGAGAATGAGCATCAGTCGCGAAAGATTGTTTGAAACCGAAAAGATGTTCTACGATTTTGACACCCCCGCATTTATCTCCACCACATCGGCCGGAGGAAACATCGCATGGCGGATCGCATCGGGCTACCATTCGGTGGCAGAAATATCAGTGACCGGAGCACACTTTGCCGACAGCTACCGCAGATGGGAAGAAACACCTCCCGGCAACAGCAAAGAGCATCTGACCACAAACCTCGGAGCTGTCACCCTGTCATGGCACAGATCGACACTCGACGACGAAACGCTTCCCACCTCAGGACACTCATTTGACATCAGTGCATCAGCACTCTACGGACGCACACACACTTCCGGCCAATCTGAAAACCAACTGTGGGAGGACATCAGGGCATCCCTCCGGGCATACTTTCCACTGTCGCGCCGATTCACATTAGGCACTGAAGCATGGGGCCACTGGTCAGGCAAAAATTTGCAGCCGACCTATGAAGCATCGATCGTCTCTGCCAGAGCTTTCGCACCCCTGCCTGCCGACATGGAGCTTTACGACCCCGGATTTAGGGCCAACCAATGGCTCGCCGCAGGCATTGTTCCTGTCATAAAACTGACTTCGGTGATCCAGCTCAGAGCATCGGGATATGTCTATGTGCCGATGCGCCGCATATTGCCTTCTGCCGACGGAGGCGCACGCTACAGCGGATGGTTCGGATCGGCTGAATTCACAGGCGACCTGTCAGCTGTGATGTCACTGCCTTTCGCCACCGTCCGGCTTTATGCATCCTATCGCACCACACCCGCATCACACTGGAGTGCCGGCATAGGCATCGGCATCCCTCTCAGGGCTCCGTCGCTGCTGCGCTGACTCACTGCATCAGCAACGGCAGACAGCGTGTCAGATACTCACGCGCCGACTCCCACGGCGTGTACAGAGCCGTCCGGCCGGGGATAAGAGGCAGGATACGCTCGTTGAGATCGACACGCAGATAATACCTGCCCGTCTCCTTATGGCGCAACAATATCAACTGCAGATTTGCGGCCATAGGCACAATGCTGAAATCGCGCCAATGCAGAGCCACAGTGTCGAAATAGTTGGTCATGTAATAGCACCCGGGCAAATGCATCAGAGCCAGCAACGGCATCAGTGTCTCGGCATGTCCGAAACGCAGCATGGCCGTAGCATGCGATTTACCCGCCACCGCATCGTCAGTGGTGGTGATGAGATTGAGCAGCAGCGGAGCTGCCATTTCCGAAGTAGATGTTGTCAGCGTCGAAGCCGAATACTGCACGTAATGGCGCATGTTGCTCACAACCCACAGACGGTTATACTCCTCCTCGGTGAAAAACCTGCTCCATCCGGCATCGATGCCCATAGCCGACGCACAGGCCACAACGGCATATTCCGCCATCGCAAGTTTTCTCATAGCCTCCACATCCGACAAATCCGCATCGCGGCCGAGTATCCTGCGCAACGGAGCGTCAGTGACAAGCGCAGCCTCAAGTTCATCCATTGGCTTCTGCCATGTGCCACCGTCGCGATACTCACGATATGCCTCGTCCGAATCAAAAGGACGCAGCAACGCAGAGTTCTGACGTCCGGAATTAGTGTAGATCTCCAGTCTGTTGTCCATACGCGACAGCTGATGGGCGAAGCTATACATGCTCATTATGCATCTGGGCGAATAGCTCGACATAGCCTCTACCCTACCTCCGTCGAAAAGCGTCCTGAATGTGCGGTACATGCGTGTCGCTATGCCTCGTTGCTCAGCCTCACCAAGAGAATCGAGCGCACCCCAGCGTCCGGCCGTCGCATCTGTTATCCTTCGGCACAGACGCCTCATCTCTCGCCCGGCGGGTGTGATCGTCTTAGCCTGCTCAGCTCTGTCGAGAGCCTCGGAGACAGCCTTCACATTTTTATCGCTCGACGGAAAACGGGCACCATGACGACCTACATGATTGATAAACATCACCTCGAGCGAATCAGGCACAGCCTCGGGATCGACCGCTATATAAGGCATGAAAGATCCCTCACACTCCGAGGGCGTGTAGTGCGTGAGGGTCGGATCTGACGGATATGCCCTGAGGCAACATATTGTAACTATGATTAACAGTGTCTTTAAGCGCGACATATGGCTATTTTGTGTAAATTTGCAGTAAATATAACAAGAAAAATGGAATCTCTGCAAGATATAAACAATTTACTCAAGTCAAAAAGACTTGATGAGGCACTCGAAGCCGCAAACCGCGCCATCGCCGCCAATCCCGACGACGCACTGTTGCTCTACACCCGTGGCAAAGTACTGTGGTGCATGGGACGTCAGAGCGACGCTGTGACAGACTACACCGCATCGACGCTTATCGATCCCGACGGGCCGGCCTCCATCGCCCTCGAGCACGCTCAGGAAGTGATACACTATTTCAATCCCGACCTGCTCAATCCCTGATAGAAATCACAGCCCTCATCGTCTACGACAGCGGGGCGTGCCATCTGGCACGCCCCGCCGGGTTTATATTGGTCTATGTGTCTTAGAAAATGTTTAAATTTATTTATCGCAGGATTTGAGAATGATTGTCATTTGGATTTTTAATCATGATGAAGGAGTTTAGGGGTTCCTAAATGACCGAATCATGATTCAAAATACATTGACAAGACTCTCAAAGACAAGATAAAATAAATT
>CANOUR010000093.1 GCA_947570265.1 uncultured Bacteroidales bacterium | reverse complement strand
CAACGAGACATTCGAGCAGGTAGCCATCTCTGGCGAAAGCATCGAAGGCGTGCAGTTCCTCAAAGAAGGCGACATCTGCGAAGCCATGGTTCATGCTGCTTCTGAAACCATCCTCACTTGCGAGATGCCCGTCAACGTAATCCTCGAGGTTACCTACACCGAACCCGGCATCAAAGGCGACACCGCCACCAACACCCTCAAGCCCGCAACTGTCGAGACCGGCGCCGAAATCCGCGTGCCCCTCTTCATCAACATCGGCGACAAAGTGAAGGTCGACACCCGCGACGGTTCATATGTCGAGCGCATCAAAGCCTGAGGCATCAAACCAAACAACATAAAGCTCCGCCCCGCGGAGCTTTTTTATACCCCCGCATTATAGTTCCATAAAAAAGCAGCTAAAAATCGCGCACGATGTCGGCCACAGGCATCCGGCGCGTCTCCTCAACCTTCGCTTTTTGACTGAGAGAGGGCTTGGACTTGGAAAAAACGTATAGCTCGACCGCTTGAATTCTGCGGTCGAGCTATACGTTTTTGTCATTATCGAGTTTTATCGGACAGCAATAAGTGAGTATTCTATATGTGCGAAGATGTCCGCATACGTATGTTAATCAGTTGGACGATACAACCTTATAGGTCATGGTGAAGCGTTCGTAACCATCTGTGCCATCGGTTGAAATCTCGCTCGGCCAGATTTTTGTTGGTGTGATGTAAAACTCCCCCGTACCATCGCCGGGATAAAACACACCCCCGTTACTGTTATGGTAGTCGCGCGACCCTCCATTGTTTATCCTCTTTGAGTCCGGCATGCTGACTCGGCACCATAGCATCAGGTCGGCATCTTCGCGCACACGACCGCTCTGCCAGCGACCATGATTTAACGGTTCGCCTTCATCCTCAAGACCCATGAAACAATCTCCGTTGTCGTCCAGCTTCAACAAATAAGCCTTGCCGTCCTTGTCGACAAAACGAATGGTTTTGTTCACAGGCATTTTTTTCATAGTGCGCTCATCGTAGGCATTCACAGCATTCTCAAGCAGTTTCCACATCTTCTTGTAGGTGTTGTCGCACTCTCCCGGGAATTTGAACCTCAGTCTGTCTGATTGCTGCATCATTACCCTCCAGAAATTCACACGCTGGTCGGTATCGATAGTATTCAAGTAGTCGGTGGTTTCAGAAAACAAGCCGTTGAAATCGGACACCGCTTTGCCCGGATTTTCACGACCCAGATGCTCATGGTAGAGAGCCTCGCAACGTTCCACAAACTCCAATGCCTTTTCGCGGGCGTTTTTGGATTTCGGCTCAATGAAGGCCTCATCTTTGATAAGCTCCTTAGGAGTCTCAAGTGTGTCGGAATATGTTTTGTCTTCTTCGACGACCTTGTGGCTGCGCTCATTGCATCCGGTGATTGCCGTTATTGCGGCAACAAAAGTAGTCAAAATAATAAAATGTCTGCTTTTCATGGTGTTAAAGGATTTTTATATAAAGAATTGATATTTTATGGGTTATAGTGTGTGCCATTCCACATCATAGAGATTGATGTAATCGGTTTTACAGGTAAAATCACCGGTTCCGTATGTGGAAGCCTTGATATGAGCCACTGTAAAGCTCTCTGCTGATGATGCCACTCCGCGAATTGTGAATTCACAATAGAGCTTACCGCCGGATGATATCGGAGCCATCATGTCGCCGTTCCCTTCTTCGCCACCCCATCTCACCGACATGTCGGTATCCTTATTATACGTATTTCCTTCATTGTCGGTAAAATAAGTGTAAGCGGGTAAAGTCCATACCTTGAAACCATTGATTTTGTTTTCGGTGAGATTGGTCACCTCAAACGCTAACTTCACCGTGCCACCTCTCCGGTAGCATCCGCAGAACTCAACATCAATCCCTGGATCGCACGACACTATATTTTCGCATGTGCCGAGGACTTCGGTATAGTCGGTATCTTCGGTTGAGGGGTGATTACCCTGCGGTGGGGGGCTGACTTCGTCATCGCCACAGCTCACAAAAGTGCATGCGAGCATCACCGTGCATACCATTGGTATGATACGTAATTTTGTGTGCGTTTTCATAAATAAGATTGGTTTTAGGTTAAAAAATAGGTCGGGAACAAAGTTAATCATAAAAATTATTTCCACAAAACTATTGCCGCACAACATCTCCCTGTTGCCTTCGTGTGCGTTTGAATTTAAATCGAGTTACGACAGAACATATTTTGAATAATTTTTGCAAATCGACATAGAGCCTGTCGTCCAATTTGCACCAATCACAATTTCATCAAATCGAATTGAGAAATTTATCGATATAATGAGTGGGCATAAACACCGCTGCGACAACCAATGAGAGCAATATAATTACGCATATTATCAGATTCCATCTCAGCAAATGCGATGGAAGATCCTCAAGCAGTCGTCTTATTTTTGGCGACATGTCAGAAAAATCATCTGATTTCATACAGCAAGCTCCAATTGGTTTTTAATTAAGTTATAATAGCCACCGCGCTGAGATACAAGTTGTTCGTGCGATCCTTCTTCTTTTATCATTCCGTCTTCAATCACAATGATGTTGTCAGCATTGCATATCGTTGACAAACGGTGCGCAACGACAACCACTGTTCTACCTTTATAAAACTCTTGCAGATTTTCCACAATGGCACGTTCATTTTCTGTATCAAGAGAATTGGTGGCTTCGTCAAAAAACATATAATCCGGATTACGGTAAACGGCTCTCGCTATTAGCAGCCGTTGCATTTGTCCACGGCTTAGACCAACTCCATTTTTACCGACCACAGTACTATATTTCAGCGGCAATTGGTCTATAAAATCTGATATGCACGCCACTCTCGCAGCCTCATGCATACGGTCATGATCTATATCATCGTCATCAACAGCAATATTGCGCGCTATAGATTCCGAAAAGATCACACCTTCCTGCATCACCACTCCGCAGCGCTTTCTCCACAGTCGCTTGTTCATATTCCTGAGATCGTTGCCTCCAATGGTGATTTTACCGTTATTTACATCATAAAAGCCCAATATAAGCTTTATCAAAGTGGTTTTTCCGCTGCCCGACGTTCCGACTATAGCGGTCATCTTGCCTTTTGGAATGACAACCGACACCCCTGTCAGAACCTTTCGCGACGAATGCACATCATAGCTGAAATCGATGTTCTTCAGTTCTATATCTCCGTTTCTATCATTGCTGTCATCAATATTTTCCTCTTTGTCTTCATCATCCGTACGGTGAATGTCATTTATTCGATCAAGACTGATTTTAACATCCTGACATGAATTGATCGCTCCGAGCAACTGAGTGAACGGACTTCCTATTTGCCCGACCATATATTGTACAGCCAGCATTCCTCCGAGCGATAAATCTCCGTTTATCACTGACATTGCTGCAATGACAGCAATAAATATGTTCTGTATCTCTCGAATGAAAATACTCACACCATCATATAATTGCTCGAGTTGCAATTGCTTCATACGCAGCACAAACAAATCTGCCTGCCGTCCTTCCCACTCCCACCTGCGGCGGCGTCCGCACCCCTGCAGTTTGATTTCCTGCATATGATTCAGAAAGTCATATGTCGTGTCATTGTTGCGCCCGGCAGCCTCAAATGTTTCGTAGTCAAGCACCTTGCGTCTATGCATTAGCGCCAGTAGCCAACAGGTCTGCAATATGGCTCCCACCAGAAAGACAATAAAGATAGTGTTGTTATATATTATCAGCACAACTCCAAACACAGCAAAACTTATCAGCGAAAAAACCGTATCCAGAACAGTGGTCGTCAGAAATATATCTATACGCGAGTGGTCGGTCATACGTTGCATCAGATCTCCCATGTTTTTCGAATCGAAAAAACGCATCGGCAAACGCAGCAGCTTTACAAAAAAATCGCTCACAAGCGTCACATTTATGCGGCTTGATATGTGCAGCAATATCCATCGGCGTATAAAATCTGTCACCGTTCTTCCCGTGACTATAAACAACTCTCCGAGCAATATCATGTATATGACAGATATATCACCGTTTTTTATACCGACATCGACTATAGCCTGTGTCAGAAACGGGGCTATGAGCTGTAGCAGACAGCCCACAAGCAGACCCAGAAGTATATGTGCGAAATATTTCCGGTAGCTCAGAAAATATCTGCCCAGAAACTTTGCCGACTCCGCATGCCTTTTTGCCGTTTTCACCGATTTTGACTCAAAACGTTCATCAGGCTGCAATAATAATGCGATGCCTTTATCTCCATCCTGGCCTGCCCAGTTTTGATTAAATCGATCTTCGTCGTAATTCACTTTTCCTATCGCCGGATCTGCTATATAGTATCTACCTTTCGATATCCTGTATAGCACCACATAGTGATTACCTTTCCAATGCAGAATGCAGGGCAACGGCACATCTTTCAGATCTTCCGAGACTATTCTTACACACAGGCTCTCCAGTCCAAGTTCATCCGAAACAGCACAGATTGCAGACATCGACATACCTTCCGAGTCTGTGGGATGCAGTCTCTCTACACTGCCGGCATCTATATATTTGCCATAATGCCTGCACACCATGGCTATGCAGGCCGGCCCACATTGCCGGCTGTCATTTTGCCGTACTATGTCAAACGTCTGCCTCACTGCGATGTGATTGGTTTAGTGTCAAGTGTCTCATTGTCGATGTGAGGATATTTCCTGCCGAAGTCAAATACAT
>CANOUR010000092.1 GCA_947570265.1 uncultured Bacteroidales bacterium | reverse complement strand
AAGAAGTGGTTCAGCTCGACCAGAAGCTCAATGTCGTTATTCTCGACTTCGACGACGAGAAGAAGCGCATCGCCCTTGGCCTGAAGCAGCTCCAGCCCCATCCCTGGGATGCCCTCAACCCCGACCTCAAAGTCGGCGACCGCGTCAAAGGCCGCGTAGTTGTAATGGCCGACTACGGTGCGTTCGTAGAGATCGCTCCCGGTGTCGAAGGCCTGATCCACGTCAGCGAAATGTCGTGGAGCCAGCATCTGCGCTCAGCACAGGACTTCATGAAAGTCGGCGACGAGGTAGAGGCAGTGATCCTCACACTCGACCGCAACGACCGCAAGATGTCGCTCGGCATCAAGCAGCTCAAGAACGATCCTTGGGAAGACATCGAGGTACGCTACCCCGTAGGCAGCCGCCACAGCGCCCGCGTACGCAACTTCACCAACTTCGGTGTATTCGTTGAAATCGAGGAAGGTGTTGACGGTCTGATCCACATCAGCGACCTCAGCTGGACCAAGAAAGTGAAACACCCCAGCGAATTCACACAGATCGGTGCCAACATCGACGTTCAGGTTCTCGAAATCGACAAGGACAACCGTCGTCTGTCGCTCGGCCACAAACAGCTTGAAGAAAATCCCTGGGATACATTCGAAGGCATGTTCACCGTCGGCTCGATCCACGAAGGCACCATCGTTGAACTCGTAGAGAAGGGTGCTGTCGTAGCTCTCCCCTATGGTGTTGAAGGCTTCGCCACTCCCAAGCACCTCGTGAAAGAGGACGGCTCTCAGGCCAAGCTCGACGAGAAGCTCAACTTCAAGGTCATTGAATTCAACAAAGACAGCAAGCGCATCATCCTCAGCCACAGCCGCATTTTTGAAGATGAGGCCAAGGCAGCCCGTGGTGAAGCACCCCGTCGCCAGAAGCGTCAGGCAGGCGCCAAGCGTCAGGAAGAAGCAGCTCCGATGCTCTCAACTCCTGTTGAAAAGACAACTCTTGGTGATCTCGACGCACTTGTAGCCCTCAAAGAGAAACTCTCAGGCAAATAATTCAATTCCGCTTCATTAATAATGAACACCGGGATCGGGATTTCCATATGGAAATCCCGATCTTCATTTAGAAACTGTTTAAAATTTATTTTATCTTGTTTTTCAGAGTCTTGTCAAATCCTGTGATTTAAATTTAAACAGTTTCTTATTGTTAGCAAATTTTATACTAACTTTGCATCGTATAACAGCACACTGGCACACATATACAACACACACGCCGCTATTGGCAAACCAATCAATTATCCATAAATGAAAATAAATCACCTGCTCACAGGCACATCGGCATTGCTGGCATTAGGATTGACGGCATGTGTCGATGACAACTACGACCTGTCAGACATCGACACGACCACGCGCGTGTCAATCAACGATCTGGTTGTTCCGGCAAACATCGATGACGTCACTCTCGGCGACATCATTACATTCGACGAAGAAAGCCGGATACGCGCAGTCACAATCGACGGAAAAACATTCTATGCCCTTGTCGAAAGCGGTACGCTCGACTCAGATCCCATACACGTCAAGAATGTCAACGCTGACGCTCCGGATCTTACACCTAAAGAGAAAATGCTTGATCAGGTCGGCAGCGGAAGCGCGGGATCGGCCACCTACAAGATCGAGGACATGGGCAATGATTTCAGTTACGAAGCCTATGACATCGACGATGCCATCATAACGCTCGACGCAGCGAATATCAATCCATTGAAATATAACATATATTTCGATGCTCTCAATGTCAGTGCAAACGATGTCGACATCGAATACACCGACCTTGTAATCCAAGTGGCAAAGGGTATGACCGCCACCACTACGGTCGGCCGCTATGATGCGGCAACCGGCCTGTGGACAATCCCCAGCCACCATGCAAGCGGCAGCTCGTCAACAGCAAGTCTGACCGCAACAGCTATCGATTTCACTGTAAACGATGCATCAATCACTCCACAGCGGACATTCGTGTTCAACAGCGAATTCACAGTGCTTTCAGGCCGCATGACCGTAACGAGCCGTTCCGGCGCCACACTGCCATCGCAGCTCCGTTTCAAGACATCATTCTCACTCAACGACATCGTTGTCAATTCGTTTGACGGCACGTTGAACTATCATCTGGAAAACCTCAACATCGACCCGGTGAATCTCGATGATCTTCCTGACTTTCTCAGCAGCGAAGGCACAAGCATACATCTGGCCAACCCGCAGATCTATCTCAACCTCAACAATCCGGTAGCTGATGACAACCTGCGCTATGAGTCGGGCATGAGCATCACAGCTGTGCGCCCTAACTACCGCGATCTTACATTCCCGCTCGACAACGGCACATTTACCGTAGGATACGATCATGGCACAGACGGCCCGTACAACCTCGTTCTGTCGCCCTCTGACAAAGGTCTCAACACGCCTGAAGGCTACACTGCCAATCTCAGCCACCACCCCTACACATCGCTGTCGGACATACTTGCTGTCAACGACAACGACGGCACTCTCGGGCTTCCTGAAAAGCTTGACATCAACATCATCGATCCACAAGTGCCGCTGCAAGCGGTGCGCAACTTCGCTTTGGGCGTTGATATCCCCGGAGTGAAAGGCAAATATGATTTCATAGCGCCACTCGATCTTACCGGCAACTCGCTCATCACTTACTCAGAAGTGCGTGACGGATGGAACGACGAGACACTCGACGCGACCGTCATAACCAAACTGTCACTCACAACGACAGCCACCAACGGCACACCTCTCGACGCGATACTCGAGGCCACACCCATCGACATAGACGGCAACCCCATAAAGGGTGCTGTCGTGAAATCGAACAAACTCGAGGCCAACACAACGACCGATGTAGTGATCGAGCTCACAGGCGAGATACGCCATCTCGACGGTGTGATTCTCAAAGCAACCGTGCGCCCTGACGAGGATCACCGCGTACTTGAGCCTTCCGAAACAATAAAACTTGCCAACGTGAGGGCACGCATAACAGGTTATTACGAAAAAGAACTCTAACGATGAAAAACATATCACGTCTACTGCTGGCCTCAACCATGTCACTCGCTGCGGCCGGCATGTCAGCCCAGACCACAAACTCGGGATATTTTCTCGACCGTTACTCCTACCGCTATCAGATGAACCCCGCAATGGGTAACGACCACAACTTTGTGGCCATGCCTGCGCTGGGCAACCTCAATCTTGCAATGCGCGGCAATCTTCACGTGTCGAGTCTGCTATACAATGTCGACGGACGCACCTCGCTGTTCACAAA
Source organism: uncultured Bacteroidales bacterium (assembly GCA_947570265.1). Classification (GTDB taxonomy): domain Bacteria; phylum Bacteroidota; class Bacteroidia; order Bacteroidales; family Muribaculaceae; genus CAG-1031. The sequence goes on along the minus strand of CANOUR010000092.1, from coordinate 1,675 downwards.
TCCGAACGTGTCCGCAGCCGAAGTGATGAAAAACATCCACGACTACAACAAACTCGGCGCCAACATAAAGCTTAACATACTCAGCGGCGGTTTCAAGGTATGGGGCGGCTACAACACCATATCGATCAACGCTGTGGCCAATGTCAATGTCGGAGTTCCCGGATCGTTCATCTCACTTGCGAAAGAAGGTATATCGAACCGCACTTACAGCATCAAGAATCTCGGGGCATCGGCGATGGGCTACGGAGAGCTTGCTCTTGGCCACTCGCGCGATATCAGTCAGGTGCCAGGGCTGCGTGTAGGTGCAAATGTGAAGTTCCTTATCGGCGTGGCCAATATCGACGCGCATTTCAAGGAAGCTTACCTGACACTGGGAGAAGACTCGTGGACGGCCACCACCAACGCTGACGTCTATGCCAAAATATCGGCGGATTCCAATATGAGCGTGACATCAACGAAACAAGCGGCCGCGAATATGTGTCGGGGGCGAATCTTGACGGAGACGGGAGCATAGGCCCCAACGGCTTCGGTATGGCGTTTGACCTCGGAGCCACATATGACTGGCAAGACTTCCGATTCTCTGCGGCAGTGCTCGACCTCGGCTTCATCGCGTTCAGCAACACGCATCACGCGTCGACCAACGGCACACGCACAGTAGACACCGACGCATATATATTCAGCGCCAACGGCAGTGCCGACAACTCGTTCGAGAACGAATGGGATCGCCTGCAGGATAATTTCGAGGAACTTTACCAGCTCACAGACAACGGCAACACAGGGACACGTGCCCGTGCACTGGGAGCCACACTCAACCTCGGCGCCGAGTATACGCTGCCATATTACCGCAAGCTGCGTTTCGGCCTGCTGAACTCGACACGCATACAAGGACGCTATACGTGGACTGAGTTCCGTCTGTCGGCCAACGTAGCACCAGTGAAATGCTTCTCAGCCGATGCCAACTTCGCTGTAGGCACGTATGGCTGTGCATTCGGCTGGCTGCTCAACTTCAACACGACAGGATTCAACCTGTTCCTGGGCATGGATCACACATTGGGCAAGGTTGCCAAACAGTTCGTGCCGCTCAACTCAAACGCATCGGTGAACCTCGGCATCAACTTCCCGTTCTGACACCGCTGTCGCCACACTATCAACAACCCACATGAGTCATAACATGTGGGTTGTTGGCATTTTTTTGCTAATTTTGCGACAGAAAGCGATATTTTACGTAAGTTGCAAAAACTCTTACAACCAATGTACAGAACAAATACATGCGGCGAGTTGCGTCTCGCCGATGCCGGCCGCGAGGTGACTCTCGCCGGCTGGGTGCAACGCACCCGCAAGATGGGCGGCCTGACGTTCGTCGATATCCGTGACCGCTATGGCATTACCCAGGCTGTTGTTGACGCAGAGAGCAATCCAGAGCTTTGCGAGCAGTTCAACCGTCTTGGCCGCGAATATGTGGTGCAAGTGACCGGCAAAGTCTCGGAGCGCACCAGCAAGAACAAGAACATTCCCACCGGTGACATAGAGATCATTGCCGAGAAGCTCAATGTGCTTAACGTCAGCGATGTCCCTCCGTTTACCATCGAGGACGACACTGACGGCGGCGATGACCTGCGCATGAAATACCGCTACCTTGACCTGCGTCGCGGAGCAGTGCGCCGCAATCTTGAGC
>CANOUR010000091.1 GCA_947570265.1 uncultured Bacteroidales bacterium | reverse complement strand
ACATTTTTTGAACTTTAGATTTAAACAGTTTCTAAGAAACTGTTTAAATTTATTTATCGCAGGATTTGAGAATTATTGTCATTTGGATTTTTAATCAAGATGAAGGAGTTTAGGGGTTCCTAAATGACTGAATCATGATTAAAAATACATTGACAAGACTCTCAAAGACAAGATAAAATAAATTTTAAACAGTTTCTTATTAGTTTATTCTTGTGAGTTACCTATAAGCGCTTTGACAAACTCTGCATATCTGCGCAGTGCCGTGCGCGCGTTGTTCAACGACCCGAGAGGCATCTCCGCCTCGTTTTTCTCGCTGATGCGCTCTGTCAGTTTGCCATCCATGGCCTCAAACATCTCGTCGATTTTCTCGGCATTTCCGGTTTCAACAAATCCGGGCAGCATCGCGAGCATATCATAGCCGGTCTTGCAGAACAACTTCTTATTTACCGATTTCACATTCGACACATATGATTCTGCCGACTCCAATGCCAGTCTTTTAGGATTATCGGGCGAAACCAGCCACCCCAAAAATCTATCCTCAAGAAACAGCGACGATACACTTTTTTTATTTTCCATAAATGTAAATTTATATGATTTATTTTTTGACAGTCCCTTATCATATGCCTCCCGGGCTTCACATAGCACCTTGTCTATCTCGGCAAACATCTGATCCACATCCTGCTCTGTATAGTCATAGTTAGCCCTATTGGAGCAGTTTTTCAACAGCCTCAGCATTTCCAATGTCTTGGTCACTCTGGCTGCCGCCACTTTTACGAATCTTTCTCGTTTTATATTTGTCATGATTGTGCCTTTATTTATTGACGGCACAAAGCTATATAATATATTCGAATACCACAAATAATTCTGTTATATTTTTAAAATATATTCATTCTATTAAAATTCATAACTCCACACCACCTCCGATTCCCTTTATATATCAATTATTTAACACCCACACAAAACCACAACTCATTAAAAAATAACACAGTCATATTATTACAATATTATCAAAGACAGAACAAGGGGACAGCCAGCCTTGCCAGCACCCCCTTGCTCCATTTGTAATAGCGAAATAAAAAGTTCAGATCTGTTCAACTATCGACTTTATGAACTCGGCATATCTGCGCAAGGCCGTGCGCGAGTTGTTCAACGGTCCAAGCGGCATCTCGGTCTCATTCATCTCGTTGATACGCTCGGTAAGCTTTCCGTCCATGGCGTCAAACATCTCATTGATTTTCACAACGTTCTTGGTTTTTATAAAGCCCGGTATCATTGCAAGTATATCGTAGCCCGTCTTGCAGAACAGCTTTTTATTCGCCGATTTTATATACGACACGTATGATTCCGCCGAATCAACCGCAATCCGCCTCGCATTGTCAGGCGAAATCATCCAACCGAAAAATCGGTTTTCAAGAAACAGCGACGATGCACTCTCGCGCGATTTCCTTATGCGTTCATTCCGCTTTGCCTCAGCCATGCATTCCCGCATAAAATCAGCATACTTGTGGAAAGCACTGCGCCAATCTCTGATAGCTTTCGATCTTTTGTCATCCTCTCGCTCAATCTCCCTTGTGAGCAAGTCATCATACCATTCCAGACACTCTTCACATCTGTCATATTCGCATCCTTCAAATGCATTTTTCAAAAGCGCGTAGAAGTCATTGCCGTCGACACAGATCATATCGTCTGCATTGTTCAGCCATATCTTATAATTGACCTTCGACCCTTCCGACAATTCCTTCCGGGCTTCGAGCCACTCATAATACTCATCCTTCATGAAAGGCACTTCCACACCCTCCTCATATCGCTCAACTTCCCTATCAAGCAATTTTGCCAGCACATTCGATTCTTTACTCATATTTCTTTCGTTTAAAAATTAATCATCCGGTTCGCAAATCTCGGCCACAGATAAATATGCACTGATTTAAATATGCACTGATCGCCTGCCGCCGCACTCATTTCCAAATCAGGCCATATAATTACATATTTTTCCCAACACCCGCAAATTTTCCGCTGCCGCTGTGACGATCCTGCGCACAATGGATCAAAATGGATCAGATTCCGGCATCATCCCCATCCCCCAAACTGGCAAAACAAAATTCCATTTTGTTTTGCTCACGCTTATTCGTACTTTTGTATCCTTAAAGTAATTTGTGTGTGTTATACGTAAACACATTCTTAATTGACCCACGAAAATCAGAGCATCGAAGAAATGAGAAAATGGAAAATTGAAGACAGCGCGGAGCTTTACAATGTCAACGGTTGGGGACGCCAATATTTCGGCATCAACGACAAAGGCCACATCATCGTGACCCCAAGGCAAGGTGAGGCTTCGGTCGACCTCAAAGAGGTGATGGACGAGCTGCAGGTACGCGACGTGACCGCTCCGGTGCTCCTGCGCTTCCCCGACATTCTCGACAACCGCATCGAGAAGATTTCCAACTGCTTTGCACGTGCAAAGCAGGAATATGACTACCAAGGTCAGAATTTTCTCATCTACCCCATCAAAGTCAATCAGATGCGTCCCGTGGTCGAGGAGATCGTCACCCACGGACGCAAATTCAACATAGGTCTCGAAGCCGGTTCCAAGCCCGAGCTCCACGCTGTCCTCGCCACAAACATCCAGGACAACGCCCTCATCATATGCAACGGCTACAAAGACGCCGCCTACATCGAGCTGGCGCTTCTCGCCCAGAAAATGGGTCGGCGCATCTATCTCGTCGTCGAAAAGCTCAACGAGCTGCGCCTCATCACAGAGATAGCCCGCAAATTAGGCATCACGCCCAACATCGGCATGCGCATCAAGCTATCATCCTCCGGATCAGGCAAATGGGAGGAAAGCGGCGGCGACCAATCAAAATTCGGACTCAACTCATCCGAGCTGCTGTCGGCGCTCGACTATCTCGAGAAAAACAAAATGAGCCGCTGTCTCAAGCTCATCCACTTCCACATCGGCAGCCAGATCACCAAGATCCGACGCATCAAAAATGCCCTCCGCGAAGCCATGCAATTCTACGTGCAGCTGAGCAAAAACGGCTTCAACATCGAATTCGTCGACATCGGCGGCGGACTCGGCGTTGACTACGACGGCACACGCAACTCCGCTTCGGAAAGCTCCATGAACTATTCCATTCAGGAATACGCCAACGACTCCGTCTCAGCCCTGGTCGACGTCTGCGTGAAAAACAACCTCCCCCAGCCCAACATCATCACCGAAAGCGGCCGGTCACTCACTGCCCACCACTCCGTCCTCGTCTTCGAGGCTCTCGAAACGACATCGCTCCCCCTCTGGAACGACAACGAGGAAATCGGCCCCGACGATCACGAACTGGCCCGCGAGCTCTACGACATCTGGGATCGTCTCGACCAGCCTCGTCTCTTCGAAAGCTGGCACGACGCCCTCCAGATCCGCGAGGAAGCGCTCGACCTCTTCAGCCTCGGCATGCTCGACCTGCGCACACGCGCCCAGGTCGAAAAACTGTTCTGGTCCATAGCACGCGAGGTCGGCGAACTCGCCGCATCGCTCAAGCACGCCCCCGAAGAGCTCAAGAAGATCGCGAAGATGATCCCCGACAAATACTTCTGCAACTTCTCGCTCTTCCAGTCACTCACCGACTCTTGGGCCATCGACCAGATATTCCCCATCGTCCCGCTGCAGCGGCTCGACGAGAAACCTGCCCGCACATGCACCATCCAGGACATCACATGCGACAGCGACGGCAAGATCAACCACTTCATCACCAACCACGGCGTGCAGACATCCCTCCCCGTCCACCCCGTCAGACAAGGTGAGCCATACTATCTCGGCGTATTTCTCGTCGGAGCATATCAGGAGATCCTCGGCGACATGCACAACCTGTTCGGCGACACCAACGCCGTCCACATCTCTGTCTACAAAGACCGCTACGAAATCGACCGCATCATCGACGGCGAGACCGTCGCCGAAGTGCTCGACTACGTCCAGTATGTCCCCAAGCGGCTTGTCCGCAACGTCGAGACATGGGTCACAGCCTCAATGAAGGCCGGACGCATCACCCCCGAGGAAGGACGCGAATTCCTCAGCAATTACCGCTCGGGGCTCTACGGCTACACCTATCTCGAAAAAGACTGACCCATGAGCCGGTGGTTTATGCAGCTGGCCTACAACGGCTCCCCCTTTCACGGTTGGCAGAGCCAGCCCGGAGGCGTCGCCACAGTCCAGTCAGCCCTCGAGGATGCACTGTCAAAAATCCTGCGGCAGCCGGTAGCGATCACGGGTGCCGGCCGCACCGACACAGGTGTCAACGCCCGCATGATGGTCGCCCACTTCGACCTCCCCGACCATGTCACATTCGACCCCTCATCCCTCCCACGGGCACTCGGAGCCATCACCGGGCCCGCCATAACGGTTCAGCGCGTCTGGCCGGTCAGTCCCGACATGCACGCCCGCTTCAGCGCCACAAGCCGCACCTACCGCTACTTCGCGCTCACCCGCCGCTCCCCATTCTTCAACAATCTCGCTTGGACAGCTCCGCGCCACCTCGATTTCGAGGCCATGAACCGTGCGGCGCAACTGCTCGTCCACACGTCCGACTTCACATCTTTCTCCAAACTCCACACCGATGTGAAGACCAACATCTGCCATGTCACACATGCCCTGTGGTCACCCGTGCCTATGACCGGTGGAGCGGCATGGATGTTCGAGATCACCGCCGACCGGTTTCTGCGCAATATGGTGCGGGCTGTCGTCGGCACACTTGTCGAAGTAGGCCGTGGCAAAATGTCCGTCAGACAATTCCAGCAGGTCATAGCCGCCAAAGATCGATGCGCCGCCGGCACATCCATGCCCCCTCACGCACTCTACCTCTGGGACATCACCTACCCCTGACCAAAAGCTACCGCAGCTAAGAATCTGTTTAAATTTATTTATCGCAGGATTTGAGAAGGATTGTCATTTGGATTTTTAATCATGATGAAGGAGTTTAG
>CANOUR010000090.1 GCA_947570265.1 uncultured Bacteroidales bacterium | reverse complement strand
GACATGGACATCTCGTCGCTGCCGGCCATCAAGACAATCAACTGCTCGAGCAACCTGCTGGTCGACCTCAACGTGAGCAACTCTACATCGCTAAAGACTCTCAACTGCCAGAGCTGCCATCTCGAGAACCTTTTCATCAGCGGATGTACCGGCCTGAAGAATCTCTATTGCGGTTACAACAAACTCACATCGCTCAATCTGCTCGGCGTGGACAATCTCGCCAATCTCAACATCGACGACAACGAAATCACCAACATGCTCGTGTCAGGGCTGCCGGTACTGAACTCGTTCGTCTGCTCCGACAACAACATGACCACACTTGCCGTGCGCAACTGCAACAACCTGCTTGATCTGGTTTGTTCATACAACGACCTGACCGCACTTGATGTGGAAGGATGCAACAACCTGCTCTTTGTGGATTGCTCATACAACGATCTGACCCAGTTGTCGCTGTCTAACCAGAGCTTCCTCCAGCGACTGCTATGCAACAACAACCAGCTGCAGATGCTCGATGTGTCGTTTGACCCGGCTCTGACCTACATCAACTGCCGCTTCAACCTCATCACCGACCTGCGCACAATTGGCGACACCTCTCTCAGCATGCTCGCATGCCAGTGGAATCCCTGATTATAATCTTCGTATAGCATAAACACGTCGCGACGTGGAATACCCTGTCGGGTTTCCACGTCGCGCATGCTTTTTATGTGGTGATCAATCGAGCTTCAGCACAGCAAGGAAAGCCTTCTGCGGCACCTCGACCGATCCGATCTGCTTCATGCGTTTTTTACCTTTCTTCTGCTTCTCGAGGAGTTTGCGCTTTCGCGATATGTCACCACCGTAGCACTTGGCCGTGACATCCTTGCGCACGGCTTTGATTGTCTCGCGCGCGATGATCTTTGCCCCGATTGCAGCCTGAATGGCGATGTCGAACTGCTGACGGGGAATCAGCTCCTTGAGTTTCTCACACATGCGGCGTCCGAATGTCACTGCATTGTCCTGATGGGTGAGCGTCGACAATGCATCGACACTCTCGCCATTGAGAAGAATATCGAGCTTCACGAGCTTCGACTCGCGGAAGTCGTGCAGATGATAGTCAAACGAAGCATATCCTTTTGAGATAGACTTGAGCTTGTCATAAAAATCTATCACTATCTCACCGAGCGGCATGTCGAATGTGATCTCCATGCGGTTGCCGGATATATACTCCTGCTTGACCAATTCACCGCGTTTGCCCAGACAAAGGGTCATGATCGGGCCGATGTAATCGGCTGCGGTGATGATGGTGGCCCTGATATAAGGCTCTTCGATGTGGTCGATCAGTGTAGGCTCAGGCAATCCGGATGGATTATGCACCTCCGACATGTCACCATGCTTGTCATAGACACGGTATGACACGTTGGGCACTGTGGTGATCACATCCATGTCAAACTCGCGTCCGAGGCGCTCCTGAATGATCTCCATGTGCAGCAGACCGAGAAAACCGCATCGGAATCCGAAACCGAGCGCGGCCGACGACTCAGGCTGGAACGTGAGCGAAGCGTCGTTGAGCTGGAGCTTTTCGAGCGATGCGCGCAGATTCTCAAAATCCTCGGTCTCTATCGGATAGACACCGGCAAACACCATCGGCTTCACTTCCTCGAATCCATCGATAGCCTTGTCACACGGGCGGTCGACATGGGTGATCGTATCTCCGACTTTCACCTCTTTGGAGGTTTTGATTCCGGAGATGATATATCCTACATTGCCTGCCGACAGCTCCTGCCGCGGCGACATATCCATTTTCAGCACACCGATCTCGTCGGCATGATATTCCTTGCCGGTCGACACGAACTTGACGAAATCGTTCTTCCGGATCGTGCCGTTGACGATCTTGAAATAGGCTATGATGCCACGGAACGGATTGAACACCGAGTCGAAGATCAGAGCCTGCAGAGGTGCCTCAGGGTCGCCCACCGGAGCCGGTATGCGCTCTATGATGGCACGGAGTATCTCGGGAATGCCGACGCCGGTCTTGCCGCTGGCTCTGATGATTTCCTCGCGCTTGCATCCGAGCAGGTCGACGATCTGATCCTCCACCTCCTCGGGCTTGGCGCTGTCGAGATCGACCTTGTTGATCACGGGAATGATCTCAAGATCATTGTCAATGGCCATATAAAGGTTGGATATGGTCTGCGCCTGTATGCCCTGAGAGGCATCGACAATGAGCAACGCGCCCTCGCATGCGGCGATCGAACGCGACACCTCGTAGGAAAAATCGACGTGTCCGGGAGTGTCGATGAGGTTGAGTATGTACTTCTCGCCATCAAGCGGATAATCCATCTGGATGGCATGGCTTTTGATGGTGATGCCACGCTCACGCTCCAGCTCCATGTCGTCGAGCACCTGCGCCTGCAGATCCTTCTGGGCAACCGTGCCTGTGTATTCGAGCAAACGGTCGGCAAGAGTCGACTTGCCATGGTCGATATGGGCTATGATACAGAAGTTACGTATTTTTTTCATGACCGCAAAATTATCTATTTTCCGTGAAATTTGCAAAATGACACCTGTCCGGTGAAACACGTGGGGGTTGTTTTACGTTAATAACATATAATGTTTTAAAATCACGTTGACAACTATGTCCGACCGAAAGCCCGACCTCCATATGCCCGAGGATGAACTGCACGACCCGTTTTTCGCCGCGCGCCAAGCCCTGCGGCGACATGCCACTGGCGGCAATGTGCTGATACTTGCAACTGTGCTGGCACTTTTAGCGGCCAATATTCCGGGTGTGAGCACTCTCTACAACGATTTCTGGAACCAGAGCATACGCTTTCAGATAGGAGATTTCAACATTTTCAGTCACTCAGGCCGAGCGATGACACTCATCGAATTCATCAACGACGCGTTGATGGCTGTCTTTTTCTTCAGCATCGGGCTGGAGATAAAGCGTGAGATCCTTGTCGGCGAACTATCGAGTTTCAGGCAGGCGCTCCTACCCATCATGGGCGCGCTTGGAGGCATGGTGTGTCCGGTGGCGATATATCTGTTGCTGGCCTACGGCACCGACTACATCGACGGCGCTGCCATACCGATGGCAACCGACATCGCTTTCTCGCTCGGCGTGCTGGCTATGCTCGGATCGCGTGTGCCGATCTCCCTGAAGATCTTTCTGACCACCCTGGCGGTTGTCGACGACATCGGCGGAATTATCGTGATCGCGGCTTTCTACTCGTCACACATCGAGCCGATGTATCTCATCTATGCGGCTGTGCTATTCGGAGTGCTGCTGCTCGGTTCAGCCCTGCGCATCAAGAGCAAGGTATTCTATCTGTCGATCGGAGGCGTGATCTGGTTTCTGTTTCTCAACTCGGGCATACATCCGACCATAGCAGGAGTGCTCGTGGCATTCTGCGTGCCTGCGACACCGGTGTTCGCGCCATACAGATATGTGCGTACCATCCGCGGATCCATAGCCCATTTCGCTGCCGAAGACGATGATGCGCTGTGCTCACGACGCATACTGTCGAAAGATCAGATGAACTGGCTCAAGGAGATCGAGAGCGCGTCGGACAAAGTGATTTCGCCGTTGCAGGAGCTGGAAGACTCACTCCACCCGATCGTCAACTTCGGCATTGTGCCTCTCTTCGCATTCGCCAATGCCGGAATATATCTGCTCGACATTCAGCCTGCCACCATTGTCCAGGGCATCTCCCTCGCCATAATATGCGGACTCGTGATCGGCAAATTCATCGGCATACTCGCAGCATCGTGGCTCACCGTGAAACTCCGATGGGCACCTATGCCACAACACTCCAATTGGAAGATGATGGCTTCGGTAGCTCTGCTCGGTGGTATCGGCTTCACGGTTTCATTGTTCATTGCCAATCTGTCGTTTGCCGGAGAAGGCGCGACCGGCGACTATCTGCTCAATCACTCAAAGATCGGCATTGTGGCAGGCTCGCTGCTCGCCGGCGTTGGCGGCTTCCTGATGCTCCACCGCTTTCTTCCGCGAAAAAACCTCGACTCTGAATGACGGCATTTTGCAAATGTTAAATTTAATTGTTAATTTTGACACGTTTGCGGCATCACTCCTCAGTTTTCGGCCGATGTCAGAAACTATTCGTGCCTTTTGACCGTTAACATATCAAGAGGCTATTTAAAAAATATAAGTTAACCGTCAGGTCAACACACGACCCCTAACCACCACCCTACACCATCCAACCACGATGAAAAAATCGACAATCTGGTTTCTCACGATAATCATGGCCCTGACATTCATGGGGTTGCTGTATGTGCAGATCATGTATATGCGCAACATGGTGAGGATGCGCGACGACCAGTTTGCCGAAGGTGTGAAACGCAGCCTGTATGCCGTGACCACCCGTCTCGAACAGGACGAGACAAAGCATTTTCTCGAGGAGGACATGGCAAGCATCGAGACACGCTATCTGCCACATTATTCAGCCGACGGACAGCTGCTTGGCACGTTGACATCGTCGTTCACCACGTCGGAAGGTCTCACAGGTGACATCACGATCAACGACCCGCGCCGCGGAGCCATGTCGAAATACCAGTCGAACCAGGAGGTGCTCCGCGGACTGTATCTCTACCAGAAAGGTCTGCTCAACGAAGTGATCCTCAACATCATCTCACAATCGAGCAACCGGCCTATCGACGAGCGGGCCGACTCGGCCGCTGTGGCGTCGTACATGCGGTCGGAGTTTGACAACAACGGCCTCGACCTGCCATTTGAGTTTGCCGTGGTCAACCGAATGGGCGTGCCAATCTACAAGACAGCAGGCTATACCCCGGGCGACGCCGGACGCAACAGCATGTTCGTTCAGACCCTCTTCCCCAACGACCCCAAGAACAAGATGAACTACATCAAGGTGTATTTCCCCACAAAGGACAACTACATCTTCTCGTCGATAAAATTCATGATACCGTAGTTTATATTAAAAAAAAAAAACGTGGTTTTGTTGATATAA
>CANOUR010000089.1 GCA_947570265.1 uncultured Bacteroidales bacterium | reverse complement strand
AGCTGCGCCACAGGATGGCGTTTGAGATACGCCGCTATCTCGATGCCAAAGGGTTTCTGGAGGTAGAGACACCGGTGCTCATCAAGTCGACACCTGAAGGAGCGCGTGACTTTGTAGTTCCCTCCCGAATGAATCCGGGACAGTTCTATGCACTGCCCCAGAGTCCCCAGACATTCAAACAGCTGCTGATGGTCAGCGGCTTCGACCGGTATTTCCAGATTGTGAAATGTTTCCGAGACGAAGATCTCCGTGCCGACCGCCAGCCCGAGTTCACCCAGATCGACTGCGAGATGTCGTTTGTCGATCAGGAGGATGTGCTACAGATGTTTGAAGGACTTGTGAAGCATATCTTCAAGTATGTGAAGGATATCGACTTCACTGAGGCCTTCCCCCGCATGACGTGGCACGATGCGATGCGTCTCTATGGCAGCGACAAGCCTGACACCCGCTTCGGCATGGAGTTTGTCGAGCTTAAAGACCTCACCACCGGAAAGGGCTTTGCGGTGATGGACGATGCCGCGTATGTCGGTGCGATCGTAGCACCGGGCTGCGCATCGTATACCCGCAAGCAGCTCGACCAGCTGACCGACTTCGTGAAGCGTCCGCAGGTAGGAGCGAAAGGCATGATGTGGGTGAAGGTGGAGGCTGACGGATCGATCAAGAGCTCTGTCGGAAAATTTTTCACTGACGACGAGCTGCGCACATGGATCGACCGAGCCGATGCGAAGCCCGGTGATCTCATGCTCATCCTTGCCGGAGACACGATGAAGACCCGCAAGCAGCTCTGTGAGCTGCGTCTCGAGATGGGTACACGTCTGGGGTTGCGCGATCCACAGAAATTCTCGTGTCTGTGGGTGATCGACTTCCCTCTGTTTGAATGGGATGACGAGACCCAACGCTACTACGCCATGCACCATCCGTTCACATCGCCCAACCCCGATGACATCGATCTTCTTGACAGCGACACCGGAGCGGTGCGAGCCACAGCCTACGACATGGTGGTCAACGGCAACGAACTTGGAGGCGGCTCAATCCGTATCCATGACTCGGAATTGCAGGACAAGATGTTCCGTCTGCTGGGTCTGAGCGAAGAAGATGCCCGCTATAAATTCGGCTTCCTGATGGATGCGTTCAAATACGGAGCGCCCCCTCATGGTGGTCTCGCATTCGGATTTGACCGCTTCGTGTCGATTCTGGCCGGACTTGATTCGATACGCGATGTCATCGCATTCCCGAAGAATAATTCAGGACGCGACATGATGATCGACGCACCGAGCACTATTGACGACTCGCAACTTGACGAGCTGTGCATAGCGCTGAATCTTCCGGCAGCAGAATGAGCACAACCCCGCTCCTGACCGATATCGCCGAAACTGTGGAGCAGATAGCCCCGCCAAGGCTTCAGGAATCGTACGACAACACCGGATGGCAGGTTCTGTGTGATCCTGCCGCCCGGTGCACCGGGGTGCTTACCTGTGTGGACGCCACCCCCGATGTGATCGAAGAGGCACACCGACTGGGCTTCAACTTAGTGTTGAGCCATCATCCGGTGCTGTTCAGAGGTCAGAAACGCTTCGCCGGGGAGACTTTGGTGCAACGCACCGTCATGCAGGCCATAAGATCGGGCATATCGGTCTATTCGTGCCATACGGCCATCGACAGCGCTCCCGGCGGTGTGTCGGCCGAGATGGCCCGGATGATCGGCATGACGGATGTGAGAGTGCTCGCTGAATCGGCGTCGGATAGGCATACCGGACTTGGAGCTGTCGGCAATCTGTCAGAGCCGCTGACTCCGGGTGCGCTTGTAGAGCTGGTCAAACGCACATTCGCCACGCCTGTGGCGCGCTGCTCAAGACCGAAACATCCACATGAGGAGATCAGCAGAGTAGCACTGTGCGGAGGATCGGGCAGCGAGTTTCTGCCACTTGCGGCAGCCTCGGGTGCACAGGCTTATATCACCAGCGACACCAAACATCACGACTTTGTCGACTTCTCGCCGGAACTGCTGATCATCGACATCGGCCATTGGGAAGCCGAGGCTTGCACCCGCACCCTTTTCAGCCGAGAGCTGACAGCTCGTTTTCCGGAGATACAGGTCATGGAGTCTGAAACCGACCGATCGCCTGTGATCTACATGTGAGCGCTCAACAATTTTGAGGCCGCGACGTCGAGAAATCCGTAAAAATGTCGTAACTTTGCAGACCGCCACAATATTGGCAGCAAGAAAGCTACGAAAATCAATCAAGCATATATGTCAACCGACAAGACCAAACCCGAACAGACCCAGTCAGTAGAGGAACGTCTGAAATCGCTCTACGAGCTGCAGACACTACTCTCGCAGATCGACCGCATCAAGACTATCCGCGGAGAACTTCCACTGGAAGTCCGCGATCTTGAGGACAATATCGCAGGTCTCAACACCCGCGTCGAGAATTATCGCCGCGAGATTGACGAGCTGCGCCGCAAATCACTTGCTGAAAAAGAAAAGATCAACGATTCGCAGCATAAGATCGAGACTTACCGCACACAGCTTGACAATGTGCGCAACAACCGCGAGTTTGATCTGCTGAGCAAGGAGATCGAATTCCAGACACTGGAGATCGAGCTGTCGGAAAAGCACATCAATGAATATGCCCGCGTGACCGATGCGAAAAATGCCGAGATCTCCGCAACACTCGAGACACTTGCCGACCGTGAGCATGTGCTTCAGGAAAAGCGCACGGAGCTTGAGGAGATCGTAAGCGAGACACGTCAGGATGAGGAGCGTCTGCGCGAACAGGCCAAGCAGGTCGAGGAGCATATCGATGACAAGCGTATACTTGCGGCATTCAAGCGCATCCGCAAGAATGCCCGTAACGGTCTGGGCATCGTCTATATCCAGCGCAATGCCTGCGGCGGTTGCTTCAACCGTATTCCACCTCAGAAACAGATGGAGATCAAGCTTCACAAGAAAGTGATCGTGTGTGAATACTGCGGACGTATCATGATCGATCCGGAACTTGCCGGAGTAGAAGGCGAAGCCTGACCGATACAGACACAACTGATATAAATCCCCGTTTCCACCCTGATTGTGGAGACGGGGATATTTTTTTCACGGATCAGTGTCACAAACCGGGCGCCAGATGCGTCTACCATACAGATCGAACATCTTATGCGAAATTCCGAAATATTCCGACAGATGGTCATGCCCCATGCCGAATCGATGAGGATAACCTGCCTGCGCATACTCGGCGATGATGCCGAGGCTCTCGACGCGCTACAGGACACGCTCATAAAGCTTTGGCAGCACGCCGATGAATTGTCGATCGCAGAAAATGTGGGAGCTTACTGTCGCCGGACAGCTCACAATGTGAGCATAAGCCGTCTGCGGTCGAGCAACCGCACGGAACGATGGGCAGATGACGAGCCGGTGGTGTCGGACAATTGGTATGTGGCAGAACGAATCGTGAAGCGCGATGAACTCGAGCATGTGCGCCACATGATGTCGAAACTGCCGGATCAACAACGATCGGTGCTTGAGATGAGGTCACTGCGCGACATGGAGGTCGACGAAATTGCGGCCAACATGCACCTTTCGGAATCGAATGTGAGGCAACTGCTGTCGCGCGCACGCCGAAAACTAAAGGATCTTTACTCCAATAAATAAGTCATGAAACCTATAGATATAATAGACATATCATCATTGAGGCAACTGCTCGACCGATATTATGCAGGGACGACCGAGGCTTCAGAAGAAGAGGCTCTGATGAACTGGTTCGCCACTCATGACGATAACGACATTCCAGCCGATCTGGCAGCTGATGCCGAGATGATGCGATCACTCTCGAAAGCCCGCACTGAGGCGTTTGCATCGGAGGTGATCTCGCGCATAGCCGGCAATCAGCACCGTCGCAGCATAAGACCTGCCATGTGGGTCGGAATAGCCGCCGCACTGGCGACAATCATAACATTGACCGGCAGATGGATCAACGTCAATACAGATTCAGCAACGGATGGCAACCGACAGACTCCTGAGCTATTAATTGCCATAAATGAAGACCCGACAGTGGCATCTTCATCTTCAAAGCCCGCTGAGATAGCTGATGACATCGACGTGTGCGAAGCACTACAGGAGAGTAGCAAAGCGACATCGACCCGGAAGTCGAGAGCAACACGATCGGGCCACGAGCGTGTGGTGACCGACAGCACCGAAGCTAAAGAGCGGATCGACCATGCGATGAGTCTTCTTGCCGATAACCTGCACCTATGCAGCCAAAAGGCAAGAAAGGCCGACGAGACACTGAAAGAAACTTCACAAACCATAAAATCAACGCTATATGAAACGAATAGTTAATCTGCTGTGCACAATCGTGATGATGATGTCGTTTACCACATCATGCATCGCACAAAGCAAAATGTTTAAAGAAGCTGCCAAGTATGAGGGCGTGACAACCGTCTATATCTCACCGGCGATGTGCAAAATAGCAATGGCAACGGGCGGAAAGGTAGATGGCGTGGGCGATCTCGACGGAATAAAAAAGCTCAACAAGCTTGAAATTCTCTCATGCGAGAACAGCAAGGATATTGAAAAGGTGATCGAGATATGCCACAAGATAATCGCCAACATGAACATGGATGTGCTCACAGAGGTGCAGGAAGGAAATGAATCGGCTGTGATATACACCAGAGTGACCGGTGATGGCACGGAGATTCATGATCTTATTATCGAAAGCCGGGAACCGAAAGAATACGCCGTTGTGTATATCGAAGGTGAATTTGACCTCGAGAAAATAATGAATAGCGTGTCTAAAGACGATTGAGATAGTTTTTAAGAATGTCAATGTGCTCTCGCTGCCGTTTTCGCTTTAGGCGGCGGGGGCAGCTGCCGCGTAGATAGGTACGATGTCAGAGTGATAAGGTATGAGGTGGGGGCGCTTGGGTGGGTCTCCGCTGCTTTTGTTTTGTAGGCTGACTTTGGGGGCAGTGGCAGTGGGGGTTGTTTTCCTACTTATGACAGGTGGGGAGGCGGGGAGGTTGGTGGCGAGGGTGTCGAGCGCGAGGGTGGCGGTGA
>CANOUR010000088.1 GCA_947570265.1 uncultured Bacteroidales bacterium | reverse complement strand
TGGAGACCCACCCAAGCGCCCCCACCTCATACCTCATCACTCTGACATCGTACCTATCTACGCGGCAGCTGCCCCCGCCGCCTAAAGCGAAAACGGCAGCGAGCGCACATTGACATATTTATGCAGCTCTGTTAAATTAAAACGGTCTGCGAGGTTTCAACGCCTGAAACTCCTTGATGTAGAGTGGAACGGCATATGCCGTGTCGATAAAACGGCGCTCGTGCCATGCTCGTTCCGACAATGCTGTCATGCCCGAGGCAAGAGGCTGTATACCGGAGATGAACCGGGCATTCGGATGATTTATCACCTCACGGGTCTTGTCACTTCCGTTGCCACATATCACAGTCTCCCCACGGTCGAGCAGATCGCGGTAGCTTTCGGCGTCGACAATCATCGCGCATGGCTCATGCTCCGTTTCCAGCGACAGGTTGTATGCGGCCGTGTACACCTCCATTCTGCGTGCATCTATCATCGGAGCAAAAAATGGCTCACCCTGATATTCCGCGCTGAACATTGCCTCCACGGCCAATAGCTCGAGAGTCGGCACACCGATCAATGGTATATCCAGGGCATATGCGAGCCCCTTGGCCTCGCTCATGCCTATGCGGAGACCAGTGTAGCTGCCTGGGCCTAACGACACAGCCACCGCGTCAAGTTCTATCTCATGATCACGGGCATGGTCAAGACATCCTTTGACAAAATCGCTCAGCAATGCCGCATGGTTGCGTCCGCTGAAATCCTCGAAATGACGTAGCACTGTGCCCTCTGCTGTCAGTGCCGTCGAGCACACGTCGGTTGATGTCTCGATATTTAGAATTACTGCCATAAGTAGGATGTATAAATTAGTAATCGTATTGAATGGGGTATAATATGAGTAGGATTTCAAATGGCTTTGATGGCGCAATGGGGTGCCATTGTAACGGAAAAGCCGGTTGAAAGCATGCCATATAATGCTACAGGCAATGCATTAACTAATTTGTACATCCTACTTACTCGCATTATTTTTTGCAAAATTACCAAATTACAGTCAAACTTCGTATTTTTGTACAAAATAAACAGCCCCTAAGCCGATGTTACTCTCAATGACCGGCTTCGGAAAATCTGTCACAGAGACTCCGGAGCGTAAAATAACCTTAGAGATAAAATCGCTCAACAGCAAGCAGGCCGATATTTCTGCCCGTGTTCCGTCTGTATGCCGCGATATGGAAATGGAAATGCGAAACCGCGTTGCCGCAGTGCTGCAACGTGGTAAAATCGACCTCAATGTTCAGGTTGAGCTCACCGGACAGGCTGCCGTTCCGGTGATCGACATCGACGCATTGCGAGCCTATAAAGCCCAGATCGAGCGGATTTCTGCCGAACTCGGCTTACCCCTGCCATCCGATTGGTATGCCACCTTGCTCCGTCTGCCTGAGTCGATGCACGGCAATGACCAGTCCGGCGATCAGATCGACGATGCCACGCGCGAAGCTGTCTTCTCCGGTCTCGATACAGCCCTCGACGAGCTGATGGCATTCCGCAGTCAGGAAGGCGCGAAACTCGAATCATTCTTTGCCGAGCGCATCGAACGCATACGCGGCTATCTCGAGGAGGTGGAGATATACGAGAGCGAGCGTGTGGCCCGTGTCCGCGAGCGCATCGAGGAGGGCCTGAAAGCGATCGATCATATCGACATCGACGACAACAGGCTCGAGCAGGAGATGATCTTCTATATCGAGAAACTCGATATCAACGAGGAGAAGCACCGTCTCGCAGCTCATCTCAATTATTTCATCGAAACAATGTCGGGCGCTCCCGGTCAGGGTAAAAAACTCGGATTCATCTCTCAGGAGATGGGACGCGAGATAAACACCCTCGGCTCTAAAAGCAACCATGCCGAGATGCAGCGGCTTGTCGTGAAGATGAAAGATGAACTTGAGCAAATCAAAGAGCAGGTGCTCAATGTGATGTGACACAACATATTCATTGATCGTGAAAGGTAAGACAATCATCATATCCGCCCCGTCAGGTTGTGGAAAGTCAACGATAATCAATGCCATCCTTCAAAAAGGAGAGATCGATATGCGTTTCTCAGTGTCGGCCACCAACCGCCCGCCGAGACAGGGCGAGGTCGACGGCATACACTACCGTTTCCTCTCCGACAACGAATTTCACAGCCATGTCAATGCAGGCGATTTCCTCGAATACGAGGAGGTATATCCCGGACGATTCTACGGCACTCTGCGGTCTGAGATCGACCGCATATGCGACGCCGGACACAACTGCATTCTCGACATCGATGTGAAAGGGGCAGTCAACGTCAAGCGTCGCCTCGGAGACGGTGCGCTATCCATATTCATCATGACGCCGGGCATACCCGAACTCCGCAGAAGACTCGAAGGCCGTGCCACCGATTCGCCCGAAGAGATCGACCGCCGCGTCGCAAAAGCGGCTGAGGAGATCACCTATGCCCCCGGCTTCGACACAATGGTGGTCAACGACTCGCTTGAAAAGGCGATAGCCGACGTCGAGCACCAAATCAAATCATTTCTCGCACGATGACCGAAGCTATACAGACCGTCGGAATCCTCGGAGGATCATTCAACCCGGTTCACATCGGGCACCTCATGCTGGCAAGCTACCTGCAGCAATTTGCCGGACTCGACGCCGTATGGCTTACGCTCTCCCCGCGCAATCCGCTCAAGACCCACCCCGGGGCGTTGATCCCCGACATGTGTCGGCTCGAGATGCTGAAAATAGCCACACGCGACATCGATGAAAGCATCGGAGTCTGTGACATCGAATTGTCGATGCCGCGCCCGAGCTACACGGTTGACACACTCAAAGTGCTCTCGCGCCGCTATCCCCGCAAACGCTTCAAACTCATCGTAGGCAGCGACAACTGGCGCATCTTCGAGCAATGGAAAGACTATCAGACCATTCTCGACGACTATGGTGTCATTGTCTATCCGCGTCCCGGCTATCCTGTGCCCAACCGCTACGAAGATGGCATGGAGGTGGTCGATGCTCCGCTCAGCTCCCTGTCAAGCACATTCGTCAGGGGGGCGATCGCACGGGGCAAAGACATGACATGTTTCCTCCCACCCGGAGTTTTTCAGTATATAAAGGAAAAAGGACTGTATCTCCCCACGCAAAAATAACCGGACATTCAATGGAATCTTCATCCCTGCTGACCAATGCGCGTCTGGCTTTCATAGCCCTCGCCAACGAATATTGTCAGGCTATCGAAAACGCCCGAGTTGACATGCGGACCGACTTCATTGCTTCGATGACACGCCTGTTGCCGAGAATCTATATGGCGGCTGCCGACCTGACCGATCCGGTCGCACTCGGCGAAGCCGACGAAATGGATGTCGACCTTGGCAATGCGCTCGACGAATCAGACTACAATCTGGTCAGCGAACGGTTGCAGAGCCTCTTCGGTGCCGACGACGTTTATCTCGAGACATTCGAGGCCGATATGAAATACTCCGACACTCCTATCGGAGCAAGCATATCTGAAAGTCTTGCCGATATATATCAGGAACTCTACAATTTCACCGAGATGGTCAAGAACGTCCCGGTCGATATGATTCCCGCAGCAATCGCAGCCGTCAGGATCGATTTCGCCGACTTCTGGAGCCAGACACTCGTCAATGTCATGCGCCCCCTCAACCATCTCCGCTACAACGACACCGACGACGGTCACGACCTCTGACCAATCCATCGCCTGAAAAAGACAGCTCTTGCAGCGGGCATATACCCGGGCAAGAGCTGTATGTCAATAGTGGAGAAAGGTTCTTAGGATGTGAAGTCAAGATGACTACACACTCTTAGATCGGCTCGTTGGCCTTGAGAGCATCAAGATGAGTGCGTATCGAACTGAATATATCCTCAACGCTGCCATGGCCTCTCACACCCTTATATGAGCCATCGTTGATATAGTATTCACGCAGGGGCTGCGTCGTCGTATGGTAAACCTTAAGGCGTTCCTTGATCGTTTCGGGATTGTCATCGCTGCGTCCCGACTCCTTGCCACGCTTCACAAGACGGTCTATCAACTCATCATCCTCAAGTTCGAGACCGACCACTCCGTGGAGTGCCGTGCCTCGCTTGGCGAGCATCTTGCTCAAAGCATCAGCCTGAGGAATTGTGCGGGGAAATCCGTCGAAAATCACACCATGCTTTGCCTCGGGTTTGTCGAGCTCGGCATCGAGGATGCGCACCATCAGGTCATCCGGTATGAGCTGTCCCTTCGATATGAAGCTGTCAGCGATCTTACCCAGCTCAGTGCCGCGGGCAATCTGGTCGCGCAGCAATTCACCGGTCGAAATATGGTGTAGACCGTAGGTTTCTGTGATTTTTTCACTTTGGGTGCCTTTACCACTTCCGGGAGCACCGAAAATTACAAGATTGAACATAGCGGTTGTTTATGACTGCGGAATGATAAATTGGTGGTTCTTTGTTATTGCCATTCACTCCGCGGCATTATTCTCACATTCAGGCGACAGCATCCATATGTCAGGCAGATTGCGGGCCAGGCCGTCGAGGTCGAGGCCGAAACCGATGATAAACTTCTTGGGAATCTCGAAACCCACATAGTCAGGTTTTACATCCTTCTGAAGCGCCTCGGGCTTGAAAAGCAATGTCGCCACCTTTATTTCAGCCGGATTACGCGATGAAAGATCCGATATGAGTTTTTCGATCGTGTTGCCTGTATCGACGATATCCTCTACAATGATCACTGATCGGCCTGTGATGTCAGCTGTGAGTCCCATGATCTCCTTCACAACACCTGTCGAGCCGGTGCCCTCATAGCTGCTGAGCTTTATAAAAGCGATCTCTGCATCGGTATCAATCTCGCGGAAAAGATCGGCTGCAAACGGAAAAGCTCCGTTGAGCACACACACAAGCAATGGGCGGCGTCCGCGGTATTCCTCCGTGATCTGCTGTCCGATCTCCTTGATGCGTGCGGTGATACGGTCGTTACCTATATATGGCTCAAATGTAAGGCCGTCATATTTGATGCGTCTCATGCTTTGTTTTTGGCGGAAATGAATAGTTCGGCAAATTTACAAAATTCCCGCTGTTCCGCCTCGGATTTGCCGATGATTTTGGCGCATGGTAAAAAAGCTGTGTTTAGGCATAGAGATTGCATAGTCGGAAGATGA
>CANOUR010000087.1 GCA_947570265.1 uncultured Bacteroidales bacterium | reverse complement strand
CTCCAGGCGTCCGGAAGCAACCCTCCCGGACGCCTTCATTTTCATATCCCCCCTGCGTAGAATCGCTGGGAGCTACATAGGCTTCCGAACGGTATCAAAGTAGACGGAGACAAGCATCATTAACCAGTGCTTGTCTCCGTCGGTATTATAGGTTGGGATGTGTGTAAGCAGCAACGGCTGTTTTTTTGAGTCTGACGCTGTTTGTGTGATCAGTCGATAGGAATGTTGCGGTGTATGCTGTTGTCGAGAGAAATCAGCGTTTCTGTGCCTGTGACGCCCGGTATCATCTGGATGTGGTCATTGAGCAATGTCATGAGGTGTTCATTGTCGCGCGCCACGAGTTTTATCAGAAGGGTGTAGGGGCCGGTTGTGAAGTGGCATTCTGTGATTTCGGGTATTTTATCAAGCTCAGGTACTACATCGCGATACAATGCGCCTCGTTCGAGGTTTACACCGATATATGTGCATGTGCGGTAACCGAGGGCTTTAGGATTCACTGTATAGCCTGAGCCGGTGATCACGCCCATGTCGATCAGGCGTTGTATGCGTTGATGGATAGCGGCACGAGATACATTGCATTCTGCGGCTACATCTTTTGACGCTATTCTTGCGTTTTTCATTATTATCCTGAGGATATGCCGGTCGAGTTTGTCGATCTTATCCATGGTCTTTTTCTATGCTTGATTATGATGGCAAAATTAGCTAAAAAGCTTTAAAGTGCAAGCAGATTGGCACGGATATTTATACTTTGGCCGTTTTTTATGTATGTAACCCTGTCAACGGGTTTTTCTTACGGCGAGCGTGACGAGTCCGGTGAGTATTCCGACTGCTGTCACTACGGTTATCACCTGCAGCAGGTCAACGGGGTCAAGGCGTACGGGATATACCGATATGGACATCTGGGCGGGATTGCCTCCGAGTTTGATGAATTTGCCCCATTGCTGAGCGAGAACGAGTGCAGATCCTGATATGACGCCGGCAATGCCTCCGAATATGCTGATAAGCCATCCTTGTATGACAAAGATGCGGTTGACATTGCTTCGGGTCGCTCCGAGGGCGTAGAGGACGTTTATCGAGTCTTCTTTCTCAATTATGAGAAGTGACAGTGTTGAGATGATGTTGAACGATGCGATGACGAGTATGAAGGAGAGCATGAGAAATGAGATCCATTTTTCAATCTCGATCATGCGGAATGCTTCGTGGTGTTGCTCAATGCGTGTGAGTGTGGTGAGTCCGGTGACATTTTGTGTCGTTTGGCGTGCTTGAGATTCGGTCACTCCTTCCGCGGGTATTATCATGAGCGACGATGCCTGACCTGTGTTGTAGCCAAGCATTCTTCTGAGGCGTTCGATGGGCATGACCACGCGGTCGTCGTCGAGCTCGTTCTGGTCGGTGCGGTAGACGGCAGTTACCCTCAATGAGTCGGACCGGAATGCCGCCATGGGGTTGGCAGGATTGTAGCGTCCCTGTCGGCGTGGTACGAACACGGCCATTGTGCGGTAGTAGTCGGGATGTGCTCCAAGTCTGACGGCAGTGCCTACGGAGATCGTCGACATGCGTTGGTTTTCGTCGGTGTCGGTCATGTCCGTTCCATCGATCACTACGGATTCAACAGGCAGAGCGGTGTTCCATCGTCTGTCGACTCCGACAAGTGTCACGGCCATCTGGCGGTCGCCATATATGGCAAGTCCTTGCTCTTCAATGACAGGAAGCGCCATTGCTATCTGGGGGAGTTGTTCGAGGCGTGACGCTATGCTGTCGGCGTTGTCTATGACTTTGCCCGATGAGGGGATGGCAAGAAGCGGTGGATCCAAGGCGGAGAAACGCGCTGCGGCGAGATCGGAAAAGCCGTTGAACACCGACATCACTGTCACCATTGCAAGCGACGCTACGGCAACGCCACACAGTGCTACCATCGAGATGATGTTGACAGCATTGTGGCTTTTGGGTGCGAATAGGTAGCGCCAGGCTATGCGCAGCGACAGCATGCTCAAGAGAGGATTATTCGTCGTTGCTGGCGTCAGAGGGCTTCAGAAGGTTGTCTATTTTCTCGATGTAGTCGAGCGAGTCGTCGAGGTAGAAAGCGAGTTCGGGTGTCTTTCTCAGTTGATAGCGCACTTTCTGGGCAAGTTCATAGCGGATTGTCTTTGCGCTGCGGTTGATGCTCTCGATCATTTCCTGTGCTTTTCCGGAAGGGAATACTGACAGGTAGGCGCGTGCTATGCTTAGGTCGGGCGATACTCTCACTGCACTAACGGACACGAGTGTGCCGTGCGTCTTGGCTGTTTGCTGACGGAAGATTTCGCTGAGTTCCTTCTGGATCAGACGTGCTATTTTTGCTTGGCGGGTAGATTCCATAATTGATAATGTTTTTTATATAAAACGCCCGGCACAGTGTTTCGGCTTACAAATTTAACAATTTATCGTGAAATAACAGCGCCGGTGCTCGTCGTGGCAGACGGCGCCGGCGTCGTATTTAAAACTGACGGATCAGTATCAGTCGCGACTGTTGCCGAAGAACCGGAGCAGATAGAGGAAGAGGTTGATGAAATCGAGGTAGAGGTTGAGCGCGCCAATGGTGGCGAGACGTCCGATTTCAGATGCGGGAGTGTATTCGGCCATCTGCTTGATCTTTTGTGTGTCCCAGGCTGTGAGTCCGATGAATATCAGCACACCTGCGGCCGAGATTATCCATTCGAGTCCGGAACTTTTAAGGAATATGTTGACCAGCGACACGATGATCAGTCCGAAAAGTGCCATGATGAGTATCGACCCCCATCGGGTGAGATCTTTGTTTGTGAAATATCCGTAGACACTCATGGCGCCGAATGTTCCTGCCGTGATGAAGAATGTCTTTGAGATGGATGCGGCGGTATAGACCATGAAAATCGGCGATAGAGCCGCGCCGTTTATGGCTGCGAACAGGTAGAAAAGCAGCGATGCTGTCATTGTGCTCATCTTGTTGATTCCGGCCGATATGGCGAATACAAGAATAAGCTCGCCGATGAAGAGTCCCCATATCGCCCAGTTGTTGGCGGCGAGGAAATTCCAGAATGCAGGGCTGCTTGTGCACCATAGAGCCACGAGGGCAGTGACAATCAGTCCGAGTGTCATTTTGAGGTATACACGCTTCATGGCGCCGGTGGCGATTGTCTGCACTTCGGCGAACGCGTTGTGGGCAGGCTGCGACTGATAGCCGTAGCGCTGCGGATCATAGGGTGGAGGAGTCATATTGTTCTGTTTTTTGTAGATGATAGAGTTATTAAAACGTTTAATCGCTTACATTCGTTGAGGCACACGTATGCCGAGCAGAGACATGGCGCGCTCGACCACGTCGGCGGTTGCCTGCGACAATGTGAGACGTAGCGAGCGTTTTGCCGGGTCAGCCTCACCGAGCACAGTACAGTCGTGGTAGAACTGGTTGTAAGTCTTCACGAGGTCGTAAGCGTAGTTGGCGATCACAGCGGGGCTGTAGCTGCGGCCTGCTTCTGACACGGTGGAGGGGAAATCGGCCAGCTTCTGAATGAGGGTGATCTCCCGGTCGCATGGCACTACGGCGGTGAAGTCGGTGTGGGCTGCTCCCTGCTCGTCGGCTTTGCGCAGCAGAGAGCGGATGCGAGCGTAGGTGTACTGGATGAATGGTCCGGTATTGCCGTTGAAGTCGATCGACTCTTTAGGGTTGAAAGTCATGTTTTTGCGAGGATCGACTTTCAGTAGGAAATATTTAAGAGCGCCCATGCCGACAATCTCGGAGATTTCAGCTTTTTCCTCTTCGGGGCATCCGTCGAGTTTGCCCATTTCTTCCGAGACGGAGCGTGCGGTGGTCACCATTTCTGCCATCAGGTCGTCGGCATCGACAACTGTGCCTTCGCGGCTCTTCATTTTTCCTTCGGGGAGTTCGACCATTCCGTAGCTGAAGTGCACCAGGTCCTTGCCCCATTTGAAGCCGAGGCGGTCGAGCAGCAGCGACAGCACCTGGAAATGATAGTTCTGTTCGTTGCCTACGACATATATCATCTTGTCGATCGGATAGTCCTGATAGCGCAGTTTGGCAGTGCCGATGTCCTGAGTCATATAGACCGATGTGCCGTCGCTTCTGAGCAGCAGCTTGTGGTCGAGTCCGTCGGCTGTGAGGTCAGCCCATACCGAGCCATCTTCCTTGCGATACATCAGTCCTTTGTCGAGGCCTTCCAATACCTTTTCCTTGCCTTCGAGGTAGGTGTCGCTTTCGTAGTAGATTTTGTCGAAACCCACACCCATGCGGTGGTATGTCTGGTCAAAACCGTCGTAGACCCACTGGTTCATCATGCCCCACAGCGAGCGCACTTCGGGATCTTTGGCCTCCCAGCGGCGCAGCATGTCGCGCGCTTCCTGCATCAGAGGTGAAGCGGCTTCGGCTTCTTCCTTGGTCATGCCTTTTTCGATCAGGTCGGCCACTTCGGCTTTGAAATGCTTGTCGAACAACACATAGAAGTCGCCGATCAGGTGGTCGCCCTTTTTACCTGCTTTTTCGGGAGTGATGCCGTCGCCCCATTTCTGCCATGCGAGCATCGACTTGCATATGTGGATGCCGCGGTCGTTGACGATATTTGTTTTCACCACCCGGTTGCCGCAGGCTTCGAGTATCTGCGACAGGCTGTAGCCGAGCAGAATGTTGCGCAGGTGACCGAGATGGAGTGGTTTGTTGGTGTTGGGCGATGAGTATTCGACCATCACCAGTGGTGATTGGTCGGTTACAGCTGTGATTCCCCACATCTTGTCGTGGGCGATATGGTTCAGCACCGAGTTCCAGAATGTCGGTTCGATCACGATGTTGAGAAACCCTTTGATCACATTGTAGCGAGCCACAGCGGGTTCGTTGTCGACGAGCCAGTCGCCGATCTCTTTTCCGACTGCTTCGGGAGACTTGCGCGCCGCTTTTACCCATGGGAAGGTGACGACAGTGAGATTGCCTTCAAATTCTTTTTTGGTGGCTGATAGCTGCACGCTTGCCGGATCGCACTCTATGCTGTAAAGCTGGTTGACGGCACGAGCCACACCTTGCGCGAGTATATTTTCGATTGACATAGGTGAATATTCAATAGTGATATTTTCACAAAACAAAATATAAGGTGCAAATATAATAAAAATAGGATCATCGGCCAACTGATTTGCAATAGGCTGATAAATAGAATGTGAAGTATGTCAATGTGCTCTTGCTGCCGTTTTCGCTTTAGGCGGCGGGGGCAGCTGC
>CANOUR010000086.1 GCA_947570265.1 uncultured Bacteroidales bacterium | reverse complement strand
AGACTTAGGATCTAATGTCTCAGGACGTGGGGGTTCGAGTCCCTTCATGCGCACGATAGTCAACAGAGACAGGCCGCTTTGTCAGCGGCCTGTCTCTGTTGCAACGGGGGCATTATGCGCCGGTCACTTGCGATCGCGGAGCAGATCGCGGATCTCGGTGAGCAGCTCTTCCTCTTTTGTCGGAGCGGGTGCGGGAGCAGGCTCTTCCTCTTTCTTCTTACGCAGATTGTTCATGAACTTGATGGCCACGAAAATGCAGAATGCCACAATGAGAAAATCGACCACAGTCTGCACCCATGTGCCCCAGTTGAGGGTTACCTCTGGTTTTATTATCTCCTGTCCGTCGACAACAGCCTTTTGAATCACCCATTTGTAATCGGTGAAATTCATGCCTCCGGTTGCCACACCGACCAGCGGCATGATAATGTCGTCAACCAGCGACGAAACGATTTTGCCGAATGCCGCGCCGATGATCACGCCGACCGCCATGTCGATCACATTGCCCTTCATGGCAAAGTCTTTGAATTCCTTTAGAATATTGGCCATATGGAATGTTTTGAAGTATTAACAACTGCAAATGTAACAAATTTCAGCAGGAATTTGATTACCTTTGCATGTTATTGCCTGTAATACATGACACCAGACACCACCGAAAACGGACTCAGAGCCGATGTTCTCGGCTACGATGACATCGTGGCCGCTGCTCCTTTTCTCAAAGGCCACAACAAGATTGTGAACGGCCTCATGAAACTTTTCGCCATTGACAAGTGCAACTGGCTTCATGGCCGCAACTATCTCAAGCCCGACGGAGCGTCGGTGACGGCAGGCATACTCTCTGATCTCGACATATCGCTGAAGATCGACAACGCCCGAGTACTCGACAATCTGCCCGAGGGCGCGTTTATCACCGTCAGCAACCATCCATTCGGAGCACTCGACGGCATAGCCCTTATCAACATAATGGCTTCACGTCGCCAGGACTACAAGGTGATGGTGAACATGATCCTCAATCACATCTCGGGCATGCGGCGCAATTTCATAGCCGTCGACGCACTGGCATCTGACGATCCGGCCAAGAAAGCCGTGTCGATGAAAGGCATAAAGGAAGCGATCATGCAGGTACGCCGCGGCCACCCGCTCGGATTTTTCCCTGCAGGAGCCGTATCAAAACTCAACCGCAGCCTCCACCTCGAGGACCGGCAGTGGCAACCGACCGTCATACGTCTCATACAGCAGTGTGGCGTGCCTGTGATCCCGGTTTATTTCCACGGGTCAAACTCAGCGTTATTCAACATTCTCGGACGCATATCGTGGCAACTGCGCACGCTCCGTCTGCCCTCCGAGGTGTTCCGCAAACACGGCTCGACCATCCACATCACCGTGGGCGACCCCATCAGCGTCGACGAGCAGCGGCTTCACCAGACATCGCTCGACGAGTTCGGCCTGTGGCTCAAGGAGCGGACTTATGCGCTACGACACAAATCCTAATACAGCACACTGACGATAATGGACATCTATTTCGCCAACACATCACCTGAGGTTCAGCAGGCCAAGATGAGGTTTGGGATCGTCGGCAACGCTCCGGCGCTCACAGCCGCAATAGCGCGTGCCATCCAGGTGGCACCCATCGACCTGTCGGTGCTCATCACCGGCGAGAGCGGCACCGGCAAGGAGTTTTTCCCGAAGATTATCCATCATTTCAGCCACCGCAAGCACTCGACATACATCGCGGTGAACTGTGGCGCCATTCCCGAGGGCACGATCGACAGTGAGCTGTTCGGCCACGAAAAAGGCGCGTTCACAGGTGCGGTCGCCGCCCGCAAAGGCTACTTCGAAGAGGCTGACGGCGGCACGATATTTCTCGACGAAGTCGCCGAGCTGCCCATGACCACCCAGGCTCGCCTGCTGCGTGTGCTCGAGTCCGGCGAATTTCTCAAAGTCGGGTCAAGCACAGTGCAGAAGGCCAATGTGCGCATCGTCGCCGCCACCAATGTCGACATGGCGCAGGCAGTGGCACGCGGCAAGTTCCGTGAAGATCTATTCTACCGGTTGTCAACAGTGCAGATCACAGTGCCGCCGCTGCGCGACCGAGGCAACGACATAGCCTTGCTGGCCCGCAAATTCGCATCGGAGTTTGCCGAACGCTACCGCACACCGGCCATCACCATCTCCGATCAGGCACGCGCCGAGCTGATGGCCTACCGCTGGCCGGGAAACGTGCGACAGCTGAAGAATGTAGTGGAACAACTCGCACTCTTCGACGCAGGCAACGACATCACAGCCGAAGACACCAGGGCATATCTGCCTGACTCCACTACAATGCCCGTCTTCACACCTCCGTCCGGATCAGGCCAATCGTCGGCGACGGGGCTCCACAGTTACGAGGCCGAACGCGAGATGCTATTCAGCATGCTGCTGGGGCTGCGACGCGAGATCGAGGAACTGCGGGCACAGATCGGTGAGAAAGAACATCACTCTGTCAAAGGCGCAATCGCACCCGACACCTCGACACACCTCACGGCCGAACAGCATATCTCTGACCAGCAACCACCGCAAGCGGCCGCACTCGTGCGATACACACCCATCGAGACACGCATACCCGACAATCACCCCGTAGCGACGCTCACACTCGAGCAGACAGAGCGCGACACCATACGCCGATCGCTCGAGCGCAACGGCGGACGCCGCAAGGCCACAGCACGAGAGCTCAACATATCAGAGCGCACCCTCTACCGCAAAATAAAGGAATATGGACTCGAAGACATCTGACAAACGTCCTACGCTCTATCTCATCCCCTCGACCATGAGCGACTCACCCGTTGACCAGGTGATTCCGTCGGCCAATATCGAGGTGATGCGCGGTCTGCGATATTTCATCGTTGAGAACGAACGCACGGCACGCCGTTTCCTGAAACGATGCGACCGCAACATCGACATTGATGAACTGACACTCTACACTCTCGACAAAAACACCCCGCCCGACGACGTAGCCCCGATGCTCACGCCGATGGAACAAGGACACGACATAGGCGTCATCTCCGAAGCCGGATGTCCGGCTGTAGCCGATCCGGGCGCGCTCGCAGTCGCACTCGCCCAGCAGCGCGGCTACAACGTCGTTCCCATGGTCGGGCCGTCGAGCATCATCATGTCGCTTATGGCATCGGGATTCAACGGACAGTCGTTTGCATTCGCAGGCTACCTGCCAATCGGAGCGGCCGAACGCACTGCAGCGCTTCGCGAAATGGAGCGCCGCATACGTCACGATGACCAGACTCAAATTTTCATCGAGACCCCCTATCGCAATGACCGGCTCATGCAGGAATTGGTCAAAGCGCTTCCAGGCACACTTCGCCTGTGTGTGGCGGTCGACATCACCGGCCCTACACAGTCGGTGGTCACCCGCACCATCCGCGACTGGTCCCGTAATCTGCCTCAGATAGGCAAACGTCCGGCCATCTACCTTCTTTACAGATAAACAACGCATATGGGACGACGACAACGCATTGACTTCTCCGATCTTCAGCCAGGTCTGTTCGACCATCTCGAGAACATGCCCGTCCATCCCGCCATCGACGAGGCAGCCCGACGGATGGCAATGGAACAGACCGACACCGCCACTGCATCCGAATCGCCGCTACGCCCTCTTGAATTCATCAGTTTCGGAAGCGGATCGAGCGGCAACTGCGCCTATCTCGGCGACGGCAAGTCGGGATTCCTGATCGATGCAGGCGTCGATGCCTCCAAAGTCGCAGATACCCTGATGAGCCACGGCATAAAGATGGAAAATGTGCTCGGCATACTGCTGACACAC
The DNA here is from genome assembly GCA_947570265.1 of uncultured Bacteroidales bacterium. Lineage (GTDB taxonomy): Bacteria > Bacteroidota > Bacteroidia > Bacteroidales > Muribaculaceae > CAG-1031. The sequence goes on along the minus strand of CANOUR010000086.1, from coordinate 1,527 downwards.
GACCACAGCGACCACGTGCGCTTCGCCTACCCGATGCTGCGCCACAACCGCCACATGTCATTGTATTGCACACCCAGGACATTGAACGGACTGTTGCGCCGACACAACATATCACGCCGCATCAAGGATTATCACCGCCCGATCTACAAAGAATTTGAATTCACACTCTGCGACTTCAATATCACACCATTCGAGGTGAGTCACGACGGCACGGACAATGCCGGATTCTATATCACCCATTCGGCCGGACGCCACACATTCGCCGTGGCCACCGACTTGGGGTGCATCACACCGCGCGTCGACCACTACATGAGACTCGCATCACACATAATGCTCGAGGCAAACTACGACCTCGGCATGCTCATGAACGGCCACTATCCCGAATATCTGAAACGCCGCATAGCCGACACACGTGGCCATCTCGACAACGCAGTCACAGCCGGTTTCATATCCGAAATACTGACCCCCGGCCTACGCAATATATTTCTCTGCCATCTGAGCCACGACAACAACACTCCGGAGATCGCACTCGACACCGTCGGCCGGTCTCTCGCCGCCTCGGGCGCATCGCCAGGCAATCCTGAGCTTGTCGCCCTGCCACGCTTCGACGCATCACCGCTCTATCTTCTGATGCCGTGATTTTTGTCACAAAAACGTGAAAATGCCTTTACAAAATTGTTGCCTCGCGACACCGTTTTCATCTTATATATAACTTTGTCACGAAATGAAACCAGCAAAGGCATATATAATAGATCTCGACGGCACAATACTTGACTCCTGTGGAGATATTCTGGGTACAAAGCTGACTGTTCTCGACACAATGAACATCCCCCTGCCCGACATCGATCATCTGGCATCGATGAACGGCATGCGTCTGGAAGACACATTCATCCTCTCGACCGGCATCGATGATCCGGCCATACAACGCGAGGCCGTATCACTCTATCATCCGCTTTTTCTAAAAAGCACCCTGAAAAATCTCAAAATCTTTGCAGGTGCGACCGAAACCCTCGCCACACTGCGCAAACGCGGAGCCAAAATAGGCATCGTGTCGATGCGCCGGGCAGCCGAACTCGACACGATTGTCCGCGCCTCGGGTCTCGACAAATTTGCCGACGCATGGGTGAGCGAATATGCCGTGGATCGTCCCAAACCCGCTCCGGACATGGTGATCCATCTGATGAAAATGTTCGACGTTGACCCTGCCGACACAGTGGTGGTCGGTGACACGATCTATGACCTCGAGATGGCGAGCAGCTGCGGCGCACGCGCCGTGGGATTCACGCTCGGAGCGCAGTCTGCCAGAATGCTTGGCACCCGCCGCCCCGAGGCTCTGATTGACGATTTTAAAGATCTGCTCAACATCTGACCGACACACTGTTGCAATTTTTTCTCAAAAAAGTTCGCATAAAATTTGGCGGGAATCAAAATTATCCCTACCTTTGCAACGCAATTAACGGAGAGCCGGTATAAAACGCGAAAATAGCTCAGTTGGTAGAGCACAACCTTGCCAAGGTTGGGGTCGCG
>CANOUR010000085.1 GCA_947570265.1 uncultured Bacteroidales bacterium | reverse complement strand
CCACCGTTCATCAGTCACGTAGCTCGCTACGCTCCTTCTTCTCGCTGAAAAAATCGCTCATAATTGATTCTCAATCTTAAGTGAGTGTTCAATTTAAATTAAAAAAGATTTTCATTAGTAATTGCCATCATTTTGGTTCATCTTCGGATTTCTTTCGGTCTCTTTCCCTCTCATCGTCAGTCACGTAGCTCGCTACGCTCCCTCCTCTTCGAGGAAAATAGTCTCGAAATAAATCTCGAATCTAAACCAAAATTTAAAATGAACACTCACTTAATACGAGTTAAATTCAATCACACTCTCATGACTGTAAAAATCAACGACAAACCCACGACACTGGCCGACGGCGCGACACTGGCCGACGCACTGATGGAGGCGGGAGTGATGCCTGAAGGGATTGCCACGGCACTGAACGGCACGGTGGTGTCGAGCGACAAACGCGCGTCGACACAGCTCACCGATGGCGACAATATACTCATCATCAAGGCATTTTATGGCGGATAAATATCGTCGGCGCATAGCAGTGACACATGAGTGCGCACTGCCGGACGAGCCGGAACGCATTGCACGGCTGCTCGACAGCGGGCGGTTCAGCGATGTGCACCTGCGACATCCGGGAGCGTCGCGCCGCGAGATGCTGCACCTGATCGAAGATATACCCCAACGGCTGCACGGGAGGCTGCACCTGCACGGTCATTTCGACCTGACGAATGAATTCAACTTGGGCGGCATCCATCTCAACCGCCGCTGCCCCACCCCACCGGATGGTTACGGCGGCACACTGAGCGCCTCATGCCATTCGATAGAAGAGGTGGCGCGCTGCCGCGCTGCAGGACTATCGTATGTGACATTAAGCCCGGTGTTCGACAGTCTGAGCAAATCGGGCTACAAGGCTGCGTTCACGGCCGATGAGCTGAGCCGGCTCGATGGCATCGACCAGATCGAGATTGTGGCACTCGGAGGGGTGACGCCTGAGAACATAGGGCTGCTTGACCGATATAACTTCGCGGGCTATGCAATGCTGACGGCCGCATGGATATAAAGTAACTCACACTCATAGATCAACGACAAACAAACAGCTTGATTATGCTACAATTCATAACACATCCGTCTGACAAGTATACCATAGCCGAAGAGGCGCAGATGGCGATCGAAGGCGGATGCCGCTGGATACAGCTGAGAATGAAAAATGCCACAGATGACGAAGTGCGTAACGTGGCGATGGAACTGATACCGCTGTGCCAGGAAACCGACACTTTTCTTGTGATCGACGACCGTGTGGAGCTTGTCAACGAGCTGAAGGTGTCGGGCGTGCATTTAGGCAAGGAAGATATGCCGGCACGCGAGGCACGGGAACTGCTCGGGCCACATGCCATAATCGGTGTGACAGCCAACACCATCGATGATCTGCTGGCTCTGCGCGGGCTTGACGTGGACTATGTGGGTCTGGGGCCGTTGCGCCACACGACGACCAAGGAACGCCTCGCGTCGGTGCTCGGCTATGAGGGGTACCGCGACATCGTGGCTCAAGCCCGGGCTGCGGGAATAGAGCTGCCGATAGTGGCGATAGGTGGCATCACCACCGACGACATCGAGCCACTGATGGCAACCGGAGTGAACGGCATGGCCGTGTCGGGCGCCATCATCGGGGCATCAGATCCGGTGGCCGAGACATCACAATTCATCAACAGACTACAAAATACCCTAAAAAAATGAGCGATATACTGACTATCGGCGGCCGCGAGTTTACTTCACGCCTGTTTGTGGGCACGGGTAAATTTCCATCAAACCGCCTCATGCTCGAAGCCATACTGGCCTCAGAATCAGAAATGATCACCGTGGCAATGAAACGCATCGACATGGATCACAGCGATGAAGACAACATGCTGGCGCATATCAACCGCGACCATGTGCAGTTTCTGCCCAACACATCGGGAGTGCGCAACGCAGAGGAGGCCGTGCTCGCGGCACAGCTTGCACGCGACGTGTTCGGCACTGACTTCCTGAAGCTTGAGATACATCCCGACCCGAAATATCTGCTGCCCGATCCGGTGGAGACCCTCAAGGCCACGGAGCGGCTGGCGGCAATGGGGTTCAAGGTGCTGCCCTATGTGCAGGCCGATCCGGTGTTGTGCAAGCGTCTCGAGGAGGTGGGCACAGCAGCTGTGATGCCTCTCGGCGCCCCGATAGGGACGAACAAGGGACTGCGCACCCGCGACATGCTGGAGATCATCATTGCCGAGAGCCGCGTGCCTGTGGTGATCGACGCCGGAATAGGCGCACCGTCGCATGCCGCTGAGGCAATGGAGATGGGCGCTGACGCTGTATTGGTGAACACGGCCATAGCCGTGGCAGGCGATCCGGTGGAGATGGCAGTGGCGTTCAAAGAGGCTGTGATCGCCGGACGCCGTGCCTACCGTGCCGGACTCGGGGCGGTGACATCGTCGGCGTCGGCCACAAGCCCGTTGACATCATTTCTCGACTGACCAGCTACTCAAACATAATAAACATGACAATCATATGAAACTCGAAAATATTGACCTCCGGGCGTATCCCGGTTCTGAAAAGACATATATGAAGGGGGAACGGTTTCCTGAACTGCGTGTGGGAATGCGTCAGGTGAATCTCACCCCGACAGTGAAGATCGATGCCGACGGCAACAAGACAATGCGCCAGAACGCTCCGGTGACCGTGTATGACACCAGCGGCGTCTATACCGACCCGAATGTGGAGATCGACATAAACCGCGGACTGCCGAGGATGCGTTCGCAGTGGCTCGACAAGCGCGATGATCTCGAGCGTCTGCCATCGATCACCAGCGAATATGGCCGGATGCGCGAGGCTGACGCATCGCTCGATGCCATACGTTTTCCGCAGCGCCACGCACCTCTGCGCGGCAAGGAGGGACGCGGCATCACGCAGATGGCGCTCGCGCGTGCGGGAGTGATCACGCCCGAGATGGAATATGTGGCCATACGCGAGAACATGAATGCCGAAGCTCTGGGCATCAAGACACATATCACACCTGAATTTGTGCGCGACGAGATAGCCCGCGGACGTGCGGTGCTGCCGGCCAACATCAACCATCCCGAGGCCGAGCCGATGATCATAGGCCGCAATTTTCTGGTGAAACTCAACACCAACATCGGCAATTCGGCATTGTCGAGCGGCATTGAGGAAGAGGTGAAGAAAGCCGTGTGGAGCTGCTATTGGGGCGGTGACACCCTGATGGATCTGTCGACCGGCGACAATATACACGAGACACGCGAATGGATCGTGCGCAACTGCCCAGTGCCCGTAGGGACTGTGCCTGTCTATCAGGCATTGGAGAAGGTGAACGGGCGTGTTGAGGATCTGACGTGGGAAATCTACCGCGATACGCTGATCGAGCAGTGTGAGCAGGGAGTGGACTATTTCACCATCCACGCCGGAGCGCTGCGTGCGCATGCCGACATGGTGGGCGAGAGACTCACGGGCATCGTGAGCCGCGGCGGCTCGATCATGACCCGCTGGGCGGTGATCCACGGTGAGGAGAATTTCCTTTACACACGTTTCGACGAGATATGCGAGATACTTGCGCGCTATGACGTGGCTGTGTCGCTCGGCGACGGTCTGCGTCCGGGATCGATCCACGATGCCAACGACCGCTCGCAGTTCCTGGAGCTTGATGTGCTCGGCGAGCTGACGGAGATAGCATGGCGACATGATGTGCAGGTGATCATCGAGGGCCCGGGACATGTGCCTATGAACAAGATACGCGAGAATATGGATCGCCAGCTCGACAAGTGTCACGAGGCGCCTTTCTATACCCTCGGGCCGCTGACGACGGATATCGCTCCGGGATATGACCACATCACGTCGGCCATAGGCGCGGCACAGATAGCATGGATGGGAACAGCCATGATATGCTATGTGACGCCCAAGGAGCATCTGTCACTTCCGGGGCTTGAGGATGTGCGCACGGGTGTGGTCACCTACAAGATCGCGGCACATGCGGCCGATCTGGCCAAGGGGCATCCGGGCGCGCAGGTGCGCGACGACGCTATGAGCCTCGCCCGCTTTGAATTCCGCTGGAAAGACCAGTTCAACCTGTCGCTTGACCCTGAACGTGCCCGCGAATATTATGTGGACAGCCACCGCAATGACGGCGACGACCGTTTCTGCACGATGTGCGGCCCCAATTTTTGCGCAATGCGCATATCGGCAGCAATGGCCGATGAATGCGTGAAATAACCTTTGACAATGTTTTCCGACGAACTTAAAAAATTCGACTGGGACACCACGACGGCCGAGATAGACGCCATGACGCCCCGACACGTTGAGACCGCTCTGTCGAAGGAGCATCTTGACGTGGCCGATTTCATGGCGCTCATCTCGCCGGCCGCGGCACCCTATCTCGAACAGATGGCTCAGAAGAGCCGCCGCATCACGCTTGAGCGTTTCGGACGCACGATATCGCTCTACATACCGATGTATGTGTCGAACGCGTGCACGAACCATTGTGTGTATTGCGGGTTCAACCATTCCAATCCGCTCGAACGCGTGACGCTGACGCTCGATCAGGTGCGCGCCGAGTGCGAGGCCATAAGGCGTCTGGGGCCGTTCGAGAATCTGCTGATCGTGTCGGGTGAATTTCCGGCGATCAACGGTGCTGATTATCTTGAGAAAGTGCTTCAGACGGCGCGTCCGTATTTCAACAATCTCACCATCGAGGTGATGCCGCTGAAGGAGCGTGACTATGCGCGTCTGACCCGCTCGGGACTGAACGGTGTGGTGTGTTTCCAGGAGACATATAACGAGAAACGCTACAAGGTGTATCATCCGCGCGGTATGAAGTCGGTGTTTGACTGGCGAGTCAACGGTTTTGACCGTATGGGCCGTGCCGGAGTTCACAAGATAGGCATGGGTGTGCTGATCGGTCTCGAGGACTGGCGTACGGATGTGACAATGATGGCCCGCCATCTGCGCTATTTGCGCCGCAACTACTGGCAGACGCGATATAGCGTGAACTTCCCGCGCATGTGTCCGGCCGAGGGTGGCTACACACCGTCGGTGGTGATGAGTGACCGCGAGCTGGCGCAGCTGACATTTGCGTTCCGCCTGTTTGACCACGACATAGACATATCGTACTCGACCAGAGAGAATCCCAAATTCCGCGCAAACATGATGAGCCTCGGTGTGACATCGATGAGTGCCGGCAGCCGTACCGAACCGGGCGGCTATGCCTCGACCCCCGAAGCGCTGGAGCAGTTCGAGGTGAGCGACCAGCGCACTCCGGCCGAAGTGGCCGAAGAGATACGCCGGCTCGGATATGAGGCTGTGTGGAAAGACTGGGACAAGGTGTTTGACTGATGGCGAGGATTTGGCACACTATAGCACGGTGGCTCGGCGGCCTCTCGTTCCGCACGGGAGTGATCGTGGCGGCATGCTGCGTGGTGTGCTACGCTGTGTCGTTCGCACAGATGCTGCTCCCGATGAGTGTGACAGCCAAAGGCATATTGTGGGTGGTGTTTTTCGGCATGGCGAAGACATTGCAGTACACTGCCCTGCTCATTCTTGGCAAAGCCGGATGGCAACGTCTGAGACAATATCTCGGGAGAAGCCGGGCGGCATAGCCCCACTGCGTTAATCTTTGTTAACAATTGGGGGGGGTAATTTTTATATTTTAATTTTTGTATCTTTGTGCTGTCCCGCGGATGACTGTCAAGGCCGCCGGGACAGCGCTGTTTCATCACACTCAGACACATCACACAAAAAACCTTTTATAAAACATTTTATCCATTAGTGTCCACTAAAAAATCATAAAAGTTCTTTGAAAATATTGAAAGTTA
>CANOUR010000084.1 GCA_947570265.1 uncultured Bacteroidales bacterium | reverse complement strand
ATGCCGAAGCCTGCTATAGAGCCTAAGCATGCCGGGGCTATCATGGAGTGGCGGCGTATGTCCTCGCGTGCGGAGATGTTGGATATGTGCACTTCCACTACGGGATGCCCGATAGCCTTTATGGCATCGTGGAGCGCCAGCGAGGTGTGGGTGTATGCACCGGCGTTGAGCACTATACCGTTGACCTGGGGGTCGAATCCGGCTTTGTGTATCACATCGATCAGCTCTCCCTCGCAGTTGCTCTGAAAATAGTCGATTTCCACATCGGGATAATACCCTCGGAGCACCTCGAGATAACACTCCATTGAAAGAGTGCCGTAGATTTCAGGTTCGCGGTGTCCGAGCAGATTGAGGTTGGGTCCGTTGACAATCATTATTTTCATGGCTCAAAATTACTCAAATCGGCCGAAATTAGGTAATTTTGAACTTCCAATCCACATAAATTTATTTTGAACAGCAGTTTATGCAGACAATATTGTTTCATTCCACGATATTCGGTCCGATCCATTCGCGCCGTCTTGGCACATCGCTCGGTGTCAACCTCTCCCCTGCCGACGGCAAGGTATGCTCGTTTGACTGTCTCTATTGCGAGGCCGGTTTCAATGCCCAAGGGCCCGGGAAAGCCGGTTTGCCTCCACGCGATGAGGTGCGGCGTCTGCTGGCTGAAAAGCTTGAGGCGATGCATGCCGCAGGTGAGAATCTTGATGTGATCACTTATTCGGGCAATGGAGAGCCTACAATGCATCCCGATTTCGAGGGTATAGTGGATGATACGATTGCTTTGCGAGACAAATGGTTTCCGCAAGCCAAAGTGTCGGTTCTATCCAATTCGACGCGTCTAGACCGCGAGGATGTGGAGCGGGCGCTGCGTCGTGTCGACAACAATATACTGAAGCTTGATTCGGCTATCACGGAGACCATCAGACTTATCGACCGTCCGACGTCGCCTTCGTTCACTGCCGGGAAGGCTATAGAGGATCTGTCGAAGTTTGCAGGGCAGTGTACGGTGCAGACGATGCTCGTCACCGGTGAATATGACGGAAAGCGGGTGGACAACACCACTGCTGCCGAGATCGATGCCTTGATAGATGCTTACCGGAGGATAAATCCGCGTGATGTGATGCTCTATTCAATCGACCGCAAGACGCCGGCCGAGAATCTGTGCAAGGTTTCACGCGAGGAGATAGAACGTGTCGCAGACCGTGTGCGAGCCCTCGGCATTCCTGTGTCTGTGGCATGAGACAGTTACTGTTGTTGTTTTACGTGCTCTCGGGTTTATTTGCCTTTGCGCAGTCGTTTGCCGACGGAGATATGCTCGTGGAGGATTTTTCACATTCGTCAATGTCACCACAACCACTTATAGCCGGCGACCGTGTGGCCATTGTGTCTCCGGCATCTATCATCAGACCTCAGACGGTGCATGCGGCCGTGAGCGTGCTGCGTGACCAGGGCTGGGATGTAGTAACCGGCCCGAATGCGTTCAACCGCTGGGGTACTTTTGCGGGTACTGATGCCGAACGTCTGGCGGATCTGTCGGCAGCTCTGACAGATCCGGCTGTCAGTGCCGTGGTTTGTTCGCGCGGAGGATACGGAGTGGTTCATATCCTTGATTCGCTTGCTGCTCTTCCGCTTGAGGACAATCAGAAGTGGGTGATAGGTTTCAGTGATATATCGGCGATACATGCGTTGCTGACGTCGCGTGGTATTCCTTCGATTCATGCGTCGATGACCGAGCATATAGCTCTGGGAGCGGATGATGTTGACAATGCCGCTTTATTCGGGATATTGCGTGGGGAGGGTGTCGAACATAGTGTGGAGCCTGATGCGCTCAACCGTTGCGGGCGGGCGGAGGGTACTCTCGTTGGCGGTAATCTGTCGGTGATAGCCGGTCTGATCGGTACTCCCTATGATATATTGCGCCCCGGTGTGGTTCTTTTTGTTGAGGATGTGAATGAGCCTATCTACAAGCTTGAGCGGATATTCTACAATCTGAAGCTTGCGGGGGTGTTGCCGCGGCTGAAGGGTCTGATCGTGGGTAAGTTTGCCAAGTGTGCTGCTGATGCCGATTTTGAGTCGGTGGAGAGTATGATCGACCGTATGGTGGGTGAGTATGGCTATCCGGTGGCATATAATGTGCCGATCGGCCATGTGAGCCATAATGTGCCTGTGATCTGTGGTGCACCGGTGGTGCTCGATGTGCGCCCGGAGGGAGTGACCATCACTCAGCGGTGACTCCACGGAATGTGAGCCGGTGGTGTTCGGAGGGGCCGTGTGCGGCTATTGCCTCGCGATGGGCTTTTGTGGGATAGCCTTTGTTGATGTCCCATCCGTAGATCGGAAGGAGGGCGTGGAGACGTCGCATTTCGTCGTCGCGTGCGGTTTTGGCAAGGATGGACGCGGCAGCTATGTTGGCCAGTTTGCCGTCGCCTTTGACGATCGTCTGCCAGGGAACATCGTCGCGCCATGAGCGGAAACGGTTGCCGTCAACGACGATAGCGCCGGGTTTCACTGAGAGGGAGTCGAGTGCGCGGTGCATTGCGAGGATGGAGGCCTGCAGGATGTTTATGCGGTCGATTTCACGTGCGGATACCACTCCGATGCCCCATGCGATTGACCGGCTGATGATGATTGGCCGCAGTTGTATGCGTTGCCGTTCGGTCAGCTGTTTGGAGTCGTTGAGCAAAGGGTGAGAGAAGTCGTCGGGGAGAATGACTGCGGCGGCATATACCGGTCCGGCGAGGCATCCTCGTCCGGCTTCGTCGCAGCCGGCTTCCATTATTCCTTTTGTAAGGCAGGGTGGTAGCATGCTCTCAGAGTTCGCGCGACATAAGGCCGTAGCCGAGTCCCGGTTTAGAGATGATGCTGGTGGCGTATGGGCCGATTTTTTTGCGTATGCGGGAAATGTTGACGTCGATGGTGCGTGCGGAGACGGCATCTTCGTCGGGCCATGCCATGCGGTGTATCTCGTCGCGTGTGAAGAGTTTGCCGGGGTTTTTCATGAACAGTTTCAGGATCTGATATTCTGTCCGTGACATTGACACGGGCTGTCCGTCGAATTCGACACGCTGGTTCTCGAGTTTGAGCACGAGACCTTCGTACTGGAGATTTGTGGGCCGGGTTGCGGCCGAGGGTCGCATCATGGCATGACGTCGAATGACGCTTTTGACGCGTGCGACCATCTCACGGAGGGAGAAGGGTTTGACAATATAGTCGTCGGCTCCGGCGTCGAATCCGGCAATTATCTCGTCCTCGCTGTCGCGTGCGGTGCAGAAAATGAATGGTACGGCAGCTGTGGCTTTGTTGCGTGCGAGCATTTCGGTGAGCTGGAAGCCGTCGATGCTTCCACCGAGGTTGATGTCGAGCAGAATGAGCGAATAGCTTGCAATGTCGAGTTCGATTGCGTCTTCGGCCGATGAGCAAGCGTCGATGTGATATTCGGCCGAGAGGTTATACTCGATCAGTTCGCGTATGACCTCGTCGCCGTCAATCACCAATATGCTTGGTTTGTCGGTGCCGTTAGTCGCTGTGGTGTCTGCCTCCTGAGTGGTTGACATGTGTGGTTGCCGCTCTTTGCCCTGGATTAATCGGTTTGTGATGAATGAGGGTAGTGTTGCTCAGGGAAAAAAGTCACCGCAAATATATATAATTTAACTAAAATTCGGTTTGGCGTCACCTTAATGTGGTGGGATTGTAACAGAATTTTAATCACACTCTGCTGCTGCGCATAAGCTCTTTGACGGTGTCGACGACATTGATGATGTAATCGCCTGTTTTCTCGAGGTCTCCGACAATATCCATGTAGTATATGCCGGCCTGATATTCGTAGTGGCGGTTGTTGATGTTCTCGATGTTGCCGGTGCGGAGCTGGTTGCGGAGGTTGTTGATCTCGCGCTCTTTGTTGTAGGAGGCTATTATGTCCTGCTCGCGTTCGTGCTCGAGGTGTGACAGGAGGTAGAGCATGTTGGTCATTGCCGCTTCGACCTCGATGAACATTGAGTCGATGTTGGCGTAGATCTCGTCGTTGAACTGCACCTGTGAGTCGCGTTTGCGAATGAGGGTTTTGGAGATGCTGTAGCAGCTGTCGGCTATGCTCTCGATCTCGCTGCCGATGCTGAGCATGGCTGCGATGCGGTGTTTACTTTCGTTGCTCAGGCGTCCTTCGGAGCATCGGTTGAGATAGTTGGCTATCTCGATTTCCATGCGGTCGGATATTTCCTCGTATTTCTCGAGCCGGGAGAACTGCTGGGTGAATTCGTTGCCTTCGCGTGCGTGGATGATGTTCTGCGCCATGCCGATCATGCGTTGCACTCTCTGTGCGTAGACGATCATCTCTTTCTCGGCCTGGGCGATGTTGAGCTCGGATGCGCTCAGCATGCCGCCAGAGATGAATTTGAGCTGAAACTCCTCTTCGTCGCCTTTTTTGGTGGGGATGAGTGCCATCAGTATCTTTACGAAGATGTTTGTCATCCAGATCATCACGAAGAGGTTGACAACGTTGAAGACGGTGTGGAAGACGGAGAGGCCGTAGCTGACGGATGTCTGCATGGATGCTATTTTGCGGATGACATCGTGTCCGGTGGGGAGGGAGTTGTCGAAGAGATGGTTGTAGAGTTCGGGCTGTGTCAGTTCGATGTGCCGCACATATCCGGCGAGGGCGGTGGGATCGCCGAAGCCTATTGACTCGGTGATCAATGTCGTGAGGCTTATGAACGGATAGAAGAGGGCGAGTGTCCACACGGTGCCTAAGAGGTTGAACAGCAGGTGACCCATGGCGGTGCGTTTGGCGGCGAGGTTGCCGCTGAGCGATGCGAGGATGGGTGTGATGGTCGTACCGATGTTAGATCCGAGCACGATGGCACATGACAGGTCGAATCCGATCCATCCTTTGGAGCACATGATGAGTGTGATGGCGAAGGTGGCCGCAGATGACTGTATGATCATTGTGAGCACGAGGCCGACCATGAGGAAGATGCACACGGATCCGAATCCCATGGTGGTGTAGCGCTGAAGGAAGGCGAACATCTCGGGGTTGCTCTGCAGGTCGGGGACATATTGGCTGATCATGTCGAGACCCATGAACAGGAACGCGAAGCCTACGAGGAATTCGCCGATAGATTTCGTGTGGCTTTTTTTGGAGAATAGCAGTGGTACGGACAGTCCGATGAGCGGGAGCACGAAGGCCGATATGTTGACCGAGAAGCCGAAGAGGGCTATGATCCAAGCGGTGAAGGTGGTGCCGACATTTGCGCCCATGATCACAGCCATGGACTGGCCGAGCGTCATCAATCCGGCATTTACGAAACTGACGACCATGACGGTCGAAGCAGACGAGCTCTGGATGAGGGCGGTGATTAACAAACCGGTAATTGTCCCTGTGAAGCGGTTGCGCGTCATTACCGAGAGGATGTTTCTCAGACGGTCACCGGCTGCTTTCTGGAGGCCTTCGCTCATCACTTTCATTCCGTAGAGGAAAAGACCGACGGCGCCCAGAAGCCCTAAGAAATCTAAAAAGCTGTAGTTCATCTTTGAGTTGAAATGCTCACGCGAAGCGAGTTGATTTTTTCACGCTACAAAGATAATTCAAAATCAAAAAACTTTCTATGTTGCAGTATAAAATATGTTGCAGTATAAAAAATGATTTCGGCCGGATGGCCGGTTTCCAATATGTCAATGTGCTCTCGCTGCCGTTTTCGCTTTAGGCGGCGGGGGCAGCTGCCGCGTAGACAGGTACGATGTCAGAGTGATGAGGTATGAGGTGGGGGTGCTTGGGTGGGTCTCCGCTGCTTTTGTTTTGTAGGCTGACTTTTGGGGTTGTGGTTGTGGTTTTCTTCCTGATGATGGGTGGAAAGGCGGGGAGGTTGGTGGCGAGGGTGTCGAGCGCGAGGGTGGCGGTGATGTCGGG
>CANOUR010000083.1 GCA_947570265.1 uncultured Bacteroidales bacterium | reverse complement strand
AAATCCATAGGCAAAGTCATTAGGTATGAGTGGCTTACATCATGCCGCCCATGCCTCCCATGCCGGGTGCGGGCATGGCGGGTGCGGGGTTTTCCTCTTTCTTGTCGGCGATGACGCATTCGGTGGTGAGGAACATTCCGGCGATGGATGCGGCGTTTTCGAGTGCCACACGTGTCACCTTGGCGGGGTCGATCACACCTGCAGAGAGAAGATTCTCGTATGTGTCGGTGCGTGCGTTGTAGCCATAGTCGGCTTTGCCTTCCTTGACTTTCTGAACAACTACCGCTCCTTCGACACCGGCGTTGGCCACGATTTGGCGGAGGGGTTCCTCGATGGCGCGTTTGATGATGAGGATGCCGGTGGTCTCGTCGTCGTTGTCGCCTTTGAGGTTTTCGAGAGATTCGACGCAACGGATGTAGGCCACACCGCCGCCGGGGACGATGCCTTCGGCAATGGCTGCGCGTGTTGCGCTGAGGGCGTCGTCAACGCGGTCTTTTTTCTCTTTCATCTCGACCTCGGATGGTGCGCCGATATGGAGCACTGCCACGCCGCCTGCGAGTTTGGCGAGGCGTTCCTGGAGTTTCTCGCGGTCGTAGTCGCTCTTTGTCTGCTCGATCTGAGCTTTGATCTGAGCCACACGTGCTGCGATGGCCTCTTTGTTGCCTGCGCCGTTGACGATGGTGGTGTTTTCTTTGTTGACGGTCACTTTTTCGGCTGTTCCGAGTGATTCGAGTGTGGCTGATTCGAGTTTCATGCCTTTTTCTTCGGAGATGACGGTGCCACCTGTGAGAACGGCAATGTCTTCGAGCATTTCCTTGCGGCGGTCGCCGAATCCGGGTGCTTTGACTGCACAGACTTTGAGCGATCCGCGCAGGCGGTTGACCACGAGGGTTGCGAGGGCTTCCTGATCGACATCTTCAGCGATGATGAGCAGGGGGCGTCCGCCCTGGGCGGTTGCCTCGAGGATAGGAAGCATGTCCTTGAGGTTTGAGATTTTCTTGTCGTAGATGAGGATGAGCGGGCGATCCATCTCACACTCCATCTTTTCGGTGTTGGTGACGAAGTAGGGCGAGATGTATCCGCGGTCAAACTGCATGCCTTCGACGATGTCGACTGATGTCTCGGTGCCTTTGGCTTCGTCGACGGTGATCACGCCTTCTTTTTTCACTTTCTTCATTGCCTCGGCGATGAGGTGGCCGATGGCTTCGTCGTTGTTGGCGCTGATGCGGGCGACGTCTTCGATTTTCTTGAAGTCGTCGCCAACTTCCTGTGCCATCTGGCGGATGTGGTCGACAACGGTTTTCACGCCTTTGTCGATGCCGCGTTTGATGTCCATGGGGTTGGCTCCGGCAGCGACATTCTTGAGACCTACGGAGATTATGGCCTGGGCGAGAACGGTAGCGGTGGTGGTGCCGTCGCCTGCGTCGTCACCGGTTTTTGATGCGACTTCCTTGACGAGCTGTGCGCCCATGTTCTGGAAGGGGTCTTCGAGCTCGATCTCGCGGGCAACCGACACACCGTCCTTGGTGATGTGGGGTGCGCCGAATTTCTTGTCGATGATGACGTTGCGGCCTTTGGGACCGAGGGTCACCTTGACTGCGTCGGCGAGTGAGTCGACGCCTTTCTTGAGCTCTTCGCGGGCTTTGATGTCAAATTTTATTTCTTTTGCCATGATGGTGTTTTTTTCTGAATGGGATTGTTTGTGTGGTATGTTGCGATTATAGATTCAACCGGGGTGTGTCTCAGCCTTCGATGACGGCAAGGATGTCGGCCTGGCGCATGATGAGGTATTTTGCGCCGTCGAGTTCGATTTCAGTGCCGGCATATTTGCCGTAGAGCACGTTGTCACCTTCCTTGACCACCATTTCTTCGTCCTTGGTGCCGTTGCCGGTGGCGAGCACTTTGCCCTTGAGTGGTTTTTCTTTTGCGGAATCGGGGATGATGATGCCTGACATGGTCACCTCCTCGGCGGGAGTAGGCTCGATGAGCACGCGGTCTGCTAATGGTTTTACAGTCATGATTGCGTTATTGAATATATGGTTATTGTGTTAGATTTAATTGTTGTATGCAGATATTGACATAAACCGTGCCAACGGTGCATTGTGTCAGTAGGGGCTGACAAAATGTCGGTTTTCACGGTGTCAATGTAAACAACAAGCTGTGTGCAGGGTTGTTCACCGGTATCTGTCGGGGAGCGCCGATCCGATGGTCTGGCTGGTCTGCTGCATCAGGCTGTCGAGGTCGTGGCCGTCGTGTCCGGGGGCGACGGGTGGATGTATGGTGAGTGTGATGCGTCCGGGACGTGGGAGCAGGCGGAAACGGGGCAGCACGTCGAATGCTCCGTCGATTGTGAGAGGGACGACCGGCAGGTTGAATTCCATTGCCAGTTTGTAGGCGCCTTTTTTGAATCGGCGCATGCGTCCGTCCCATGTGCGGGCGCCCTCAGGGAAAACGACGAGCGACATGCCTCCGCTGAGCAGTTTTTCGGCTTCGTGCATGGTGCGTTTCACTCCTGCGACGCTGGAGTTGTCGACAAATATCTGGCGAGAGGCGGCGCAAGCAAACCCAACAAGTGGAATTTTGCGCAGCGACTGTTTCATCATCCAGCGGAAATTGTGGCCGAGGTAGCCGTAGATCGAGAAGATGTCGTAGGCTCCCTGATGGTTGGCCACAAAGAGATAGGATGTGGCCGGATCGATGTTGTGACGTCCTCGCACGTCGACACGGACAAAAGCTGTCCAGCAGAATATGCGCGCCCACAGCACCTGAGGCCAGTAGCCCGCCCACCGACCGAATCCGAGGGTGCATGCGATTAACGTGAATGTCGCGGTGATGATTGTCCAGACCAGCATGACGGGCATCATAACGCAGAATTGCCAGATGCGGTAAAGCAGCATTTTCATATGTGATTATTTTTTTCGGGATCTGTTCGGGGCAGGCCGGGATTTCTTGCGGAGCACCTGTGCGGAGCGTGCCGGCAGGTAGAGGCGCAGCCATTCGCGGCCGAGGGGCGTGTAGAGAGGGTCGGTCTGAGTGAGGTGTCTGACCGATTCGTCGATGTTGCCGTATCCTCCGAAGAGGGGGTTGTCGCTTGAGAGCACAACTTCATATTCGCCGGGTTCGGCGAGTATGCCGTAGCCGGTGAATGATTTCGACGGGTTGAAGTTGAATACGAATATCAGGTCGCCGCGCCTGTAGGCCAATATCTGATCGTCGTCTTTCTCCCACAGTTTCACTACGGGAAGAGCCTGAAAGTTGTAGACGCCTGAGATAAGGGCGACCATGGCGTTGTCGAATGCGTTGAGGAATTGATATTTGAGATCGGAACGGTCGACCAGGCTCCATTGGCGGCGGGCATATTTGTGGCTCCAGCCATTGCCTTGGCGGGGGAAGTCGATCCACTCGGGATGACCCCATTCGTTGCCCATGAAGTTGAGGTAGCCGCCGTTGATGGTCGATGCTGTGACCAGGCGCACCATTTTGTGGAGAGCCATGCCTCGGGCGACTGTCATGTCGTCGTCGCCGACCATCATGTGCCAGTACATTTCCTTGTCGATGAGCCGGAATATTATCGTTTTGTCGCCCACGAGAGCCTGATCGTGGCTTTCGGCATATGAGATGGTCTTTTCGTCGGCGCGCCGGTTTGTCAGTTCCCAGAAAATCGATGTAGGCTTCCAGTCTTCGTCTTTTCTCTCCTTGAGCAGTTTGATCCAATAGTCGGGTATGCCCATGGCCATGCGGTAGTCGAATCCGATGCCACCGTCTTTGAACGGTATAGCCAGCCCGGGCATGCCGCTCATCTCTTCAGCGATGGTGATGGCACGTGGGTTGAGCTGATGGATGAGTTTGTTGGCCAGTGTGAGATATGTGATGGCATTTGTGTCTTGATTGCCGTTGTAGTAGTCGTCGTAGCCGCCGAATGCCTGCCCGAGGCCATGGTTGTAGTAGAGCATGGATGTGACTCCGTCGAATCTGAAGCCGTCGAACCGGTATTCTTCCATCCAGTATTTGCAGTTTGACAACAGGAAATGGAGAACTTCGTTCTTGCCGTAGTCGAAGCAGAGCGAGTCCCATGCGGGGTGTTCGCGCCGTTGGTCGCCGTAGAAGTATTGGGCGGGATCGCCGGCAAGATTGCCGAGGCCTTCCAGTTCGTTTTTGACAGCGTGGCTGTGGACAATGTCCATGATCACGGCTATGCCGAGCGAGTGGGCTTTGTCGATGAGTGATTTGAGGTCTTCGGGAGTGCCGAACCGGCTTGATGCGGCAAAAAAGCTCGATACATGGTATCCGAACGAACCATAGTAGGGGTGTTCCTGAATGGCCATTATCTGGATGGCGTTGTAGCCGTCGGCGGCTATGCGTGGCAGTATGAGGTCGCGGAATTCGGCGTAAGTGCCGACGCCTTCGCGTTCCTGCGCCATGCCGATATGGCATTCGTAGATCATGAGCGGTTTCGTGTCGGGGTCGAAGCGTGCAGGAGTGAGCCATTGGTAAGGGTGGGGCGGGCACCACACCTGAGCCGAGAATAGTTTCGTGGCTTCGTCCTGCACCACGCGGGTCGCATAGGCCGGGATGCGTTCGCCTTCGCCTCCGGGCCACCGGACGATCATTTTATAGTGGTCACCGTGGCGTATGTCGCCGGGTTTTAGGTTGAGCTGCCACACTCCATTGCTTCCCGGCACGCGACTGAGGGCAAACCGCTCGGCCTGTTTCCATCCCGAAAAGTCGCCGATGAGAGTGATGCCTGTGGCATTGGGCGCCCATTCGCGGAATATCCATCCTCCGTCGGGAGATTGATGGAGTCCGAAATAGTGATGCGCGTTGGCGAATGCGTCGAGCGATCCGGCATTGCTGATGAGATCGCGTTCCTTGTCTATGGCATCCTGATGACGACCCTCGATGATTGCTTCGAAGGGTTGCAGCCACGGGTCGTTTTTAGTGAGATTGAGTTGCATGAATCATTTGGTGATGAGGAATGAAGAGTGGCTCATGCACGGGCAGGGGCATGAGCCACAAACTTACGAAAATTTTCCGTTAAAGACGGTCATACGGCACAGAAAATGTGTTGCCTTCGGATAGATCTCCGGTGCGGAGTCCGAGATTGAACCAACGGTGGCGCTGAGCCGATGTGCCGTGGTTGAATGTTTCGGGCACAACATAGCCACGTGCTTGTTGCTGAAGGTAGTCGTCGCCGATCTTGCGCGCGGCGTCGAGTGCTTCGTCGATATCTCCCGGCTCGATCGAGCCAAACATGCGGTTGTCGTGGTGTGCCCACACGCCGGCGAGATAGTCGGCCTGAAGCTCAAGACGTACCGACATGCGGTTGGCTTCGGCCTCGCTCATGCGCGACATCTGTGAGTGAGCCTCGTCGAGTGTGCCGAGAAGATATTGCACATGATGCCCTACTTCGTGGGCAATGACGTAGGCGTAGGCGAAATCGCCGTCAGCACCGAGGGTGCGGCGCATGTCGGAGAAGAAGCTGAGATCGATGTAGAGGGCGCGGTCGGCCGAACAGTAGAACGGCCCCATGGATGATTGCGCAGTGCCGCATCCGCTGGTGGTGGAACCGGAATACAATACCATCTTAGGAGGCTCATAGGTGAGTCCCAGTCGCTGGAACTGTTCAGTCCACACATCTTCCGTGCCGGCGAGGATCTTGCGTGAGAAGTCGGCAAGTTCCTGTTCTTGCGGAGTGGGTTGATAGGGTTGTGACACAGCGGAGTGGGAGTTGTCTCCGACTAATCCGGAGATGACACTGAGCGGGTTGCCGCCCGAGAGCCATGCGATCAGTGCTGCGATCACGACAGCTCCGATGCCTCCACCGAGTTTGAGACCTGTGCGGCCTGACAGACCGCGCCTGTCATCGACATTGTTGCTGAATCGGCGTCCGTTGAGTTTCATAATTTTGAGGATGTCTAATGCAAAAATAACAAAAAGACTTGCAGTAATGTTATAAAACGTGTAACTTTGCACTGCAAAAACGCCCGGATGGCGGAATCGGTAGACGCGACGGTCTCAAACACCGTTGGGGCA
>CANOUR010000082.1 GCA_947570265.1 uncultured Bacteroidales bacterium | reverse complement strand
TCGACAGCTTGCTGACCTCCTTGGTGCGGAAGTTGGCGGGTTCGTCGAGCACGAGACCGTCGCGGTTGCCGAGGATGTTGGTCGAGAACCAGCCGTTGAGGCCTAAGCAGCGTGTGCCGATGATCGGGGCGAAACCACTCTTGACGAGTGTCTGGCCGGTCTTGAAGTCCTTGCCTGCGATGGGCATTTTGGTCTGCTCAGACAGCTCCCACATTGCGGGGATATCGACGGTGGTGTTGGGGGCGCCCATGATGAAGGGTGCGCCTTCCTTGAGTGCTGCGTAGGCATAGCACATAGAGGGAGCGATGTGCTCCTTGTCGTCGGCCTTCATTGCAGCCTCGAGAGCTGCGAGTGATCCGTGGATCTTTTCGTCGATGGGTACGTAGATCTCTGTAGATGCTGCCCAGAGAACAACCACGCGGTCAACGCCGGTCTCTTTCTTGAAGCGGCGGATGTCTTCGCGGATCTGCTCGGTCATGTCCCAGCGATCTTTTACGGTCTTCACATTTGTGCCGTCGAGACGCTTTGCATAGTTCTTGTCGAATGCGGCGGGCATTGCCACGATCTTCTCGAGTTCGTCTTTGACGGGGTTGATGTCACGCTCTTTGAGTACCTCGCAGTTGATGGCTGCTTCGTAAGCGTTGACGGGATATACGTCCCATGCGCCGAACACGATGTCGTTCAGGTCGGCCATAGGCACGATTTCGTTGTATTTCAGATATTTTTTGTCAGCGCCGCGACCCACGCGGATTTTATCATACTGGGTCATTGAGCCAACGGGCTTTGCCAGGCCTTTGCGGGCCATGAGCACGCCGGTCATGAATGTCGATGTCACAGCACCGAGTCCGACAACCATAACGCCAAGTTTGCCTTGGGCAGGTTTTACGTTTGTTTTGTTCATGATGTGGTTAAAGTTTTGTAGATCTTTCTTGATTGGTCGGGTGGAGAGAGAAATGGTCTTGCTTTGCCACACTTATGCGAAAAAGCGCGTAAAAGTAAGCGTTATTTTTGAATCGTGAAATTATTTCTATTATAAAGTTTGCTTTGTTTTGTGAAATATAGTTAAATATTTGTCAAAAGCGACAATTTTGTATAATTTCTGACTAATATACAGATAGAAATGTTAACAAATCAAAAGATAGCATCGGCGATTTCTGTCAGGCTTCCGATCTGAGCCGGGTCGGTGATTGCGTCTTCGTCAGCTGTCCATCCTTTGCCTTTGAGCCATGCCGTGGCGCAGCCTATCGACCGGGCGGGCATTATGTCCTTGCGGTAGCTGTCGCCTATCACCAGCACATTTGCGGCGGGAAGCCCGAGTGCGTCCACACCAAGGGCGAATATGGCGGGGTCGGGTTTTCTGACTCCGACGACAGCACTTTCGATCACAGCCTTGAAGAAGTGGTCGAGCTTGAAGTCGGCCAATACGGCCTCGACGTTGCCGTAGAAATTGCTGACGAGCACCATCGGCAGGTGTCGCGCCAGCCCGGTCAGTACGGGGCGGGCTTCTTCGACGCATTGTCGGGCGGCGTCGTAGCATCGTCGGGCGATCAGGGGTGACATGCGGTCGGCGTCGGTGCGTGTCATAAAGCCATGCTCTACGAGCCAGTCGGTCTCGATGCGCATCTTGATCGTGAGGAGGTCGAGGAAGTTGTGGTGGGGCAGTATGTGGCGCACGCGGGCCAGTTCGCGCTCGGCGTGCACGTATGCGTCGCGGAATGCTTCTTTGTCGATGACGGCGCCTTCGGCAAGGTATGCGTCCCAGATCACTTCGCTCCAATGCACGCCGCGGCTGTCTATTGTGCCGCCGTAGTCCCAGATGATTCCTTTGATGTTGTCGAGATGTTGCATGATGTCAGTTGCTGTATTTTCCGTCCTTGAGTTCCTGTGTGAGTTTGCGGCACAGCTTCTCGTGGCGCCGCATCATGTAGATCATGAGAATGTTGAGCACTGTCAGCTCGAAGGCGAAATAGAGCCATGGCATTGCCAGGAACAGCGATGTGAAGAGTGCTATCGTGCGCCAGTTGAACGACAGTATGTTGGTGTATTTCATCAACGGGAGAGACAGGCGGCGGAATTCGTTGCGGAATGCTTCGGGGACCGGACGTCCGGCGAACCGCTCGCGCAATTCGGCGCGCAGAGCCTGCATGGCCGGTGTGTAGGCCTCTTGATTAACGGTGTAGTTGGTGTAGAAAGTCAGCACCAGCTTCTGCCAGAAATTGCGGCTCCACGACAGTGCCGACAGTTTGTGCTTGAGGTTGTCGGCGCTTTCGAGTTCGCTGCCTTCCTCACCTTTGAGGAAATAGAGGTGGAACTGACGGTAATAGTCGGCCATCGCCGCCTGTTTGGCGTGGCAGATGCCGGTCACTACGGCCACGATCCATATCACCCAGGGGTGAGCCATGAAAAATTCGCTTGTGGCGTTCTCGCGGAGGCAGATGGCGATGTAGATTGTGGCAAACCACAGGTCGCCCGACAGGCCGTCGAGAATGCGTCCGATGCGAGAGTATTGTCCGGTCATTCTTGCCAGCTGGCCGTCGGCGCTGTCGTAGCTGTTGGCCCATATGAGCAGCAGCATGCCGATCACGTTCATCCACAGCTCGGGGAAATAGAACATCACACCGGCGCCAACGCCGAGGAATATCGATGCTATTGTCACGGCATTGGGTTTGATGCCGAGGCGTCGGAACAGGCATGCCCATGCATAGCCGATCGGGCGGTAGAACGCGAGGTCGATGTGTTCTTCGGTGTCCATCGACTTCAGGCTTTCGCGGTAGCCTTTTTTTGTCTCTGTGGCTGTCATTGCGCTGATGATTCTTTGATGGCTGTGAGTACGGCCTTGGCTATGTGTGGTGCGGCCTCGTTGCGGCATGGTGCGAAACTGGGCCAGTCGTTGAAGTCGATGATGCGGATGTCGCCTTCGGGGCTCACGATGCAGTCGCCGCCGTAGATTCTGACGTCGAGGGTGTCGGCTGCCTGCTGGCAGATGTGTTTCATGAGCTCTTTGTCAAACGGCAGTCCTTGTGACTTGCCGTTGACCGCTTCGTGTCCGTATTTGCTATGTCCTTCGTCGAAAGGATAGAACCAGTGGAAGAAGGGGGTGTCGCGGACTCCGTAGAATTTTATGAGGTCGCCCACGAGATGTCTGTTGATGACTGCCCGTTTGATGCCTCTGAGGAAATATTCCTGAAGCACTTCCTGAGCTTCCTCGGGGTGGCGGCAGTAGCTCACATCCTCCTTGTGCATGGCGTGGAAGTCGCCGCGCTTGATCCAGCATTGCGAGAACCGGGCTTTGACCAATGCGTCTTTCACTACTTCGTCGGTGTTGACGATCAGGCTTTCGGGGTAGGGGATGTTGCAGCCCATGAGTATGCGTGTCATGCGTTCGCGGGTGCAGTTCTCGATGCCGTAGCCCGAGTTGATCACCAGGTCGCCTGCGTCCTCGCGCTGCTGCAGCAGTGTGATCGACCGCTGTTCGCGGCACATGTTGAGGATGATGTGTTCGTCGACGGCGCCGGCTATGAAATCCTCCTCGCTGTAGACCTTTACCTCGCATCCGCGTTTGCGCAGTTGCTCGCATGTGAGGTTGAAGATGGCGGCGTCGTTGCCTATGTGGTTGGGGGAGTATGCGCCGGCGCGCATTATTCCGGCTATCTTTATTTCAGCCATTTTGGGGTTTATGGTTGGGTTGGGTTGTTGATGAACTCTCGGGCTTTGATGATGTCTCCGGCGTGGTCGACATCCATGATCTTGCCGATGGAGTGGGCGCGTATGTCGAGGCCTGCCGCTACGAGCGCGCGCTGGTAGTTGCGCATGCGTGACTGGCCTTGCTCGATGCAGCGCCGGAGCACGTCGAGGGCGGCGGGTGCGGTGAGGCCGTATATGCCGCCGCTCACGTAGCGGGCGCCTGTGGCCGGAGGGGTGTCGAGGAATGCTGTGACGCGCATTTCGGCGTCGGTGTCGACATAGAGTGGCTTTTCGTCGTCGATGAACGGTGTCACGGCCATGTATCCGTCGGCATCGCTCTGCTCAAAGGCCTCGATGTAGCGGCCGAAATCGTCGCTGCGGAATATGGTGTCGACTGTTGTCAGGCAGAATTTGCCATCTTTGAATCCGCGGCTGACTTCGTAGAAGCTGTGCATTGAGCTTGGTGTGGATTTAACCGTGAGGTTGAATCCGACCGGATATGTGCGGCTTCTCAGATAGTCGGCCACTTCGGTCATCTGCTCGTTGACGATCACCGAGAGTGATTCGGGATTGTGTTCCATGAATATGTCGATGAGGCGTCCGATCATCGGGCGTCCGTCGAGGTCGACAAGCGGTTTGGGGCGCTGCACGCCTTCCTGTACCAGCCGCGATCCTTCTCCGGCTGCGATTATGGCGTAGTTCATGCTTCTTCCTCCTCTTCGTTGTCGGATGCGGGCGATTGCTTGCGTTCTCCGGGTTTGTCGGCTTTGTCTTTGCGGGGTTTGCGCTCGATCTGTTGTTTTTTGAGCGGGTTGGCTGTGGCCTCGGCGTAGCGGCGTCGGTTGCGTGTGATGTCGATGGCTGCATACAGTGCCTGACGCATGGATTCGGCCGATGCCGAGCCTTGTCCGGCTATGTCGTAGGCTGTGCCGTGGTCGGGCGATGTTCTGACGAAGGGGAGTCCGGCCGTGAAGTTGACACCGTTGTCCATGCCAAGGAGCTTGAACGGAGCCAATCCTTGGTCGTGGTACATGGCAAGAACGCCGTCGAAATGTTTCCATGCTCCTGAGCCGAAGAATCCGTCGGCGGCATAAGGGCCGAATGCGATCACTTTTTCTTCGGTCACCTCTTCGATCGCGGGAATGATCTCCTGCTGCTCCTCGCGGCCCAGCAATCCGTTTTCGCCGGCGTGGGGGTTGAGTGCGAGCACGGCTATCCTCGGGGCTGTCACGGCGAAGTCTTCTTTGAGTGACCGGTTGAAGCGCCTTATGGCGTCGGCCACTGTGTCGCGGGTCACTTTGGACGCTACGTCGGCGATCGGTGTGTGGGTCGTGACCAGTGCCACGCGCATCGATTCGTTGCACATGATCATCAGCGCGCGATCGCGACCGGGTTCGGCCAACGATGCCTGAAGATATTCGGTGTGTCCCGGAAACTTGAAGGTGTCGCTCTGGATGGTGTCTTTGTTGATCGGAGCGGTGAGCAGGGCGTCGATCGTGCCCTCGCGCAGGTCGCGTGTGGCGGCCTCGAGGGCGGCGAAAGCAGCCTGTCCGCCGATGGCGGTGGGCTGACCCGGTTCGACTTTGGTGTCTTCGGCCACTACATTGACCATGTTCACGCGTCCGTCGGCGGCTTCGGCGGCCTCACTGATGTTGTGGAGCTGGAGCGGGGTCATGTTAAGAGCCTTGCGGTAGAATCCCGCAATTTTACCTGATCCGTAGATCACGGGAGTTAACATCTCGAGCATGCGCTCGTCGTCGAGCATTTTGAGGATCACCTCATAGCCGATGCCGTTGATGTCGCCTTGGGTGATGCCTATGCGTATTTTGCCGGTAGAATTTTCTGCCATGTTGATTTTGATTGGTTGGAGGCGCAAGCCATAACAATCGGCTAAATTAAGAAAAATTCCCCTAACGCTCCTTTTAAAAGCGGTGTAGGGGTGAAAAAACGGCAAAAAATAAATTTTTCTGAATTTTTTTGCAAAAATATTTGGTCAGTTCAAAAACCTGCCCTATCTTTGCACTCGCAAAACGGCAGTAACGCCGCCCACCTCTCCAAGAGTGGAACTCAAAAAATGGTGTGGTAGTTCAGCTGGTTAGAATACCTGCCTGTCACGCAGGGGGTCGCGGGTTCGAGTCCCGTCCATACCGCTGAGGAGAGAGGAGAATGAGTAATTGTTAATCTTCGGATTGCGTTACTCATTCTTTTTTTGTGTATACTTGCGAGTCTGTGCGCGGTGTGCGGGCGCGGGCACAGAGCCGTCGGCGCGGGGTGGGGGTGGCGCATGGTAAATTCATGCTGTTGATGAGCAGACGGAATGGAGGAGGCCGCGGTGGGATCCAGTATGTCAATGTGCGCTTGCTGCCGTTTTCGCTTTAGGCGGCGGGGGCAGCTGCCGC
>CANOUR010000081.1 GCA_947570265.1 uncultured Bacteroidales bacterium | reverse complement strand
CCAGGAAGGCATCAACGCACTCGCAGGCTATGCCGAAATTTTCCAGCGCAACATCATGGCATCTGGTGTAGTTCCACAGATCAGCGCAATTCTCGGCCCTTGCGCCGGCGGCGCCGTGTATTCTCCGGCTCTGACCGACTTCACCATCATGACCCGTGGCATCAGCTACATGTTCCTCACCGGCCCGAAAGTTGTAAAGACCGTTACCGGTGAAGACGTGACCCAGGAAGCTCTCGGCGGCGCTGACGTACACTCGTCGAAAAGCGGTGTCGCTCACTTCGCTGCCGATGATGGCGAGGAGACAATCAAGATCATCCGCAAACTCTTCAGCTACATTCCCCAGAACAACCTCGAGGAACCCCCGGTGGTTGAGTGCACCGACCCGATCGACCGTCTGGAAGATTCATTGAACGATATCATTCCCGACAGCCCCAACAAGCCCTACGACATGTATCAGGTGATTGGAGCTATTGTCGACAACGGTGAATTCCTCGAAGTTCAGCGCGACTACGCCAAGAATATCATTGTCGGCTTCGCACGCTTCAACGGTCAGGCCGTCGGCGTGGTTGCCAACCAGCCTAAATTCCTTGCCGGTGTGCTCGACAGCAACGCATCGCGCAAAGGCGCACGCTTCGTCCGCTTCTGCGACGCATTCAACATTCCTTTGGTAACGCTCGTTGACGTTCCCGGTTTCCTTCCCGGCACCGGTCAGGAATACAACGGTGTTATCCTCCACGGAGCAAAACTGCTCTACGCCTACGGCGAGGCAACTGTGCCCAAAGTGACTGTGACATTGCGCAAGAGCTACGGCGGCAGCCACATCGTGATGAGCTGCAAGCAGCTGCGCGGCGACATGAACTACGCATGGCCTACGGCAGAGATCGCCGTGATGGGCGGCGCCGGCGCTGTCGAGGTGCTCTACGCCAAAGAAGCCAAGGCTGCTGAAGACCCCAAGAAGGTGTTGGCCGAGAAAGAAAAAGAATACAACGATCTTTTCTGCAACCCCTACAATGCAGCCCGCTACGGCTATATCGACGATGTGATCGAGCCGCGCAACACCCGTTTCCGCGTGATCCGTGCCCTGCAGCAGCTTGCAACAAAGAAGGTTGTCAACCCAGCCAAGAAGCACGGCAACATTCCTCTGTAACATCAATCACCTCCCCCGCCAAAAGAAAAATAGATGAAACTCAGACTTATCATAGCCCTCATGGTCCTGACCTTCGCCGCTGGCGCCGGTCAGGCTCAGAGCCGCGGGGCCTTGCGCATCAACGAGGTGATGGTGGTCAACGACGACAACGTAGTCGACGACTACGGCCGTCACACCGCGTGGATCGAGCTTTTCAACTCGGGCTTCGCCCCGCTTGAGATCTCAAAGATCTACATCACCAATGACAAGGCAAACCCCACGATGTATCCCGTACCGCTGGGAGACGTCAATACCCGCATCCCCAAGCGCCAGCACGTGATTTTCTGGGCCGACGGCAATCCCACCCTCGGCACATTCCACACCAACTTCACACTTGAGCCCGGCAAGGACAACTACATCGCCATATTCGATGCCGACGGCCACACGCTCATCGACGAAGTGACTGTGCCGGCCGATCTGGTTCCCAACACATCCTATGCCCGCTCTATTGACGGAAGCGGTGAATGGCAGGTTCGTGCAGCCACCGGCGATAACGACTACATCACACCGTCGTCAAACAATGTGATCAAGGAAGGAAACTCAAAAGTGCAGTTCTTCAGCGAGCGAGACGAAAACGGCCTTGGCCTGACGGTGATGGCAATGTGCATCGTCTTCTCAGCCCTGCTGCTTCTGAGCATCTGCTTCTACATCATCAACCGCATCGGAGCAGCCGTGCTGCGCCGCAACAAGATGAAGTCGCAGAGCCAGCAGCCGTCTGAAGCTGCCACCGCAGAGAAACCCTCTCACGATTCAGGCGAAGAAATCGCAGCGATCGTGATGGCGCTCCACGAGCACCTCAATGTCCACGACCGCGAATCGACCGTGCTTACCCTCAACAAGGTTAGAAAGGCTTATTCGCCCTGGAGCTCTAAAATCTACAACATGCGCGAACTTCCCAACCGCGCCAAGCATTAATTCCTGACTTCACTTAGACATGAAAGAATACAAGTACAAGATCAACGGCACAAAATACACCGTTGGCATCGGCGACATCAACGACAATGTGGCGCAGGTTGAGGTTAACGGCACACCCTACCGCGTAGAGCTCGCCAATGAAAAAACCGTGACAATCGTCAACACTCCACGCCCTGAGGCTGCGCCCCGCACTGCAACAGGTGAGAAAATCATCACTAAGGCCACCGTTCCCGCAACGGGCAACTCCGTAAAGGCTCCTCTGCCCGGCGTGGTACTCGCCATCAACGTCAAAGTAGGCGACACCGTGAAAGCGGCTGACACTGTGATTGTGCTCGAAGCAATGAAGATGGAAAACGCCATACATGCCGGCGCTGACGGCAAGGTGACCGCCATCCACGTAAACAATGGCGATTCGGTGCTCGAAGGCGCCCCTCTGATCACTATCGGCTGACATAATCCCTGATTCATTAACCTAATCAAATCCCTACAATGAATTTCGGCGATTTCCTGATGCAAAACCTTCATCAGTTCTGGCAGCTGACAGGATTCTACAACAGCACATGGGAAAACTTCGTGATGCTGGCCGTAGGTCTGTTCTTCATATGGCTTGCCATAAAGAAGGATTTTGAGCCGATGCTGCTTGTGCCCATCGGTTTCGGTATACTAATCGGCAACGTCCCCTTCAACACTATGGCCGGCCTTGAAATAGGCATCTACGAGGAAGGATCGGTGCTCAACATTCTTTACAACGGTGTCAGCGCCGGTTGGTATCCGCCCCTGATCTTCCTTGGCATAGGCGCAATGACCGATTTCTCGGCCCTGATAGCCAATCCCAAGCTGATGCTCATCGGTGCAGCAGCACAGTTCGGCATCTTCGGCGCCTATATGGTGGCATTGCTGCTGGGCTTTTCTCCCGATCAGGCAGGTGCTATTGCCATCATCGGTGGCGCTGACGGCCCCACAGCAATCTTCATCTCATCGAAGCTCGCCCCCAATCTCATGGGAGCAATCGCAGTGTCGGCATATTCCTACATGGCACTCGTGCCTGTGATCCAGCCACCGTTGATGAAGCTCTTCACCACAAAGAAAGAGCGCCAGATCAAGATGAAACCTGCTCGTGCCGTGAGCCAGAACGAGAAGATCATTTTCCCCATTGTG
The DNA here is from genome assembly GCA_947570265.1 of uncultured Bacteroidales bacterium. GTDB lineage: Bacteria > Bacteroidota > Bacteroidia > Bacteroidales > Muribaculaceae > CAG-1031. The sequence goes on along the minus strand of CANOUR010000081.1, from coordinate 3,281 downwards.
GGCATGCTTCTCACCTGCTTCGTCGTGCCTTCGGGTCTTCCCCTTCTGGGCATGCTTTTCTTTGGCAACCTGCTGCGTGAAAGCGGTGTGACCACACGTCTGGCAAAAACCGCAAGCAACGCTCTGACCGACATCGTCACCATTCTGCTGGGCATGACTGTCGGAGCATCGACTCAGGCATCACAGTTCCTGACAGCCCAGACAATCGGCATCTTCGCTCTCGGATTCATGGCATTTGTCATTGCATCGTCAAGCGGCGTGCTGTTTGTCAAGCTATTCAACCTTGTGCTTCCTGAAAGCAAGAAAATCAATCCGCTTATCGGCAACGCCGGCGTTTCGGCCGTGCCGATGTCAGCACGCATATCCAACAACCTCGGTCTGCAATACGATCCGAGCAACTATCTGCTCATGCATGCCATGGGCCCGAATGTTGCAGGTGTGATCGGCAGCGCCGTGGCAGCCGGTGTGCTGCTTGGATTCCTTGCATAATCCACCCTACCAGACCGCACGGTTTTTCCTATCGCTGACATCAGCGCATAAGAAGACCGTGCGGTCTGCTTTCACAATGTCGCATATAAACGCGTCAGGTGACACAGGCTCAACAACTGAACCATTCACCAACTACGGTTGTTATACAATCAGACGGCACAAATATAGTAATCCGTGATCATAAGCGGCAATCTCGTCCGCCGACAACATCTCTCCGCATCCGTTCTCACGTTTAACATCCGTAATCCACCAGACACAAAAATGATCACAAAAAAAGTCATTGACAACCTCTACAAGAAATACCGCAACAGACCCGACAGCCCCGATGAGCTCAACATCAGCCTGCTGTTTGATCAGGTGTTCGACAACCACGCCCTGATGATCGACGAGAACGATCTTGTCATCAACTCCATCAGCCCGTCGAGTCCCTTCCACAAAATACCGCTGCGGCATATCCACGAAATCGTGGAGTTTGGCGACGATATCGCCATAGTCCTGCACAGCTCGATAATATTCCTGAAAAAAGAGGACAATCGCGTGAACATACACGTGAAAGCTCCGTCGCTCTCGCCAATAGGCCGCATCCGCGAGGCTATTGGAATCTGACCCGGATAAATGGACACTACAGATATATTCAACCGCACCGAACGGCTTACCGGTCCCGAAGGCATTGCACGTCTTCGGGACGCGCGTGTGATAGTGTTCGGCATAGGTGGAGTGGGCAGCTGGACTGCCGAAGCACTTGCCCGTACAGGTGTCGGACACATCACACTTGTCGATGCCGATGTGGTGGCTGTCTCCAACATCAACCGTCAGTTGCCGGCCACACTGCCCGACGTGGGCAACCCCAAAGTCGACGTGATGAGACGCCGTATAGCCGACATCAACCCCGAGTGTAAGGTGACTGCCCGTTGCGAACGCTACACAGCAGCCACGGCATCAACATTTATGCTTGAGGATTATAATGCTGTAATCGATGCGATCGACTCTCCGGCCGACAAAGCGGCCCTTATATTGCATGCCACTTCTTGTCCATTGCCCACACGCCTGTTTTCGTCAATGGGAGCGGCTCTCCGTACCGAGCCATGGCGCGTTCAGGTTGCCGAATTCTGGCAGGTAAAGGGCGACGCCCTCGCCGCAGTGATCCGCCGCCGTTTCCGCAAAGACGGTACAATGCCCCGCAGAAAATTCAAATGCGTGTATTCCGAAGAGCAAGGGCACAACGTGTGGGATGGCCATGACAGTTCTGGTGCCATGACATACGGCAAAGCGGCCATAAACGGTGCCATGGTGACAGTCACCGCCACTTTCGGCATGCACCTCGCAGCCCTTGCAATCCGGCACATTCTTGACAACTGACTTCGGCTCTCATAAGCAAGAAATGGCAGGCCGGTGCTGACATAATGTCGCACCGGCCTGACGTTTTTTATCATATTATGGCCGTAATGTCACCTAACTTTTTTGGCACGTTGTTTGTTAGATTACTGTCAGCATAACCAAATATTCAAGAATAATCAACAAAACAAATCATAAATAATATATCATTATGGGAAAAATCATAGGCATTGACCTTGGAACCACCAATTCCTGCGTAGCAGTCCTCGAAGGTAACGACCCTGTCGTAATCCCCAACAGCGAAGGACGCAACACCACACCGTCTATCGTCGCTTTCGTAGCAGGAGGCGAGCGCAAAGTCGGAGACCCCGCAAAGCGTCAGGCCATCACCAACCCCGAAGGCACCATATACTCAATCAAACGCTTCATGGGCGAACGCTACGATGATGTGGCTGAAGATGTGAAACGTGTACCCTACGCCGTGTCGCGCAACGCCAATGGCATGGCACAGGTTGCCGTCGACGGACGCGCATATACACCTCAGGAAATCTCGGCAATGATCCTCCAGAAAATGAAGAAGACAGCCGAGGACTATTTAGGCCAGAGCGTGACCGAAGCTGTTATCACCGTGCCCGCCTACTTCAACGACTCACAGCGTCAGGCCACAAAAGAGGCTGGTGAGATCGCCGGTCTCAACGTCCGTCGTATCGTCAACGAACCAACCGCGGCCGCATTGGCCTATGGCCTCGATAAATCCAACAAAGATCAGAAGATCGCAGTGTTCGACCTCGGCGGCGGCACATTCGATATCTCCATCCTCGAACTTGGCGACGGCGTGTTTGAGGTGAAGTCGACCAACGGCGACACCCACCTTGGCGGCGACGACTTCGACCACGTGATCATCGATTGGCTCGCCGAAGAATTCCTCAAAGACGAAGGCGTGGATCTGCGCAAAGATCCAATGGCATTGCAGCGTCTGAAAGAGGCCGCTGAAAAAGCCAAGATCGAACTCTCGTCAACCACATCGACTGAGATCAACCTCCCCTACATCATGCCGGTCAACGGTGTGCCCAAACACCTTGTCAAGACTCTCACACGCGCAAAATTCGAACAGCTTGCCGACAAACTCATTCAGGCAACTGTCAAGCCTTGCGAGCAGGCGCTCAAAGATGCCGGCATGACAGCAAAGGATATTGACGAAGTGATCCTCGTAGGCGGATCGACCCGTATCCCCGCAATTCAGGCCATCGTAGAAAAATTCTTCGGCAAGACACCTTCTAAAGGCGTCAACCCCGACGAAGTCGTGGCCGTGGGTGCTGCAATCCAGGGTGGCGTGCTTTCAGGCGACGTTAAAGACGTGCTTCTGCTCGACGTAGTGCCCCTGTCGGTAGGCATCGAGACACTCGGCGGCGTGATGACCAAGCTCATCGAAGCCAACACCACCATTCCGGTGCGTA
>CANOUR010000080.1 GCA_947570265.1 uncultured Bacteroidales bacterium | reverse complement strand
AGTGAGCTCTACCTCACATTCGCAGTCGATCAGAAAGGCAAGCAGTATGTGCTTCCCCGCGTCAAGGTTGCCGACGGCTGTATCGCCACTTCTGCTATGGTAGATGCCACTGAGGTAGATCCCGCTCTCACACCTGACAAATTCCAGCGTATCATCAACGAGAAATACTCGGCTGACATACGCTTCCTCATCAATCAGGCCAACCTGCGTCAAAGCGAACTCGATTCAAAGGAAGTGCGCGATCTCAACCAAACCATCGCCGATGCTTCGAAAGACACATTCCGTGAAATCAAGGAACTCAACATACAGTCGTATGCATCGCCTGACGGCAGCCTCGACTTCAACACACGCCTCGCTGAAAACCGCGAGAACAACACCAAGAGCTATCTCGAACGTCAGCTCAAGAAAGACAAAGTCACAGAATTCGGCGAACTCACCGCTCAGTTTACTCCCGAAGACTGGGAAGGCTTCCAGAAGCTCGTTGCCGCAAGCAACATCCAGGACAAACAGTTGATTCTCAGCGTACTCTCGATGTACAAAGATCCCGAACAGCGCGAACAGGAGATCCGCAATCTCTCAAGCGTGTTCGACGAACTCGCTGACCAGATTCTGCCTCAGCTCCGTTACTCACGTATCACAGCTTCTATCGACGTCATCGGCAAGAGCGACAATGAAATCAACCGCGCCGTCGACACCGATCCCTCCACACTCACTGTCGACGAACTCCTCTACGCTGCAACTCTCACCGAGGATCCCGCCCGCAAGGTCAAGATCTACGAAGCAGCCACACGCATCTACCCCAACGACTTCCGCGGTTTCAACAACCTCGGCCTTGTCCAGTTCCAGCAGAAAAACTTCAACAGCGCCGCTGCCAACTTCGACCGTGCAGCATCTCTCGCCCCCGACGCACCTGAGGTCAAGATGAACCAAGGTCTCATCGCACTTCTCGACAACGATGCCGCAGCAGCCAACACTGCATTCGGCAAAGCAGCCGGAATCGATGGACTCGGAGAAGCCCTCGGTGTATACTACCTCCAGCAGGGTGATGCAAACAACGCAGTCCGTGCATTTGGCGACAGCAAGACCAACAATGCCGCACTCGCACAGATACTGGCCAAAGACTACAGCAAGGCAATCACTACACTCAACAATGTAAAGAATCCTGACGCCGACACCTACTATCTCAAGGCCATCGTTGCAGCACGCACAAACAATGCCACCGACGTTGTCAAGAATCTTGCACAGGTGAAGAAACTCAATCCCCAGATGGCAGCTGACGCAGCCAGCGATCTCGAATTTGCAAACTTCAAGCGCTATCTCTGATCACAACATCAGTTAAGACAAACCTATCGAAAAGTCCGGACAATAAATCGTCCGGACTTTTTTGTATATTATTAATCACGATCATATACTTCCTGCGCCAACGGCTATGTAGAAAACTTGCTTCGAGCGCATAGTTACCCGTTGGGATGATTCTCGGTTTTTACTATTTTCACCGAATAATCATAGCTGAATGCAAGGTAGAAAATGGAACGCCTAAGAGTCTACAAGACAGGTGTGATGGAAACAGCACTCCCTATCTTGTAGGCTCGGCTATTCATCACATTAAGGGAAGTGTATCGACGTGTGTTAATATATCTGTGCGGGGGCGCCGAATGGATGGATTTTAGTAAATTTGCCGATTGATTGGGCTCGTGTGACAAAATACGGGTTATGTTTGTTTACAGTATTATCATCCAATGGAGTACAGTATATCCGAAATTGCAACCATCATAGCCGGCGAGGGTTCTATTCCTCAGCCTCAGGCACGCATAAGCGTGCTACTTACTGACAGCCGCTCTCTGACATGGCCGTCCAGTTCGTTGTTTTTCGCGCTACGGACTATGACAGGCGACGGGCACCGTTATATCGATGAACTGTATGAGCAAGGTGTTCGCAATTTCGTTGTTGATGAATCGTGCAACCGTTCATTTCCGGTCGACGCCAATGTGCTTCGCGTACATGACACGACATTGGCACTTCATCAGCTCGCACGTCACCACCGTGAACGGTTTGCCGACGTGCCGGTTATCGGGATCACCGGATCGCAAGGAAAGACAACCGTAAAAGAGTGGCTCTATGAACTGATGCACCACGATTGCCGTATAGCGCGCAGTCCACGCAGCTTCAATTCACGTATCGGTGTGCCCCTGAGCATCTGGGAGATGGATGACCACACGGAGCTGGCAATTTTTGAGGCCGGAGTGTCGCAGCCGGGAGAGATGAAGTCACTTGCCGATATGATACGGCCTCAGACCGTGGTGATAACCAATATCGGAGATAAACACGACAGCAATTTCACATCCCACGAACATAAAGCCACGGAAAAAGCGATACTTGCACTTAAGGCATCAAAAGTGATATATAACGCTGATGATGCTGTGGTGGCGCACGCTCTTGCCGAAACCGGGGCCACGCATGTCGGATGGAGTCGTAAAGATCCGGCAAGCGCTCTGTATATAGTCAGTGAATCACACTCAAACGGCACAACATATATCGAATATCGATTTGCCGACGTGAATGGACGGTTAGAGATACCATTTGTGGACGAGCACAGCGTGGAAAACGCCTTGACCTGTCTGACCTTGATGCTCTCGGAAGGATACACTGCCGATACCATCCAGCAGCGAATAAACAAGCTGACACCAGTCAACACCCGGCTTGAGGTGATAGAGGGGATAAACGGTTGTCTGGTCGTGAGCGACAGCTATACGAGCGACCTCCACTCGCTTGAGCTTGCCATAGATTTCATGCAACGCCGGTCGACTGAAACCCGCACATCGACTGTGATACTGAGCGATCTTACACACGAGACACTTGATGCTGCGAGTCTATATGCCGATGTGTCCCGGTTGCTGCGTCACAAGGGTATCAGCAGAGTGATCGGTATCGGTCAGGAGATTTCAGGGCATACAAATGATTTCGGATCAAATGCAACTTTTTACGCATCGGCCGATGAATTTCTCAATGCCACCACTGCCAATGACTTTCACAGTGAATTGATATTGGTGAAAGGGGCTCCAGGGCTTGGATTTGACCGTATAACGGAGCGTCTCGAAGGCCGTCTTCACGAAACCGTGCTTGAGGTGAACCTCGATGCGATGATACGCAACTACAACTATTTCCGATCACTTGTGAAGCCATCTACCGGCATCGTGTGCATGGTAAAGGCATTCGGATACGGAGCCGGCAGCTATGAACTTGCCAAGACTCTTCAGAGCCAGGGTGCGGCATATCTTGCCGTGGCGGCACACGATGAGGGTGTCGACCTACGCAAAGCAGGTATAACAATGCCTATAATGGTGCTTAACCCCAAGGTTGTCGACTACGGTGCACTGTTTGAATACAATCTCGAACCCGAGATATACTCGCTTCCATTGCTGAACGATATAATAACCGAGGCACGCAACCGCGGAGTGAAAAACTATCCTGTGCATATAAAACTCGACACTGGAATGCACCGTTTAGGTTTCCTTTACGACGAACTGCCTGCTGTAGCCGACATGCTCGATGGTCAGGACGCGGTGACACCACGTTCGATCTTCAGTCACCTATGCTGTGCAGAAGATCCGGCAGAAGACGATTACACTCAAATGCAGTTTGAATATTTCGACAAATGCTGCGAATATTTCCAAAGCCGCTTTCCTCATCACCATGTCATGCGACACATACTCAACACTGCCGGGATCGTGCGTTTTCCGCAACGGCAGTATGATATGGTGCGCCTCGGAATCGGTCTATACGGCATACAGACAATGCCTCCGGAGATTGAGAGCAAGCTTGAAAGGGTGTCATCGCTCCACACTGTAATAATCTCGATACGCCAATGGCCGGCCGGCACCACCATAGGATACAACCGGCGTGGCGTGCTGCACCGCACATCACTCATAGCGACCATACCGATCGGCTATGCCGACGGATTTGACCGCCATCTCGGTTACGGCAATCTGTTGGTTGAGGTTAACGGCTGCAAGTGTCCTACGGTCGGCACGATATGTATGGATGTCGCCATGATCGACGTAACCGATGTGCCCGAATGCCGTGTGGGTGACCGAGTGGAAATTTTCGGCAACAATGTAGCCACAGAGGAGATGGCCGGTACACTCGGCACTATCCCATACGAGATACTTACATCGGTGGCAACCCGTGTAAAACGCATATATTACCGCGAATGAGCAACAACGACAATACAAAACCGGAGAATATAATCGTGAAGGGGGCGCGGGTGAACAACCTGCGCAACGTTGACGTAGAAGTGCCTCGTGGCAAGTTGGTAGTTATCACAGGGTTGAGCGGCAGCGGCAAATCGTCGTTAGCTTTCGACACGCTATATGCCGAAGGACAGCGAAGGTACGTTGAGAGTCTGAGTGCCTACGCCCGACAGTTTCTCGGCAAGATGGCGAAGCCTGAAGCCGATTTCATAAAAGGATTGCCACCAGCAATAGCGATAGAACAGAAAGTAAACACCCGCAACCCACGCAGCACGGTCGGCACATCCACAGAGATATATGACTACCTGCGTCTGCTCTTCGCACGTGTGGGACACACATATTCACCGGTGTCTGGCACCGAGGTGAAAAAGCACACTGTCGATGATGTGGTCAATGCGGCCATGACCTATCCTGAGGGGACGAGAGTGGCGATCTCCGCCCCTATCATACTCAGGGATGGCCGTGATTTCGCAACCCAGATCGACATATATGCCAAAGAGGGCTACGCACGCCTTGTCAGAGTGGCAACCGGTGAATTTCTGTCCATAGAACAGTTACGCGGCAATATGCCTGACACCGTTGATGGACTCGAACTGCTCATTGACCGTCTGTCGGTAAGCAATGAAGCTGATGAGAGAAGCCGATTGGCCGATTCGGTAGAGACCGCATTTTTCGAGGGAGGTGACCGGGTCACACTCATGATATGGGACAAGCCGGGGAAAGTCACCGTCAAGGAGTTTTCAAAACGGTTTGAAGCCGACGGTATCACATTTCCCGAACCATCAGACCTGCTGTTCAATTTCAATAATCCCTATGGTGCATGTCCGCGATGCGAGGGTTTTGGAAAAATCGTAGGCATCGATGAGAAACTTGTTGTGCCCAACCCTACCCTTTCGGTCTATGACGATGCCGTGGTGTGTTGGCGCGGTGACAAGATGAGCCAATGGAAGCAAGATCTGATTGCGGTGGCATCGAAAGCCGGATTTCCAATACACCGTCCGTATATCGACCTGACGGACAAAGAAAAGGACTTTCTATGGCATGGGGGGTATGGATTCGGAGGCATCGATGGTTTTTTCAAGATGGTTGAGGAAAATCTCTACAAGATACAGTACCGCGTGATGCTGGCCCGGTATCGCGGCAAGACCACCTGCCCTGAATGCAACGGCCGCAGGCTGCGCCCCGAAGCAGACAATGTGAAGATCGATGGAAAAACAATAACCGATCTTGTGAGAATGCCTGTGAGCGATCTCCGAGGATTTTTCTCGTCGCTCACTCTCAACGAGCATGACAAAGCTATAGCCCGGCGATTGCTCACGGAAATTGGAAACCGTCTTGAGTTTCTTGATGACGTAGGTCTTGGCTATCTCACACTCGACCGTCTTTCATCAACACTTTCAGGCGGCGAGAGCCAACGAATAAATCTCGCCACATCGCTGGGCAGCGCACTCGTGGGGTCTCTCTATATACTTGACGAACCGAGTATAGGACTACACTCGCGCGACACACAGCGCCTGATACATGTGCTGCGGCGACTGCAATCCATAGGCAACACCGTGGTGATTGTCGAACACGATGAAGAGATCATGAATGCGGCCGACTGGATAATCGACGTAGGCCCCGAGGCCGGCCGTCACGGCGGTGAGATAGTGTTTGCCGGCCCTCCCGAAGCCCTACCCGAAGCCTCGCGCAGCTACACTGCAAAATATCTCACCGGCGTGCTTGAGATTCCGGTGCCGAAAGTCAGGCGCAAGTGGCGCGATTATATCGAGGTGGAGGGTGCGCGCGAACACAATCTACAGAACATCACCGCCAGATTTCCACTTGGAGTGATGACAGCCGTGACCGGAGTGAGCGGAAGCGGTAAATCAACTCTTGTACGCGACATTCTATACCGCGCTTTAGTCCGTCATTTAGGCGATCCGGCAGATGCTCCGGGATCATTCAGACAACTAAGGGGTGATCTCAACCGAATACAGGCCATCGAGTTCATTGACCAGAATCCGATCGGCAAATCGTCACGCTCAAATCCAGCCACTTATCTGAAAGCCTACGATGAAATACGCAAGCTGTTCGCCGACCGTCAGGAAGCGAAGCAGATGGGGTTCACTCCTGCTTATTTCTCATTTAATGCCGACGGAGGTCGGTGCGATGAGTGCAAAGGTGAGGGCGTGATCACGATCGAGATGCAATTCATGGCCGATATAACAATTCCTTGCGAAAGCTGTCACGGCCTGCGGTTCAAGCGTGAAGTGCTCGATGTGCGCTACCGCGGACGGTCTATAGCCGACGTTCTTGACATGACAGTCGACCAGGCTATAGAGTTTTTCTCAGAAGCGGCAGGTACTACAGAAAAAAAGATCGTGAAACGCCTGAAACCACTCGCCGACGTAGGACTCGGGTATATCAAACTCGGTCAAAGCTCGTCGACACTTTCGGGCGGAGAGAATCAGCGTGTGAAACTCGCCTATTATCTTGCGGGAGAAAGCGCGAAACCCACCATGTTTATATTCGACGAGCCTACAACCGGACTACATTTCCATGACATCAACAAACTGCTTGACTCATTCTCGAGATTGATCGACAAGGGTCACACCGTGATAGTGATCGAGCACAACCTCGATGTGATCAAATGCGCCGACCATGTTATCGACATCGGGCCTGAGGGCGGTGATGCCGGCGGACAGATTGTGGCCGAAGGCACACCTGAACAAATAGCCGCTTGCCAGCACAGCCATACAGGCCACTATCTGGCCGAAAAGCTAAACGGAGTCTAAGAATGTCAATGTGCTCTCGCTGCCGTTTTCGCTTTAGGCGGCGGGGGCAGC
>CANOUR010000079.1 GCA_947570265.1 uncultured Bacteroidales bacterium | reverse complement strand
CAGCTGCCCCCGCCGCCTAAAGCGAAAACGGCAGCGAGAGCACATTGACATATTGTAAAAAAGCGGCGGCCATGAAACTCATGTCCATGGCCGCTGTCTCGTATCTCATAGGCGTTTGCTTTTATCCACCGAAGTTGTCGTAATGGATCGATTCAGGGTCAACACCAAGCGAATCAAGCATGTGGTTCACTGCGTTGCTCATCGGCCCCGGCCCGCACATATAGTATTCTATATCCTCGGGCGAGTCATGATCCTTCAGATACGTGTTGTATATCACGTCGTGCACAAACCCCGGAGTGTATTTCACTCCCGCTGCGTCAGCTGCGGGATCAGGACGGTCAAGTGCCAGATGGAAGTGGAAGTTCGGGAAATCCTTTTCAAGCTGCAGGAAATCATCGAGATAAAACACCTCGTTCAAAGCTCTTGCACCATAGAAATAGTGCATCTCACGGTCACGTGTGCCCAAGGTGCGTGTCATGTACATGATTTGGGCGCGTAGCGGTGCCATTCCGGCTCCACCGCCGATCCACATCATCTCTTTCTTTGAGTCGAGTATAGGATGGAAATCTCCGTAAGGACCGCTCATCACCACCTTGTCTCCCGGTTTCAGCGTGAAGATATAGCTCGACGCTATGCCGGGCATCACATCCATGAACCCCGTCTGGGGTTTCGGCTTGAATGGCGGTGTGGCTATGCGAACAGTGAGCATTATCCTGTCACCTTCCTCCGGATAGTTGGCCATGGAGTAGGCGCGTACCGTCGTCTCGGTGTTACGGCATTTTAGCCCGAACAATCCGAATTTCTCCCACGATGGCAGATATTCATCCCCGATCAGGCTCTTGTCGATGTCGCGGTCATAATCCATCTCATATGGCGGAATCTTTATCTGTGCATACGATCCGGGCATGAAATCCATGTGTTCACCGGGCGGGAGTGCGACGATAAATTCTTTGATAAATGTCGCCACGTTGCGGTTCGAGATCACCTCGCATTCCCACTCTTTGATGTCGAGAACTGATGCAGGCACACCGATCGACATATCCTCTTTCACCTTCACTTGGCAGCCTAATCGCCAGTGGTCGGCTATCTGCCTGCGTGTGAAGTGCACTTTCTCGGTCGGCAGTATTTCGCCACCGCCTTCAAACACCTGTACCTTGCACTGCCCGCAGCTGCCTTTGCCTCCGCAGGCCGATGGCAGGAAGATGTTCGACGTAGCCATTGTCGACAGCAATGTGCCACCCGACGGGGCGCTCACTTTCTTGTCGTTGTTTATCGTCACGGTCACATCGCCCGAGTGCACCAGATATCTCTTTGCCGTCAGTAATATGGCGACGAGCGCAAGGGTTATCAGCAGAAACACGCCCACCCCGGCGAGTATTGTCAGTGTTGTTATCGAATTGATCATCATGATGGTGTCAGATCTTGATGCCGAGGAAACTCATGAATGCTATTCCCATCAGCGCTGTGATGATGAATGTGATGCCTATGCCGCGCAGCGGACGGGGTATGTTGGAGTACGAGGCAAGCCGTTCACGTATCGCCGCTATCGCCACTATCGCCAGAAGCCATCCCGCTCCCCAGCCGGCTCCGGCGCATGCAGCCGTCCACACGCTTCCGAAGTTGCGCTGCTGCATGAACAGCGAGCCGCCCAATATGGCACAGTTCACGGCTATCAACGGCAGGAATATACCGAGCGACGCATATAGCGATGGACTGAATTTCTCCACTGCCATCTCCACGAGTTGGGTCATCGAGGCTATGACCGCGATGAACATGATCAGCGACAGAAAGCTCAGATCCACGTCGGCATATTCCGCACCGAGCCATCTCAACGCTCCTGCACGTAGCACATAGGTCTCTAACAGATAGTTGACCGGCAGCGTGATCACAAGCATGAACGTCACTGCCACGCCCAAGCCCAATGCCGTCTTCACGTTCTTCGACACCGCGAGAAACGAGCACATGCCCAGAAAGTAGGCGAATATCATGTTGTCGACAAATATCGACCGTATGAATAGATTCAGATTTTCCATCAGTTCATTGTCAGCATGTTCATTCTTCGCAAAGATCTTTGTCTTTAGTCCTCTGAGCCCAGATTATGCATGCCACCACGATCAGAGCCATCGGTGGCAGTATCATCAGACCGTTGTTGACATAACCCGCGTCATACATCCATTTCGGAAAAACGGCATATCCTAATAGTGTGCCTGATCCGAACAGCTCGCGTACGAATCCGACAATCACAAGGATTATCGTATATCCCAGTCCGTTACCCACTCCGTCAAGAAAGGCCGGCCATGGTTTGTTGCTCATCGCAAATGCCTCCAGACGTCCCATCAGTATGCAGTTGGTGATGATGAGTCCGATGAACACCGACAGCTGTTTTGACGCATCATAGGCATATGCCTTCAGCAACTGGTCGACGATGACGACAAGCCCGGCTACTACAACAAGCTGCACGATGATGCGGATATTCACCGGTATCGTGTTGCGCAGCAGCGATATGATCACGTTGGCAAAAGCCAGCACAGTCACCACCGACACGCCCATCACTATCGCCGGCTCAAGTTTGGCGGTCACAGCCAGCACCGAGCAGATGCCCAGCACCTGCACCACAACCGGATTGTTGCGCGAGAGCGGATTAAACAGCACGCTCTTAAGTGAAACTTTCTCTGCCATTATTGATGCTCTTTACTTAATGATTTGAGAAATGCCTGATATGGAACGAGGCAGTTGTCGATCATCGCGGCGACACCTTTCGATGTGATAGTGCCCCCCGATATTCCGTCGACGTAATCCTCATTGCCTGTAGGCTTCTGTCCTTTCTTGACAACTGTCACTGGCATGAAACGGTCGCCCTTGAACATCGTCTTGCCTTCAAACTGGCTTGAGAACTTAGACTTCTCGATCTCTGCGCCAAGTCCGGGTGTCTCACCCTGATGGGCGAAATACGCGCCATACACCGTAGTCCCGTCCGAGTCAAAAGATATGTATCCCCATATCGGGCCCCACAGGCCTGCCCCGTAGAGCGGCAGTATATATTTCGTACCGTCATCCTCCGTCTGGCATACAAACACCGGCAGCTTGCGGTCATCACCCTGCTTTTTGCATTCATTGGCCACATCCACCGTGAATGCGTCGTCACCGATCAGTTCACCATTCGTGTTGTAGACAGGTGTCGCCGTGATATGAGCGCTGAACACCTCGGCAATTTCGCCTCCCGTGGCTGTGATCCGTGCCGATGCAAGTATCTGCCTCATCTTGTCGGCGTCAGCATTGGCCTGCTGCTTGTCTTTTAGACTGAGAGATGTGACGGCCAATGCCGTACCGACTACAAGCACCATCACGATGATGTAGACTATCGTGTAGACGTTGCCCTGTTTGTTGATTTTCATCGGTCACCTCCTTTCAGACTTAATGCCGCACGTTTCTGACGGCGGCGTATGTTGGTCTGCACCACGCAGTAGTCGATCAACGGAGCGAGGGCGTTGCCAAGAAGCACCGCCAGCATCGCGCCTTCAGGATAGCCGTTGTTATACGTGCGTATCACCACAGCCATCGCACCGACGATAAAGCCGAAGATCCACTTGCCTGCGTTTGTGCGCGCTGCCGTCACAGGATCGGTGGCCATGAATACGGCTGCGAATGCCAGACCTCCGTAGAGCAGTTGGTCAGCCGGACTCAGAAACGAGGCCGGATAGGTCGATGTCTGGAATGTGTTGGCGATCCAGCCTGTCAGCAGAGCGCCTGCCACCACCGACACGATGATGCGCCACGATGCGATGCCCGTAACCAACAGTATAGCCGCTCCGATGCACACACACAGTGTCGATGTCTCACCGAACGATCCCGGTATGAGTCCGACGAAAGCGTCCCACCACGACAGGTCGTCGCCGACCACCGACTGGAGTCTTAGCGCTCCGCCTGTATGGGTGGCTATCTGCCCCAGAGGGGTGGCTCCGGATATGCCGTCGGCATAGTTCACCGAATGCCCAATGCCGAGGATAGGCTCTGATGCCACAAACACGCGGTCGCCGCTCATCTGTGCCGGATAGCTGAAAAACAGGAACGCGCGCGCCACAAGTGCGACGTTGAACACATTGTAGCCCGTGCCACCGAACACTTCCTTCGCGAATATCACCGCAAAGGCTGTGGCTACAGCCAGCATCCACAGCGGTGTCTCTACCGGACAGATCATCGGTATCAGTATGCCTGTCACAAGAAATCCTTCCTGTATCTCCTCGCGACGCCATTGGGCAACGACAAACTCTATTCCCAATCCCACCGCATATGTAACCGCTATACGCGGCAGTACGGCGAGAAAGCCATATAAAAGCAGCTCGAAAGTCGGAAATTCAGTTGCCCCCGCAGCGAGCCAGTTTTGATATCCGGTGTTGTACATGCCGAATATCAGACATGGCAGCAGAGCAGCCACCACCGTGATCATTATTCGTTTGGAGTCGACCGCATCGTGTATCTGTGCCCCCGATGGAGCGGCGACCGTGCTCGGTGTGAACAGAAATGTCTCCATTCCGTCAAATACCGATCTGAACGCCTGAAGCTTTCCTCCCTCCTCAAAATGAGGCTTGATGCGGTTGAGATAGTTTCTTAATGCTTTCACTTCGATTGTTTTTTATATCTCTTTCCGAAGATAGTCGAGGCTTTCGCGCACTATGCGCTGGAGCTCAAGTTTCGAGGGATCGGCAAATTCTGCCGCACTGAAATCCTCCGGAGCTACCTCATACACCCCAAGCGCCTCCATCTGCTCGATATTGTGCGACAGCATGGCCTTTATGAGAAATTCCGGCATGATGTCCATCGGCAGCATGCGCTCATATATGCCCGACATGATCATCGGCCGGCGCCCTCCGTTGATACGCGCGTCGGGCGAGTACACCTTGCGCGGCATGAGCCACGAGATGAACGTGCGGCTCAGACTCATTTTCGGAGCAGGCGATGCCCATCCTAAAAATTCATCCACATCGCTTCCGTCGGCTATAACGGTCACCTGCCTGTAGGGCCATCGTAAATATCCGGCTATGCCGGCATCCTCACCCGTGAGTACATTCCCCGATATGACGCGCAAGGGACGCGACGTAGGCCGCAGATTGCCGTTGATCAGCGATTCCATCGTTGCACCGGGCACAGTTGTCACCACTGCAGGGGTTGTGATCTCAGGCCCTGTGACGGCCACGGCCACACTATGGTCAACAGGCTTGCCCGAGGCAAGGTCGCCGATGCATGCCAATGTGGCACCGTCGAGAGTCCATATCGTCTCACCCTTGTTCACAGGCCGTATGTGCGAGGCTATCACTCCCGCGTTTCCTGCCGGATGCGGGCCGGCCACCTCCACCATCTCGGCTCCCTCCAAATCGAGGGTGCATCCTTTCGGCACAGCCACATACACTTTCCCGTGTGTCAGTGTGGCAAGCGCTTTCACTCCGGCTGCCATGCTGTCATAGCGCCCTTTGAGCACAGTAGCCGGTTGCACGGCCAGCGGTGCAGTGTCGGTCAATGTGACGAATATGTCACGTGGATGGCTGTCGGATGCAGGTACGATGTCAAACGGACGTTGACGCATCATGGCCCAAAGCCCGCTCTCCATGAGCAGCAGCCGCAGTTCGTCGGCATTGGTGGGATGGGGGTGGGCGACCTTCTCGTCCCGGCCATCGGAGTCGATGACAATGCGCTCTATATGGCGGCGTGCCCCACGGACGATCTCACGGACTGTGCCGCTTATCGGACTGCAAAGCTTGATTCGGCCGTCATTCTTGTCACGAAACAATGGTGTGCCGGCTTTAACGGCGTCGCCTGCCTTTACTTCTGGTTTGGGTAGAAAGCCGGGGAAATCGTCCGGCACGATGGCCACCGCCGGGGTTGCTGCGGCTTTGATGGGTGTCGGGTCGGCGACGCTCCCTCGCAACTTCAGGTCAAGCCCCTTTTTTATCGTCAGTTGTCTTCTCATTGCAAAGCGCGATGGTATGAGATATAGATTGAGACCGCAAAGTTACGCAAAATATTCGTCTCCGGCCTGAAAATATTTAAAAATTGTTACTGTCTATGCGTATTGTCGCGAATGTCTTTTGTTATCGTCTGCTCATAGACGTCAGACCGCACTTTTTGAGATAAAAATTTTGTCGGTTTGAAATATATGGATAATTTTGCATTTGCATTTAGAATAAATCTGATGCTTGCGCCGTTATTGTTGAAACATAACGGTGCCTGATACCGTAAAAACTTATACCGTTGACATTACAAGAAACCAACCCTACAGCATATGAGGCCGGCACGCCGGCAGTGGCTCGCCGTGGCGCTTGACACTATATCATACCTACGCCTGAATAAATACTTCAACCAAATATCACAAAAAAAGTAAATTTCAAAAAAACGTTATGGAAGCTCAAAAGCCCAATGCAACCCGGCCCGGTGCCGCAAAGCCCTCTAAAAACGAAGGCTCTAACGTAAAAGGCATCAAGAACGCGTTTCTTGTAATCATCGCCTGCTTTATCGTAGCTGTTCTGCTCTTCGTCTTCTGGTTCGGACACGACATGCACTTCGAGGAAGGACATCCCATCGACCTCTGGGGCACCGTCTACAAAGGTGGCTTTATCGTGCCTATTCTTCAGACTCTCCTTCTCACTGTGATCGTCCTCTCTGTAGAGCGCTGGATCGCTCTCTCGAGCGCCAAGGGCAAAGGCAACATCACCAAGTTTGTCGCTAACGTAAAGGATTGCCTCAAGAAGAACGACATCGCCGGTGCTCAGGCTCTCTGCAAAAAGCAGAAAGGCAGCGTGGCCGCTGTTGTTGCTGCCGCTCTCGTCCGCTACGAGGAAATGGATCGCAACACCACCCTCACAAAAGAGCAGAAGGTCGCTAACCTCCAGAAAGAGGTTGAAGAGGCTACCGCTCTCGAAATGCCTGCCCTCCAGCAGAACCTCCCGATCGTGGCTACCCTCACAACCCTCGGTACTCTCGTCGGTCTTCTCGGTACTGTGATCGGTATGATCAAGTCGTTCCAGGCTCTTGCTCAGTCAGGTGCTCCCGACTCGACCGAACTTTCGACCGGTATCTCTGAGGCTCTTATCAACACCGCCTTCGGTATCGCAACCGGTGCATTCGCTGTA
>CANOUR010000078.1 GCA_947570265.1 uncultured Bacteroidales bacterium | reverse complement strand
ATGCAGCCGCGAGCGCTCACGGCCATAACCTTGAGATGACCAAATCTTGCGTTCGCCGAGATTCAATGTGGCACCGCGCTGCTCATACAGAGCACCGAAGTTGAAACCGAATCCTATGCCGGGAAACATCATCTCGGCCATGATACCTGCCGAACCCGCAACGCTCTGGTCAACAGTAAATAGATCCTGCTTGAACTCCAGGGTCGATACATCCACTCCGGCGACAGGACCATATCGGAATTGGGCGAAACCGGTTGCCGCGCACATAAACGCGGCAACCAGTGAGATAACTATACGTTTCATTTCGTCTTGCAGCATTCAGCGGTTGGAAGAGTAGAGTATTCGCGGCCATAGCGAAGCATCTGATCGGTATAGTCCTCGCCATATGTGACCTGTGCGTCAACCGGCTTGCCGTCTGCATCAGTCACCAGCTTATATGCCGGATTCACAAATCCCTTGTAAGGGGCTATGTTCAGATGTGCGTAACGGTCGAGCACCTCCTTGTGCAGACGTGGATCAACCTTCACGGCATAAGTCTCGACAAGATTGCGGCCGGCCTCATAGTCCCCCTCGCTCTTTATTCGTTGAATCTCTGCCAGAAGATCACCGAAAAGACCGCGCAGCTTCTCATAGTCATTGATCTTCAGAACTGTCTTCCCGTCGACGTTTACGAGTTCCATCACATTGTCCTTGCGACCCTTGTCCATACACCATTCCGCTATGAGCTTGCGGTTGCGCATATGAGCTTCCTCTACATCCTTGCCCGGTTCGATGCGCATCAGCTGCGTCATCATGCCATTGAGCATCTGCTTGTAATACTGTGCCTTGTAGGCATCAGGATTGTCGAGCAGACCAAGCTCGATCATTTTAGGATCGCCCAGATAATACAGTGCAAACAAGTCGGCTCTGGCTTCCTCAAGTGTCGATCCATGAGCTTTCAGTGCATCGGGATCCACACCGGGCAGAAGTTGTCCCGAGGCATGTCCGAGACACTCATGGAGGTCAGTGTGCAGATTGTCTGTATCGAAAAGATACTTATCCATCATGCGGCGCATTTCCGGATCAGGAACGAACTCCTCGTTGAATCCATTGCCGTGAGCCGCCTCGTCATATGCACGAGTGATATTCTCGATCGTGACCGATTTCGAACCGTGAGCCGCACGGATCCAGCTTGCGTTCGGCAGATTGATGCCTATTGGGGTTGCCGGATAGGCGTCGCCGGCAAGAATGGCTGCGGTGATCACCTTCGCCGTCACACCCTTCACATGTGGCTTACGGAAACGCGGATCTACAGGTGAATGATCCTCAAACCACTGCGCGTTTTCACTGACGATCTCTGTGCGGTGGCTTGCTCCAAGATCCTTGAAGTTGACAATCGACTCCCACGAGCCGGTCATACCCAGCGGGTCGCCGTAGCTTTCGATAAATCCGTTCACGAAATCCACACGCGATCCAGTGTCGCCCACCCATAATATCGAATACTCATCGAAATCTTTCAGATCGCCGGTGCGGTAAAATTCAATCAGCTTGTCGATCACAGCTCCCTGACGCTCGTTCTCGGCGTACGCCCGCGCTTTCGTCAGATTGTCTACAATGCGGCGTATGGCCGGATCATACAGCCCGCCTACTTTATATGGCTGCTCGACGATCTTTCCATCCTTCTTTGCTATTCTGGTGTTCAGACCATAGCTTATCGGAGCTACATCCGTAGTGTCCTTTATGGCGTTGAAATACGACTCGACCTCGGCCTGGGTCACCCCCTCGCCATAGAGGTTGTTGGCCGACGTCGCTATCAGATCGACACCCTCAGCCTGATTCACACGCTTGGCCATCAGCGACGGATTGAAAATCACCTCTGTCAGTGTGGCAATGTCAGCCGGACGGCAGCATTCGGGCAGCGCGGCAACCTGTGCGTCAAAAAATTCGCGGCTGAATTCCGGCACGAACTTATCCATCGAGTAATGATGATGGATACCGTTGGCAAACCACACCTGCTTCAGATATTTGTGGAAAGCCTTAAACTGTTTGTCGTTGCGGTCACCCTTGTAATTGGTGTAGATTCCTTCGAGCAGTCGGCGTATCGCCAGATTGTGGCGGTTGTTCTGATCCCAGAGTATGTCGCGTCCCGACAGAGCGGCTTCGGTGAGATAATACACTAACAGACGCTGTTTTGGCGTCAGATTCTCATAGTCGGGCACCGGATAGCGCAGCACTTCGATATCCGCGAAGCGGTCAGCGATATAGGGAAATGGCTCTGGTGCGGCAGCACCTGCGAGTTGATTGCCGGCGATCGCCGTGATGGCTACGGAGGTCATGAATCGTTTGATTGACATATATGATTGGTTATTATGTTACTTAAGTTGCTGTTCAAATCTTATTCAACATACAGTATCAGACCCTTTAGGTATTCCCCCTCGGGGTGATATATGTTCACCGGATGGTCAGCCGGCTGTGTCAGTTGGTGGAGTATGCGCACCCTACGGCCGGTCTGCGCCGCCGCCGAGAATACTGCCAGCCTGAATTGCTCGCGGCTTATAGCCTGTGAGCATGAGAATGTGAAGATTATTCCGCCACGAGCCACCTTGTCGATTCCCAGTGCGTTCAGACGCTGATAGCCGCGTAGCGCGTTTCGTATCGCACCGCGGTGTTTGGCAAACGCCGGCGGATCAAGTACTATCAGGTCAAACTCTCCTCGGTTCATCTCTCCCAGATACTTGAATGCATCCACAGCCTTCGACGAGTGGATTCCGGCGGCATTGTCAGGGAAGTTCAGACTGACATTCGCATCTGTCAAAGCAATTGCCTTTGCCGATGAATCCACCGACACCACACGCGATGCACCGCCGCGTATGGCATATACCGAAAATCCGCCGGTGTAGCAGAACATATTCAGCACATTTCTTCCCCGGCTGTATTGCTGAAGCAATGCCCGGTTGTCACGTTGGTCGATGAAAAAGCCTGTCTTCTGTCCCTTGAGCCAGTCAACATGGAATTTCAGCCCGTTTTCCTCCGCCACATCCGACTTGCACGATCCTATGATATAGTCATTCTGCGGATCGAGCTGAGCCTTGTAGGGTAGGGTGGTCTCCGATTTATAGTACACATTCTCTATTCCGGCTTCCGGCAGTGCCACAAGCGCCTTGGCTATGATGTCGCGTGCGAAATGCATGCCGGGGCTGTGTGCCTGCATCACGGCTGTGTGACCATACACATCCACTATCAGTCCGGGCAGAAAGTCTCCTTCACCGTGCACCAGACGATAGGCCGAATTGTCGGCTCTTATCAGTCCCAGCGCCTTTCTCAGCCGCAGAGCGTCGCTCAGACGGTCTGTATAGAATCTTTCATCGATAGCTCTCTCTGCCTCATTTGTGAGCATGCGCACGGCTATGCTGCCTATCTGATAGTGGCCTATACCCATCGGTGCGCCGTCATATGCACGCACTTCCACGGTGTCACCTTCCTCAATGCCATCGGGCAATGTGGCTATGGCACCTGAGAAAACCCACGGATGAAAGCGCAGCAGCGACTCTTCCTTGCCGCGCCTGAGGGTGATTATTGGATAGCTCATTGATTTTGTCAAGTAGGATGTATATACTTTTTTCGATTAACGGAACGCGCGCAACAGATCGTTGCCGTTGGCATAGATCAGCAGCAGCAGCAAAAATGCCATGCCGACATACTGTGCCGCGATCAGCACTTTCTCCGAAGGTTTGCGACGGGTCACCACCTCCCACAGCAGGAACATCACGTGGCCGCCGTCAAGACCCGGAATGGGTATTATATTCATGAATGCCAGGGCAACCGACAGAAATGCCGTGATCTGCCAGAACGAATACCAGTTCCATCGCGACGGAAACATGTCGCCGATAGCTCCGAAACCACCGATCGACTGCGCACCCTCTTTCGTGAACACATGGCTCATCGATCCAACATAGTTCGTTAGCATTCCCGTCCCGAGCTCCCATCCTTTCGGTATCGACTCAAGAATACTGTAATTGACAGTCACAGCATCATATATGTCGGTTATCGGGCGCAGCTGAAATCCGAGTTTTCCAAACTCATTGGGCGTAGCTGCCACGGTGATTGTGTCGCCGCTGCGTATTATGCCTATGTCTACCCTCTTTCCCGCATACGATTCAAGTGCCGGAGTCAGTTCCGTGTACGTTGGTGTGGCAACGGTGTCGACTGCGATTATACGGTCTCCCGCAAGCATGCCGGCAGCTGCCGCCGCCTCGCCGTTGACAATCCTGTCAATCACCACAGGCACTCTATAGGCCATGAATCCCTTATCATCGTTTAGCCTGAACAAAAAGTCTTCCGGTATTGCCACTCCAACAGTGTCTGTGCCGTTTCTCAGCACCTTCACCGTGTCTGCCTCTATCATCTTCAACTGAAAATCTGCCTGTGAGGCATCGATCTTCTCGCCATCGGCAAAAAGCGGTATGTCACCGTTCCTGAATCCGGCTTTCTGAGCCGCAGGCACAAAATCAAATCCCTCGCGGGCATTTTCGAGCGGTATGTAACGATCCCCCCAGCACAGTGCTATACCCGCGTATATCAATATCGCGAGTATGAAATTAAACAGCACGCCACCGAGCATCACCAGCAACCGCTGCCATGCCGGCTTCGTGCGGAACTCCCATGGCTGAGGCTCCTGTTTCATCTGCTCTGTGTCCATCGACTCGTCGATCATGCCGGCGATTTTCACATATCCGCCAAGAGGCACCCATCCTATGCCGTATTCGGTGTCGCGCCACGACGCACGCTCACTGCCGTTCTTGCGGGGTTTCGGTTTAGGCTTCCATTTGGCTATCGAAAACCATGGATTGAAAAACATATAGAACTTCTCGATCCTGATCCCGAATATCCGGGCGAATGTGTAATGACCCAGTTCGTGGATTATGACCAGAAAAGCAAGAGCCAATATCAGTTGAAGGGCTTTGATCAAAAACGATTCCATTGCTTAGAAATGTGTATGGATTTAAATCGCATTAAGAGTGAGATTCCTCCAGTGCATAGGCACGGGCATCGGCGTTTGAGTCAACCAGATCGGCATACGAAGGCTGCTGTATGAAACTTACCCTCGACAACGTCTTTGTGATTATCCTGTAGATGTCGTTAAACCCTATCTGTCCGTTGCGGAACGCCTCATTGGCTATCTCGTTGGCTGCGTTGATCACGCATGCCGAGTTGCCTCCGCGACGTAGTGCCGTGTGGGCAAGTGTCAGACATGGAAAACGGTTCGTGTCAGGCTCTGAGAACGTCAGATTCGACATCTGCGCCAATGTCAGGGGCGGACGCTGCGACGTCAGTCTGCTCCCTTCGCCAAGGGCATAGCGTATGGGCAGATGCATGTCCGGAGTGCCCAGTTGCGCTTTTATCGCACCATCTTTGAATTCCACCATCGAATGAACTATCGACTGTGGATGCACCAGTGCCGATATATGTTCCGCATCAATGTCAAATAGCCACCGGGCTTCGATGATCTCAAACGCCTTGTTGAGCATCGTCGCACTGTCTATGGTGATTTTGGCTCCCATGCGCCAGTTCGGATGCTTCAGCGCCTGTGATGCCGTCACATGCTCGAGCCCCGAGGCAGGCATGTTCAGAAACGGTCCACCCGATGCCGTGATTATAAGCCGTTCCACAGTCGACCGGTCTTCACCGGCCAGACACTGATATATAGCCGAATGCTCCGAATCAACCGGATAGATCCTCGAGCCCGACTCTTTAAGCAACGCCGTTATCAGCATGCCGGCCACCACCAGCGTCTCTTTGTTCGCAAGAGCTATATCCTTGCCGGCGCGTATGGCGCGTATCGTAGGCTCAAGCCCGCTGTAGCCCACGGTGGCGGTCACCACTGTGTCTACGTCCTCACGTTCCATCGCATCCGCAAGCGCTTCATGTCCGCAAGCGGTGGCTATCCCCAGAGGAGTCAGAGCCTCCTTGAGGCGCGGATATGCCCCGGCATCGTCGATCACCGCAAGATTCGGACGAAAGTGTATGGCTTGCTTTATGAGCAGGTCGACGTTTCGTCCGGCGGTGAGCACAGTAGCCCGGAAACGGTCTGGATTGTGGGCTATGATGTCGAGGGTTTGCGTACCGATTGAGCCGGTCGACCCTACAACTGCGATTCTCTTCATTGCGTGATACAATATGAACTTATCATGCAAATTTACGGATTAATCGCGAGATAGCCAAATGCAGCTCAGCGCCGACAGGTCGTCAGTCGAGCATCAGTGTCATCTCCGGACGCACCGACGGAATGCGCATGATCTCTCCGATTTTTGGCGAACTGAATGCAATGTCAGTCAGTGTCGACACATCGACATCCATATCAGGCATCTTTTTCTGCTGGTCGTTTGTGTCTACATCGCCTCCTTTCACTATATACGTGTGGTTGTTCTCCCTGATTATCAGGTCTCTTACACGTATGGTCGACGACCACTCCGGGTGCGATGCGGCGATGCACCTCAGACACGCCTCGACATTGACTATTCTCATCATCCCGCGAGGCGACAACGAGCGTCTGCGCGAGGATTGCGTGTCGGTTGGCAACGCAGCTACATCAAACGGCATGTCGGCGAATGCCGACCTTACCTGTCTCAACGCGGCGGTGCAGGCGTCATCCGATTCTCCCATCACATCGGTGATGCGTATGGTGTCGCCGTCAGGCACGGCAAATGCCATCGACACGATGTGCCCGTCAAGACCTCCGTCGGCCATCACCGCTACAGATCCTCCACTCAGATTGTTGTCGTCAAGTATGTTGAGAAAATCGCGCCGCGAGTGAAGCACCCGGCACGCCGACATCCGCTCAAATCGCTGGAATGCATCATACACTCGCTCGTCATAGACATTGGCCACACTGTGATAGTCTCCTTCCGTGGCAAACGGATGCAAGGCAGTGTAGTGATCCGCATTGACCAGAAATGTCTTCGTGAATCCAAACCGTGAATAAAACGGATAAAGCCACGAGTGGGCGGGAATCAAGGCGCAGAACGTATCGCCTCGCTTGTACGACTCGTAGAGTGCGGCGCGTATCAGACTCGACATATATCCGCGGCCCCGCTGTGCCCTTCGCGTGGCAGCTCCGCAGATATAAGCCATCGGACTGTCTGTGCCGTGAAATGAAATGTTGTAGCGCTGTAGAAGCAGAGCCGATATGATGCTCCCGTCGTGCGACAGGGTGATCACATCGTCATCGTTATATACGCGCGAGAAAAACATCTCGACAAACTCTTGGGTATCGTCGAAACTCTCGCGCCAAAGCTGTTTGAATTCGTTGCGTAGGTTCATTGGTCATAAGTGGCATTTAACACACTTTTACTATAACAAACCAACGCATTGTTTTGCTTTTGGCCATGAGGTGTTCTTAGAACCTGATTAAATTTATTTATCGCAGGATTTGAGAATGATTGTCATTTGGATTTTTAATCAT
>CANOUR010000077.1 GCA_947570265.1 uncultured Bacteroidales bacterium | reverse complement strand
GTGTATGACCTGCTCACCCATCACTTCCACGCTGCGTAACTCAGGGGCAGGCCCACCCAAAATAACATAGCAGTTGTTAACCGGCGATATTGCCGAGCCAATACCGGTTAGCCAGCATGCCGGCGGAGCTCCATCAAACTCTATGTATGAGCAAGGATAGCTGTTAAACCGATCCGAGATATAGCGGCACACACACCAACCTTTCACAGTAGTGTCGATCCGTCGATTGTATAGGTCAATCACACCTACCTCACACTGTTCTCCCGGTTCGAGACCAAAATCAAAAATCAGCACCCAATTTTTGTCCGTGGGCTCTCTACAGATACTGTCAACCCGGAAATAAACTTTATCACCTTCCGTGAAGACATAGAAGTCAGGGGTTTCCGGAAGCGGTTCCATCCGGGTTTTCTGAACATACAAACCAAGACATTCCCGGCCATCTATCTCATGGACTCCGCTTAATATGTAGTAGCATGTAAGGTTGCCGTCACATACCTCCCAGACAGTCCCATCAACAAATGCGTTTACCGAGCGTTTCACCACCGTATTTCCATCGGCATAAAGCATCTGTGAAACAGCCAGCAACCATATCGAAAAAAGCACCCTCATATGTCAATGTTATAAAATGGTTTAAAATTCATGAGCAAATATCTCAATCATACAAAAATATAATATTTTTCAAATACATTTCAATTTCAGAACTATTTCAACAGAAAATACATGTTTCCATATTAAAATCAAAAGCAATGACTTTAATGTGATTTATATTGAATGAGGACAGGCACACTATCTTCCAAACTTTTGACAGTTTTGATTGTTATTACAAAAAGTGACTGATCAGACCAAATGTCACCGGATCATCGCTTTCTACTATACTGATTACATTATGTGCCTTGCAGTTCCCGGGAAAATCATCACCATCGACGACGACGGCCTTTTCAGAATGGCCGAGACTGACTTTCTTGGCGTGCGCCGTCGTGTGTGCGTCGACACTGTCGATGCCAGGCCAGGCGATTATATCATAGCCCACGCCGGAATCGCAATCTCTGTAATGGACAGCAGTGAAGCCGAGGCAACGCTGCGCGATCTCAATTTGATGACCGATTTGCGCGATCAAAATTTCAACCGGTCATGAATCCATGCGATCCTACCCCTTGGCGCGATCCACAGATAATGCGCAAGTTACTCGACAGGATAGCTGCCACCGTCACACGTCCGTGGAATATCATGGAGGTATGCGGTGGCCAGACGTGGACTCTGGCACGCTATCGTCTCGAAGAGCTTCTGCCCGATGGCCTCAATATGATACATGGGCCGGGATGCCCCGTGTGTGTCACTCCTGCCGAGACGATTGACGATGCCATAGGGTTGGCTATGCGTCCTGATGTGATATTCTGCTCGTTCGGCGATATGCTGCGTGTGCCGGGCACCGACGGCTCTCTACTGCGTGCTAAAACTGCCGGTGCCGATGTCAGACTGCTCTATTCACCCCTCGACACATTGGACATCGCCGTCGAGAACCCAGACCGACAGGTGATCTTCTTCGCCATAGGCTTCGAGACCACGACTCCTGTATATGCCCTGATGGCCGAGAAAGCCCGAGAGCGACATATCAGCAATCTTTCGATACTAACATCGCTATTCACCGTTCCCGCCGCCGTCAGCGCGATCAAATCCGATCCCGATTGCCGCATAGACGCTCTGCTTGCTGCGGGACACGTCTGCGCCGTAACCGGACTTGACCCTTACAGGCAACTTGCTTCTGACCTCGACATGCCGATAGTTGTGACCGGCTTTGAACCGGTCGATATGCTGCTCGGCATATTGCGTGCGGTCACGATGCTCGAGAATGGCCGATCGGGGCTATCCAATGCCTATGGGCGTGCTGTCGGCGAAGCAGGAGCGGCAAATGCGCGCGCAGCTGTCGGCCGAGTGTTTCATCTGTCCGATACATCATGGCGAGGCATGGGCATTATGCCTCTCAGCGGTATGAAACTCCGCCCTGAGTTTGAACAGTTCGACGCGCGTCGGCGTTTTGTTTCTGACAGAGAACATGTGAGCGTCACAAACCGAGACTATCCAGACAGTTGCATTGCCCATCTGATCATGAAAGGGCTGCGACGACCTGCCGACTGTCCTCACTTCGGAAAGAAGTGCACTCCGGCATGTCCGGTCGGAGCACCGATGGTATCGTCCGAGGGTGTCTGCGCCGCACATTACCGTTATTTGTCATAATCTTTTCACGCTTTCATCTACACTGCAATATGACTCCACACTGTCCGCTTCCCGACCGCATCACCACAACCGTGTGTATGGCACATGGCGGTGGTGGCAGCATGACAGCGTCGCTCATCGGCGAAATCTTCGCTCCTGCATTTTCCAATGACTATCTCAACCGCCGCCACGATGCAGCCACACTGCCAACCACCGACTGCCGGACGGCATTCACCACCGACACATTTGTGGTGTCGCCGATATTCTTTCCCGGAGGCAACATAGGGGATCTCGCTGTCAACGGCACGGTCAACGACCTGCTGTGTGCGGGTGCCACCCCTCGATTTCTTTCATGCGGGTTTGTCATCGAGAAAGGATTTCCGATAGATGACCTGCGCAAGATAGCCACAACCATGGCTGAGGCCGCGCGCGTGGCCGAGGTGGAAATCGTCACCGGCGACACCAAGGTGGTCGAACGCGGACGATGCGACGGCGTCTATATCAACACATCAGGAATAGGCTACATACCGCATGGACTCGACATTGATCCGGGCAACATACATCCCGGCGACACCGTGATTATCACCGGCACGATCGGGCGTCACGGCATGGCTGTGATGTCGCAGCGCGAAGGATTGCGATTTTCCTCTCCGATAACGAGCGACACAGCATCGCTGTGCGACATCGTAGGCAATCTGCTCGATGTCGTGGCCACACCGAGAGTGCTGCGTGATCCTACACGCGGAGGACTATCATCAACCCTCAACGAGCTCGCCGAGGCTTCGGGTGTCGACATCGAGATCGATGAATCGGCAGTGCCAGTGATGCCTGAAGTGCGCAGCGCGTGCGAGCTACTGGGTCTCGACCCGTTATATGTGGCCAACGAAGGAGTGATGCTGATCATAGTCGACCCAGCAGACGCCGCAAAGGCTCTCGCAGCAATACGACGGAGCGCCCACGGTGCTGACGCGGCCATCATAGGCAGGGTCGCCCCTACGGCAGAAGGGCGCAGGCCGGGAGTGTGGGTGCGCATGCCTTTAGGCAACCGCAGACGACTCGAAATGCTCAGCGGCGAACAGCTGCCCCGCATATGCTAATTTCCTAACTTCTCACACCATGACTTTCTACGAAGAACTCAAAGCCAAGGGCTATACACGCCGGCAGTTTCTTAAATTCTGCGGCATCATGGGCGCTATGATGGGGCTGCGACAGACCGGCGTAGCCCAGATTGTCGAAGCACTCGACACCAAAGAGCGCGTACATGTGATCTGGGAGCATTTTCAGGAATGCACATGCTGCAGCGAGTCGTTCATACGGGCATCTCATCCGCTCGTAGGCAAAATATTGCTCGAACTTCTATCGCTCGACTACGACGACCTGCTGATGGCTGCCGCCGGACGTGTGGCCGAAGAAACCAAAGAGGCATCGATAAAGAAGCACTACGGCAAATACATACTGTGTGTCGAGGGTTCGATACCGACGGGATCATATGGCTACTGCACTCTCGGAGGACGTTCGGCACGTGAGATATTCGATGAAGAGGCACGCGGGGCAGCCGCCATCATCGCATGGGGCAACTGCGCCTGCTCGGGATGCGTGCAGGGCGCACATCCCAATCCCACCAAAGCCCGCCCGGTACACAAGCTCATTTCGGGCAAACCGGTCATCAATGTACAGGGATGCCCACCGATAGCCGATGTGATGGCCGGGGTGATCACCTACTATATCACGTTCGGACGCATACCCGAGCTCGATGGCATGGGACGTCCCAAGATGTTCTACGCCCGCCGCATCCATGACACTTGCTACCGCAGGGCATTCTTCGATGCCGGATTGTTCGTCCAGAGTTTTGACGATGAGAACGCAAAAAAAGGCTACTGTCTCTACTATATGGGATGCAAAGGCCCGAACACTTACAATTCATGCGGCATCATCAAGTGGAACGATTCTGTGTCGTATCCCATACAGAGCGGGCATCCATGCATCGGATGCGCCGAACCGGGATATTTCGATCAGGAGCCGTTCTACGAACACCTGCCCTCTGTGCCCGGTATCGGAATCGAAGCCACAGCAGACAAGATCGGTGCGGCGGCAACTGTCGCCACTCTCGCCGGAGTGTCGGTGCATGCCGTAGTAACAAATATTCAGAAGCGCAAACTCATTGAGAACAACACGGAATTTCCCGTAAAAGAAGACGAGGTCGATGGAATATAAAATTGTAGTAGATCCCGTGACCCGCATCGAGGGTCACCTGCGTGTCGAGGCCGTGGCCTCGGGCGGCGTAATCACCGACGCTATCAGTACCGGCACTATGGTGCGCGGCATCGAGATCATCGTCAAGGATCGTGACCCGCGCGATGTGTGGGCGTTTGTCATGCGTGTGTGCGGCGTGTGCACCTCGATGCACGGACTGTCGTCGGTGCGCTCGGTCGAGAACGCATTCGGCATCGACATTCCCCACAATGCGCAGATGGTGCGCAATATAATGCTCGGCACACTCACCACGCGCGACCATCTGGTGCACTTCTACCAGCTTTCGGCGCTCGACTGGGTTGACATCGTAAGCGCCCTGAAGGCCGATCCGGCCGAGGCATCGGCTGTGGCACGGAGCATATCGCCTCTGAGCGACGCCTACACACCATGGGGCGAGAACTCACCGGGATACTTCGCCGACGTGCAGCGTAAGGTGAAACGATTTCTCGAGGCTAACCCAGACAACAATCTCTTCTCGACCAACAGATGGTGTTGGGGATCGAAACTCTACAAGCTTCCTCCGGCCGTGAATCTGGTGGCTCTCGCACACTATCTGCAAGCTCTCGATTTCCAGCGCGAGATGTGCAAGATACAGACTATCTTCGGAGGCAAGAATCCTCACCCCAACTATCTCGTCGGTGGCATGGCCTGCGCCATCAATATGCAGGATCCAAATGCCATAAACATGGAACGGCTCAATTTTGTACAGCAGAAGATTCACGAGATCAACGAGTTCGTAAACCGCGTTTATCTGCCCGATGCCATCGCCGTGCTATCGTTCTATCCCGAGTGGGCAAGCATAGGCGGAGGTGTATCGAACTATCTCAGCTATGGCGACTACCCGATGGGGCAGATGAACGAGCTTGATTCGTATCTGTCGAAACGAGGCATTGTCTCAGGCCGACGGATGGATGCCGTCGAGGAATTCGATCCGATGGCGCTTGACGGGCTTCAAGAGTTTGTCAACAACTCATGGTACAAATATTCCGTCGGGAAGAACCAAGGGCTTCACCCGTCGGTCGGAGAGACCATTCTCGACTATACCGGGCCAACAGAAGCCTATCAGTGGCTCGGGCCGGACCAGCCCTATAGCTGGATCAAGACTCCCCGCTATCGCGGCAAGGCCATGGAAGTGGGCCCGCTTGCCCGACTGGCCGTCAACTGCGCCGCGGGCGATCAGGGCATGCTCGAGATCGCAGGTGCGGCTCTCAGCCGCTGGCAGCAGATGGCCAATCAGTTCAACAACCGCGACTGTGGCCTGACGTACGACTCATGGTTTTCAACTCCTGGACGAATGATAGCGCGTGCTGTCGATGCCTCGCGCGCCGCCCACTTCATGCAGGTGGCATTCGACTCGCTGATGGATAACATCAAGGCAGGTGACGAGCGCATGTTCAATTCAGCCAAATGGGATCCGTCATCATGGCCGGCCGACGCCAAAGGCTACAGTCTGAATGAAGCACCGCGCGGTGCAAACGCACATTACTGCCATATCCACAACCGCAAGATAGTAAACTACCAGATGGTCGTCCCCACCACATGGAACGGGTCGCCCCGTGACCCTCAGGGACAACGGTCGCCCTTTGAGGAAAGCCTCATCGGCACACCATGCGCAGGGATCGAGGAAAGCAATCCGGAGATGACACTCGCGATCATCCGCACGCTTCACTCATTTGACCCATGTATGGCATGCGCCGTGCACCTCTACGATGAAAACGGCACTATCATCCACCGCATCAACATAGCCAACCAATGAAGATACGCCGACGCAACCTCCGCGAAGTCTATGTGTGGCAGCTACCAGTGAGGTTTTTCCATTGGATCAACGCCGCTGCCATTGTGGTTCTGTGCATCACCGGCTATATCATCGGTGATCCACCCGCCATACAGAGCAATGCCGAAGCCATCCACAGCTATTGGTTCGGCTATGTGCGCCTCACCCATCTTGCGGTGGGCATGATCTTTGTGGTCAATTTGCTATTCCGTCTC
Organism: uncultured Bacteroidales bacterium; assembly: GCA_947570265.1. Taxonomy (GTDB): domain Bacteria; phylum Bacteroidota; class Bacteroidia; order Bacteroidales; family Muribaculaceae; genus CAG-1031. The sequence goes on along the minus strand of CANOUR010000077.1, from coordinate 1,115 downwards.
TACTGGGCTTTCGCGGGCAACCGCTTCGCCCGGTGGAACAACTTCGTGCCTCTCACGCGGGCACAATGGCGCAGCATTTTCAAGACCTTGCGTGTCGACATTCTCCTGCTCACCGACAAACCTGTCTATGATATCGGACACAACTCACTTGCCGCAACTACCTACCTCGGGTTGTTTATCCTATCAATCATCCAGGCAACCACCGGCTTCATGATGATGTTCGTCACTACCAACAACATCATGGAACCTGTGACAACATGGGGATTACAACATTTAGGCGGATTCTTCATCGTCCGTCAGATACATCATATTCTCATGTGGGCATTCATCCTATTCATGATCATCCATGTCTATCTGGTCTTCTATCACGACTATATCGAGCGCAACGGCATCGCATCATCCATGATCGGCGGATGGAAGTTCATACGCGCCGATGTGATGGACGACTATGAGAAGAAAATCAAACGCAACCGACCTGACGACTCTGACCCTTGCGATGAACCACACGAATAACACTGAGAGCCAGACAGCCCACACACTCATTTTAGGCATCGGCAACCTTGTGCTGCAGGATGAAGGCTTCGGCATACATGCCATACAGAAACTTTCACGGATGGATGTGCCCGCGGGGATCGATCTGCTCGACGGCGGTACAGCCGGATTACATCTCATGGGCAATCTCCGGAATTACAAGAGAGTCATTGTCATCGACGCAAGCCTTGACCAATATCCTCCGGGAACCGTGCGCCGGCTGCGGCCAAACTACGGCCAGTTCCCTCCGCTTGTCACAGCCCACGAAATCGGGCTGAAAGATACACTCGAAGCCATGCAGCTCACAGGATTCTGCCCTGACGTAGAACTAATCGTGTGCAGTGTGCGGCGCTACACACGCCTTGGAACAGATCTCAGCCCAGAAGTAGCCGCAGCGCTCACTGTTGCGTGCGAGCAAGCCCTCACTGCCGCGACCTCTGCCTCATGACAAAAATTATTCAAAAAATATTCGGCAAAAATTTGCACATGTAAAAAACAACGCCTACCTTTGCATCGCATTTCTGAAATGCACATGACTCCGTAGCTCAGTTGGTAGAGCAAATGACTCTTAATCATTGGGTCGA
>CANOUR010000076.1 GCA_947570265.1 uncultured Bacteroidales bacterium | reverse complement strand
TCATCGCGATCCTTGGTGTCGATGAGCTTTCGGACGAAGACAAGCTTGTGGTTTCGCGAGCACGCCGTGCCCAGCGCTTCCTTTCACAGCCTTTCCACGTTGCCGAGCAGTTCACTGGTCTGCCGGGCGTGATGGTTCCGCTCAATGAGACTATCCGCGGCTTCAAGATGATTTTGTCGGGCGAGATGGACGAATATCCCGAACAGGCATTCCTCAACGTCGGCACGATCGACGAAGCTATCGAGAAGGGCAAGCGACTTCTTGCCGAAGTGCAGGGCTAAGACTGCCTATCCATCAGATAAATCAAAAACGCAAAATCCCACATAACCCACGATGACACTCAAAATAATCTCGGCCGAAGACATCATCTTCGAAGGTGAGGTGAAAATCGTCCACCTGCCCGGAGCAAAGGGTAATTTCACGGTGCTCCCCCACCATGCCGCGCTCGTCTCGACGCTTGTGCCCGGCAAAGTGGGCTACACGTCTCCCGACGGATCGGAGCATGCCGTTGACGTGACAGGTGGAATCGTCGATGTGGACAATGATACGGTAGCCGTATGCATCTATTGAACATGAAACATGCCATGAACATTTTCCAGCGCCTGATGCTTTCGCTCATAGCGATATCATTCGCGGTGTGTCCGGCCATGGCCTCGGAAGAGGCTGCCAACGCCGGGGAAGACAAAAGCATTGATCCCAAGGAGATCATTTTCGACCACCTTGGCGACGCCTACGGCTGGGAAGTGCCGTTTAACCATCATGTGAGAATACCTCTGCCTGTGATCGTGTGGGGATCAAAAGGTCTCCATGTGTTCTCATCGGCCAACGTCGAGCACGGTGCGACCTACAATCATCCCGACGGCACATCTTACCGCATAGCCGGAGAGGATAGTGACTACAAGGGCAAGGTCGTGGAGATAATCAACGGTGAGGAACACCGTCCGACCGATCTGTCCATCACCAAGAATGTGTTTGCGGTGTTCATTTCAGTGTTCGTGTGCCTATGGCTGATACTCGGTCTGGCCGCATTCCACAAAAAGGAGAACGGGCACAAGGCACCACGCAAGTTCACCGGCGCAGTAGAATCGCTTGTGTCATTCATCTATGACGGCGTGATCAAGCCTACGCTTGGTGTCAAGGCTGCGAAATTCGCACCATATCTGCTGACTGTGTTTGTGTTTATCTTCGTGATGAACATACTCGGTCTGATAGTTGTGTTCCCCGGCGGTGCCAACCTCACCGGCAATATCGCAGTGACGATGACTCTTGCCATCTGCACATTCATCTTCACCAATCTCTTTGCCACAAAGCACTACTGGAAAGAAATCCTTTGGCCGGACGTGCCCATCTGGCTCAAATGCCCGCTGCCGATCATGCAGGTGATCGAGATCTTCGGCATCTTTACAAAACCGGCTGCACTGACGGTTCGTCTTTTCGCCAACATGATGGGCGGCCACATGATCGTGCTGGTGCTCACGCTGCTGATATTCATATTCGCAGCAATCGGCGGAGCAGCTGTCGGCGGAGCAACAGTGATTGTATCAGTGCTGTTCTCGGTGTTCATGCTGCTGATCGATGTGCTTGTGAGCTTCATTCAGGCATATGTGTTCACAATGCTCTCGACAATCTTCATTGCCCTGGCGCAGGAGGAAGGTCACCACGAAAAAGGCGCTCATGCAGATATCGAGGCATGAGACCTCAGATAAACAGGAAAAATAAATCAATTCAATATTACATCAACACCCCTTTAATTCTACATCATTATGTTAGCAATGATTATGGCAGCCGTTGAAGGCCTCGTAGCAATCGGTGCATCAGTAGGCGCAGCTATCGCTGCAATCGGCGCAGGTTTCGGTATCGGTAAAATCGGTTCTTCTGCAATGGAGGCCATCGCACGTCAGCCCGAATCGGCAGGCGACATCCGTTCAAACATGATTGTGATCGCCGCTCTCGTCGAGGGTGTGGCACTGTTCGCAGTTATCGTCTGCGTTCTGACAATGTTCCTCAATTAATAGCTTCTGACAGCACATGGAACTGTTCAAGCCTGACTTTGGCCTGGTGTTCTGGATGTTCGTCTCCTTCGTCGTCCTGTTCGTCATTCTCTGGAAATGGGGATGGCCGGCGATTTTGAAAGGAGTGTCGAGCAGAGCCGATCTCATCGACAAGGGCGTGGAGTATGCCCAAAGTGCCAAGCAGCAGCTTGACAACGCACGCGATGAGGCAGCTAAGATTCTCGAGGAGGCACGTCGCCAGCAGGCCGACTCTCTTCGCGAAGCCGACAAGATGAAGACCCAGATCATCGAAGAGGCACGCGACGCCGCACAACAGGAAGCGCGTAAAGTCATGGACGCCGCCAAGGTGTCGATCGAACAGGAACGCAAGCAAGCCGAGCTGCAATTCCGCAACGAAGTCTCGACATTCGCGTTGGAGATCGCCGGAAAGGTGGTTCGCGGCCAGATGACAGACCAAAAAGCACAGGCCAAGCTTGTCGACTCACTGCTCGACGAAATGGAAAAACAGAACTGACACAACGTTATTCACAACTCTCTTATTAACCGCTGACAAATGGATCAAGGACTTATCCCCCGCCGATATGCAAAGGCGCTCTACAAGTTCGCCATCGAAAAGGGCGAAGACAAACGCCTGTATGAGCTGACCGGAAACCTCGCTAAAGCTTTCATGGCTCAGCCCCGGCTACAGGAGGCCGTCATAAACCCGTTCGTGACAGCGGCCGACAAGACCGAGTTGCTCACCACAGCCGCAGGGGCCGGCAAAGACGACAATGTTTTTGCCGACTTCCTGAAGCTGCTCGAACAAAACAACCGCATCGGCCATGTGCGCGACATCGCCATCGCCTACCGCGACATATACCGTGAGGCCAACCACATCTACCGTGTGACGGTCACATCGGCTCAACCATTGGCACAAGCCGAGGAACAACGGCTAAAAGACCTCGTGATGAAACATCTCGACGGAGGCTCGATGGAATATGTCGCGCAGACAGACCCCGAGCTTATCGGCGGATTCACTGTAGCGATAAACAACGAACGCCTCGATGCCTCGGTTGCCAACGAGCTCAAGCAACTGCGTCTAAAACTTATCACAAACTAATCTCACCCTTCATCTCCTCTTAAACAGGGGGGACCACCACCATCACAGCAATGATCAATCCAAGCGAGATATCAGAAGTCCTAAAACAGCAACTCGAGAACGTCAACTCAAAGGTTTCGTTTGAAGAAACAGGCGTCGTTCTGGAAGTGGGCGACGGCGTGGCCCATGTCTACGGTCTCGACAACGTCCGCGCCAACGAACTCGTGGAGTTCGAGAACGGCGTGACCGGCGTGGCCCTCAACCTCGAGGAAAGCAATGTAGGTGTGATCCTTTTTGACAATGTCGACAAGATCACAGAGAACATGACGGTGAAGCGCACCGGACAGATTGCCTCAATCCCCGTTGGCGACGGCCTGATGGGTCGTGTGATCAACGTGCTCGGCAATCCGATTGACGGACGCGGCCCGATACAGGGCGAACTTCTCCGCATGCCTCTCGAGCGCAAGGCTCCGGGTGTCATCTACCGTCAGCCGGTGAACCAGCCGCTGCAGACAGGCATCAAGGCTGTCGACTCGATGGTGCCCATCGGCCGTGGACAGCGCGAGCTGATCATCGGTGACCGTCAGATCGGCAAGACCGCCATCGCCATCGACACTATCATCAATCAGCGCAAGAACTTCGACGAAGGCAAACCGGTGTACTGCATCTATGTGGCCATCGGTCAGAAAGCTTCGTCGGTAGCAGCTATTGTCGAGACACTCCGCCAGCATGGCGCGCTCGACTACACAGTGGTTGTCGCAGCCACAGCATCCGACTCGGCATCGATGCGCTACTACGCTCCTTTTGCCGGAGTTGCCATCGGCGAGTATATACGTGACACAGGCCGCGACGCCCTCATCATCTACGACGACCTGTCGAAACAGGCCGTTGCTTACCGTGAGATCTCACTTATCCTCAAGCGTCCGTCGGGACGCGAGGCATATCCCGGCGATATCTTCTACCTGCATTCGCGTCTGCTCGAACGTGCCGCGAAAATCATCGACAATCAGGAGGTGGCATCACAGATGAACGACCTGCCCGAGGTGCTCAAAGACCGTGTAAAAGGTGGCGGCTCGCTCACCGCACTCCCGATTATCGAAACTCAGGCAGGTGACGTATCGGCCTATATTCCGACCAACGTGATCTCGATCACCGACGGCCAGATCTTCCTTGAGACCGCACTGTTCAACCGCGGTATCCGTCCGGCTATCAACGTTGGTATATCTGTGTCGCGTGTCGGCGGTAACGCACAGATCAAATCTATGAAGAAAGTGGCCGGTACGCTGAAAATCGACCAGGCACAGTTCCGTGAGCTGGAGTCGTTCACAAAATTCGGTGGCGACATCGATCCGGTGACCGCCCGTGTGATCGACAAAGGCCGCAAGAACGAACGTCTGCTCATACAGCCGCAGTATCATCCGGTGGCAGTCGAGGACGAGGTTGCAGTGATTTTCTGCGGCACCAAGGGTCTTCTGGAAAAAGTGCCTCAGGACAAGGTTGCTGAATTTGAGCGCCTGTTCCTGCAGCTGCTCCATGCAAAGCATCAGGCCGACGTGCTCGATGTGATCAAAAAAGGCCAGATCACCGACGACGCAGCCGAAAAGATCACCAAGGCAGCCGCCGAGATCGCAGCCAGATACAACAACTGAACCCCACACCACCACACCACCACACCAATCATCACCACAGGCAAGCATAAATGGCAACACTACGCGAATTAAAAGGCCGTATCGGCTCGGTGGCCTCGTCAGAGAAAATCACCGGTGCCATGAAGATGATCTCTTCGGCCAAGATGCACAAGGCCGAGCAAGGACTGAAACGACTGCTCCCCTATCGCAATCTTATCGAAGGCATCCTGGGCAATCTGCTCGATTCCGACGCTGAATTTTCATCGCCGCTGACCGAGCCACGCGATGTGCACCGGCTCACCATCGTGGTGCTTGGCAGTGACGACGGTCTTTGCGGCGCCTACAATGTAAACATATACAAGGATCTCATCCGCGCCATAGCGGATCATCGCAGCCGCTATGGCGCGCAGCTTGAGATCACCGTTATGCCCGTAGGCGCGAAAATGGCCAAAGCCGTAGGTAAACTGCGCATGGAGGGTGTGAAAGTGGCATCATCAGGAGTGACATCCAAGAGCGCCGGAGACGATGTGAGGGATTTTCTCGACCGTCTGCGCGACAGCTACACATCGGGAGCGACAGACCGGATCGACATCCTCTACATGCACTTCCTGAGCGTAAGCCGTCAGCGTCCGGCATTGGATCAGCTGATACCGATGGAGGCATCGACATTCAACGGCAATGGCGGAGGCAATTCATGCCGGCCATGTCTGTTCGAGCCTTCGGCATCCGAGATTTTCGTCTCTGTGATACCGATGTATCTTCTTGCCGTGATGCAGGAAGTGTTCACCGAGAACCGTGCATCCGAACAGGCTGCACGCGTGATGGCGATGCAAAGCGCCAACGACAATGCCAAGAAGCTGCTCGAACAGCTTCAGCTCGAATACAACAAGCTGCGCCAGCAGAGCATCACCACCGAGCTGCTTGACATCGTGGGCGGCCAGATCAGATAATAAAATCAACCGACAGAATCACAATATTCAAGAACTATGGGTAGTGTCAAAGATTATTTTTCAACATTGGGCCGCGGCATCTATAGCCTGATACAGGGCATGGAGGTCACGGGCAAGGAGTTTCTTACCCCCAAAATCACTGAAAAATATCCCGAAAACCGCGAAAACCCGCCGGTAGCGCCTCGTTTCCGAGCCATACTTCAGCTGGAATATGATGCCGAAGGCAACCACAAGTGCATCGCTTGCGGCAGCTGCGAGCGCGCGTGTCCCAACGGCACGATACATCTGACAACAGAGATGGTCGATACCTGGAAAGGCACGAAGAAAAAGCGTCTGGTAGACTACAACTACGACCTTGGCAGCTGCACATTCTGTCAGCTTTGCGTCACCAGCTGTCCGACGGCGGCCATCGACTTCAACAATGACTTCGAGCAGGCAGTGTTCACCAGAGGCAAGCTTGTCAAAAAGCTCAACTATCTGCCGGAGAAGCCCGAGCCCGAGCCTACGGCTGAGGAACGCGCCAAATTCGAGGCTGAGAAACAGGCCAAGATCGAGGCAGCCAAGAAAGCCGCCGCTGCAAAAGCCGCTGCAGCCAAAGCCGCCGAAGGCAAGGCAACAGAGAAAGAATAAACCACAATCACCGCATCACATTTTTTCATAAATGGAATCTGTAGGAAGTATAATCGCTTATTGGATTATCGTTCTGTCGATAGTCGTCTTTTCGGTGCTGACGGTCACCGCCCGCAAGATTCTGCGCGCGGCCACCTACCTGCTCTTCACACTTTTTGCAACGGCAGCCCTCTATTTCAAGCTCGACTATGAGTTTTTAGGCACCGTGCAGATAGCCGTGTATGCAGGCGGCATCGTCGTGCTCTTTGTCTTTGCGATCCTGCTCACATCGCGTCCGGGCGACAACACCGACCGGCTCACCTCACGCAAGAAAAGCCTCGGCATACTCGCTGCCGTAGCGTCACTGGCCGTGACAGGCTATGCCTTCGTCAGCCGCTGCGCCAATCTCTGCACCGAACTTCAGCCGATGGACAATCCCACGATGAAGCAGATCGGTGAGACACTGATGGGCACGGGACAGGGGCAGTATCTGCTGCCGTTCGAAGCCATAAGCATATTGTTGCTCGCATGTATAATCGGCGGCGTCGTTGTCGCCCGTAAACGATAAATGTCACCGTCACATGGGTAATACAATGATTTGGTATATCATTCCCAGCTTAATCATGTTCTGCTGCGGAATCTATGGGTTCATCACCCGCAAAAACATGATCGCGATGCTCATCTCGCTCGAGCTGATGCTCAACGCGGTCGATATCAATTTTGTCGTCTTCAACCGGTTTCTTTTCCCGGGTTCGATGGAAGGCATGATGTTCACACTATTCGCCATCGGCATAGCAGCTGCTGAAACAGCGCTCGCCATAGCGATCATCATCAACATCTACCGCGCCGTACGCCACGTCGACGCTGACGACATCAACGAACTGAAATATTAATTCACGCCATGGCTATCACATTACCTCTGCTTATTCTGGTCATCCCCTTGGCGATGTTCATTCTTCTGGGTCTATGCGGCTCGAAGATGAGCCATCGGCTTGCGGGAACGCTCGGAACCCTCGGAATGGGTACCGTGCTGGTGCTGAGCTATATCACAGCTTTCACCTATTATTTCAGCGGAAATCCGCTCTTTGTCGACGGCACAGACCGTCTGGCCTACACAGTGTTCAATGTCACCTGGCTTGAATTCACCCAGCAACTGGTGATCAAACTCGGCTTCCTGCTCGATCCGATTTCGGCTATGATGCTTATCGTGATCCCGACAGTGTCGTTTCTTGTCCATCTCTATTCGTTGGGCTATATGCACGGAGAGAAAGGCTTCCAGCGCTACTATGCGTTCCTGTCGCTCTTCAGCTTCTCGATGCTCGGCCTTGTGGTGGCCACCAACATCTTCCAGATGTACATCTTCTGGGAGCTGGTGGGAGCGTCCTCCTACCTGCTGATCGGCTTCTACTACACGAAACCTTCGGCGGTGTCGGCTTCCAAGAAGGCGTTCATCGTCACCCGTTTCGCCGACCTGGGCTTCCTGATCGGCATACTCATCCTGAGCTACTACACCGGGACGTTCAACTTCACCGACCTTACCTCCATGCCTGTCGCCGGGCTTGACGGCACCTACCAGGTGAGCCTCGACACCGCCGCCGGCATCAAGGATCTGTTCACCAGCTCTCCCGCGCCCCTGTTCATGGGCTGCTCGGTACTGACCTGGGCGCTCGTGCTGATATTCATGGGCGGTATGGGTA
>CANOUR010000075.1 GCA_947570265.1 uncultured Bacteroidales bacterium | reverse complement strand
TTTCTGCAAAGGTACTAACTTATTTCGGTAAACACAGGTTTTTTACCATGCGCCCTCATCAAAGCCATATGACACGGAAATTTTTGGCTCACGGCTTGGCACAATCACCAATGTGATTTGCAAGGTCTGTTCATGCGTGTTTTCCGGTTAAAAATAGAATCATACAGACAGCAACAAAACGAAGAATTGTTGAACAATGTATAAATAGTTGTTTTATAGATAATTGTGTATTTGAAGTTTAAGGGTAGTCGTGAGACTGTCCTTAAATTTTTTTAATGTAACCCTTATTTGGCACCCCTATGGACTACCGCAGCATCACACTCGCCAACGGCCAGAGCGCACAGAGTTGGATCGATGGATTCTCAACCGACAGCGAACGAGATATTGCACGCAGAGCCGTTGACCGTTGTCTGGCCAACGGTTATCCGCTGAGCATTCTCAAGCTCAGGATCATGATGACTGAGATCCGCGATCAGATGACGGCCTTGTCCACAAGTTCGTTAAACTACCGCGACTATCCGAGAGTGCCGAAGCCTCGTCCGGTTGCACATACAACGGTCGTCATGCCCGCCCCGCGCCGTGGCAACGGGTGGGGTGTCGCAGGTTTTGTTTTCGCTATCATGGCGGTGCTTGTGGCCGTGTTGCTGCCATTTATAGGCATCTTTATCGCGGCGCTCCCCGGGTTGCTCGGCTTTTTGTTTTCGTTGATCGGAGTCTTCAGGTCGCCTCGTGGATTTGCGGTCGCCGGTCTTTGCATCACCGCCCCCGGTCTGTTGTTTATCCTTTTGTGCTATTTACATACACTCTAAGATCAAAATCCTATCTGGGCTTCAAGCCATATCACGGCCATTCCTGCGATATAACCCGCCAGAGCCAGCAGCGAGATACGCTTGGCATACCATATGAACGAAATCTTCTCGATGCCCATGGCCACCACGCCTGCAGCCGAGCCAATGATCAGAAGGCTTCCGCCAATGCCGGCGCAATAGGTCAGAAGATGCCAGAACAGGCCGTCGGCCACGAAAAGCGACGTATACGACGGATCGGACGATGCTGCGATCATGGCGTCAGTGGCTGCCGGATACATGTCCATGCAGGCTGCCACAAGGGGCACATTGTCGACAATCGACGACAATACACCGATGATGCCGTTGATCACATACACGCTGTGGAATGTCTCGTTGAGCCACGTGGCCAGGCGCCCGAGTATTCCGGCTTGTCCCAATGCCGCCACGGCCATGAGTATGCCCAGGAAAAACAATATCGTTGATATATCGATGCTCCTCACCACCTGCGACACACGTCCCTCTATTTTACCGTCGAGCTGATAATGACGCACGAGCAGTTCGGTGATAAGCCAGAGCACACCCAGCGAAAACATTATACCCATATACGGCGGTAAATGCGTGATGGCTTTGAACACAGGGACAAACAGCAAGCCGGCAATGCCGCACACGAGTATCAGTATCGACAGATTGCGGTGATGCTCCGACAGCACGTAGCCCACACGGTGATCCTGATTGTTGAGCGGCTCTACGGGCGACGCCGGTATCATGCGCGAGGCTATCGTCACCGGCACCACAACCGACACCAGCGACGGCACAAGCAGATTGACGATCAGATCCACCGACGACACATAGTTTTTCATCCAGAGCATGATGGTGGTGATGTCGCCTATGGGCGACCACGCACCGCCGGCGTTTGCAGCGATCACTATCACACAGGCAAATATCCATCGCTCATTGCGATCCGAGAGCATGCGCCTGAGCATCATCACCATGATGATGGTGGTGGTCATATTGTCGAGAATGCTCGATATGAAAAACGCCACAAATGACAAAATCCACATCAGTTTGCGTTTGTCCGACGCGTGTATGCGCTCCACCAGCATTCTGAAGCCGTCATAGCGGTCGATCAGCTCCACAATGGTCATGGCGCCGATCAGAAACACCACGATCTCGCATGTGTCGCCAAGCGCCTCCACCAGATCCGACGATATGTTGGGGTCATGTCCCGTCATGGCGTACACCGCCCATAATACGGCGCACATTATCAGTGCGAACGTGGCTTTGTTGATCTGCAACACATGTTCGCAGGCTATCATCACATAGCCTGATATGAAAATTAGCAAAAGGGCGGCTGTCATAAATAGCTATCAGGATTTTTAACAGTTTCTTGCCTGACCATGGATAGATGGCGCTCCGGCGGCGTAAAATTACTCAATATTGATTTTACCCGCAACCTGATGTCATCAAAGTAAGGCCGCGCGGACGATTTATGGACTATCCGCGCGGCCAATGGGGGAGAGTGAGAATTGGATGTGTTTTATTTTAATATTGAGATGAAGATAATAATCATTGGTTGAAGCCATTTGTCTGCGGTCGCTCTCATATGGATTGTTTGGCGCGCGGCAGTCCGATCGGTATCCGTGGCAAATCTACGAAAAAAGACTAAAATTACCCCCCCCAATAGCTAAAATATGTTAAAATGTGTGATGCTAAATAAATGCTCGGTTTTGACGCTAATGCAGTCAGGCGGTCTTTGTTGATGACAGTAGCCGCGTCACGGGAAAAATCGGTATCTTTGTCCCTATGAAACGACTCTTTCTGCTCGATGCCTATGCGCTGATATATCGCGCCTACTATGCTCTGATACGCTCACCGCGTGTCACCTCCAAAGGGGTCAACACCTCGGCTGTGTTCGGCTTCTGCAACACTCTCGACGAGATTCTGCGCAAGGAAAACCCTACCCACATCGCCGTGTGCTTCGATCCTCACGGGCCTACTTTCCGTCACGACGCCTACCCCGACTATAAGGCCAACCGCGACAAGCAACCCGAGGACATAACCGTGGCCATCCCATATATCAAACGCATCCTCGAGGCCTATCGCATCCCCGTGGTGGAGGTGCCGGGCTACGAGGCCGATGACGTGATCGGCACGCTCTCGCGCATGGCCGAGAACGAAGGGTTCGAGACGTTCATGATGACTCCCGACAAAGACTATGGTCAGCTCGTCACCGACAAAGTGATGATGTATCGTCCCGCCCTGCGTGGAGAGGGATTTGAGATCCGTGGCCCCGAACAGATCTGTCAGCGCTACGGCATCAGCTCGCCGCGTCAGGTCATCGACCTGCTTGCCCTCGAGGGCGATGTGAGCGACAATGTTCCCGGTTGCCCCGGAGTGGGAGAGAAGACCGCCCGCAAGCTTGTCGGGGAGTGGGAAAGCGTGGAAAACATCATTGACCATGCAAGTGAATTGAAAGGCGCTTTGCGCAAGAAGATCGAGGACAACATCGAGCAGATCCGTTTCTCGAAATTCCTTGTTACGATAAAGACCGATGTGCCGCTTCCCGACGGCGTGACTCCCTCCGCCATGGAGCGCCGTCCCGAAGATGTGGCTGCGCTGACCGAAGTGTTCAGGGAACTCGAGTTCAAGACATTCATATCTCGCCTCCAGAGCCGGCAGCCGGCCGTTGACGCCGCTGTCGCTCCCGCGGCCACTGCGCCCTCCGATGGCATGGGCTCGCTGTTCGATTTACCCGGCGTGCAGCCTGACGCGAACCGTCCCATGGAGTGTGTCGCAGGCAGCTACCGGGGCATGGATGATGTGTCGGAGATTAAAGCTGAGATAGAGCGTATATCTGCGGCTGGAACGGTGGCTATCACTGTTGCGGCGGTGGGCGAGGAGGCAATGCGGGCCACTGTGACAGGCATAGCGCTGTGTGGGGCTGAATGCGACGCCGTCTATCTGCCACTACCGTCAGCAGCCGATGCCCGCGAGGCATACACAAAAGCGTTGCGTCGGCTATTCGACGGACATGTGACGGTCGTCAGCCACGACATCAAGCGCGATATGCTGTTGCTGCGACGCATAGGGGTTGATTTCGCCACCGACAATTATTTTGACACTGCGGTGGCTCATTATCTGATCGACAGCGAGTCGAAGCACTCTCTCAATGTGCTCATGGATCGCTATCTTGCTCTCGATCCGGTCAATCTGCCCGATCCTAAGAAGTGGTATCCGGCATCGCCGCTGCCCATGGCCGAGGCCATCATGCGCTATTGCGAGGAGGTTGATGTGGTGCGTCGGCTCTACCGCCCTTTGCTCGACGATATAGCTGCCGAGGGCATGGACTCGTTGCTGCGCACCATCGAGCTGCCCATGGTCAGGGTGCTCGCCGAGATGGAATGGACTGGCGTGCGCATTGCTCCCGAAGAACTGCGCGAGCAGTCGCGTAAATTCACCGCACAGATTGCCGAAATGGAAGAACAGGCCTACGCGCTTGCCGGCACACGCTTCAACATCGGCTCGCCGGCGCAGGTTGGCGAAATCCTTTTCGGCCGTCTCAATCTCGATCCGAAAGCCAAGAAAACAGGCAAGGGAGCATATGCCACCACCGAGAAAATTCTCGAGAAGCATCGCCATGATCATCCGCTGGTCGACCTCATACTCAAGATACGTAAACTCAAAAAGCTGACCGCCACATATCTCGATGCACTTCCCTTGCTGATCAACCCCGAAACCGGAAAGATCCACACCACTTACAACCAGACTGTCACCGCCACCGGACGCCTGTCGTCGACCAATCCCAACCTGCAGAACATTCCCGTGCGTTCCGACGACGGTCGTGAAATACGCCGCGCTTTCATTGCCGATGACGGCGACCTGTTCATGAGCGCCGACTACTCGCAGATCGAGTTGCGTCTCATAGCCGATCTCAGCGCCGATCCCGATATGATGGCCGCCTTTGCGAGTGGCGATGACATCCACCGGGCGACAGCCGCAAAAATCTATCACGAGGAACTGGCCGATGTCACCGACGATCAGCGGCGCAATGCCAAGACAGCCAATTTCGGCATCATATACGGCATATCGGCCTTCGGTTTGAGTGAGCGTCTCGGCATTTCACGAACCGAGGCAAAGCTTCTGATCGATGGATATTTCGCCACATACCCGCATATCCGTCAATATCTCGACACTGCTGTCGCTACAGCCCGTGGCAAAGGTTGGGTGGAGACAATCTGCGGACGCAAACGCCGTCTGCCCGACATCAATTCGCGCAACGCTGTGGTGCGTGGCTATGCCGAGCGCAACGCTGTCAACGCACCGTTGCAGGGTTCGGCTGCCGATATCATCAAGATGGCGATGGTCAGCATCTACAACGAGATCGGGCGTCGCCAACTGCGCTCACGCATGATCATGCAGGTGCACGATGAGCTTATTTTCAACGTCGTGCCCGATGAACTTGCCGTGATGCAGGAACTTGTCACACGGTGCATGGAGAGTGCCTACAGCAATCTTGTGCCGATGAAAGTGTCGATGGGTGTGGGGTCAAACTGGCTCGAGGCCCACTGATCGCATCATATACTTTCAGAGGCTGAGACCGACCCTGAAAGGATCTATGCGCCGGGCGACATTGCTTTCTTCGATTTCGGATCGCATGTGAGTCCCACTCCAAGTTTGCGGAATATCTTGCGGTCGACCTCGCCGAGCATCACTGTCGAATGCATCTGGCATCCGTGCAGTTCGGGAAGTTTCTCGAGCGCGCGACGGCAGTTTTCGTCGTGTGTGCTCACCACCGACAGCGCCACAAGCACTTCGTCGGTGTGCAGCCGCGGATTATGGCTGTGGAGAAAACGTGTCTTGGTATGCTGTATAGGCTCGATCAGCTGTTGTGGTATCAGTTTCAGCTCATGATCGATGCCGGCTAAATGCTTCAGCGCATTGAGCAGCAGTGCGGCCGACGGGCCAAGCAGAGGGCTGGTCTCGGCAGTGATGATCGAGCCGTCGGCAAGCTCGATGGCCGAACACGGCACGCCGCTATGCGTGGCACGTGCTGTGGCTGCGGCCACGGGCTTACGGTACGCGGTGTCGATGCGGGCCTGTTTCATCAGCAGGGCTATCTTGCTGACCTCGCTGTCGGTGGCATCGCCCTGGGCAAGCTGGTTGAGCGCCGTGTAATAGCGCCTGATGATCTCCTGGCGCGACGCTTCGCAGCACACCTCGTCGTCGTTGATGCAGAATCCCACCATGTTCACACCCATGTCGGTCGGCGATTTATATGGGTTCTCGCCGTAGATGCTTTCAAACAAGGTGTTGAGCACCGGATAGATCTCTATGTCGCGGTTGTAGTTGATCGCAGTCTTGCCATATGCCTCGAGGTGGAAGGGGTCGATCATGTTGACATCGTTAAGATCGGCGGTGGCTGCCTCGTAGGCGATGTTGACCGGATGCTTCAGCGGCAGACTCCACACCGGGAATGTCTCGAACTTGGCATAGCCGGCTCTCACTCCACGCTTGTGCTCGTTGTAGAGTTGGCTCAGACACACGGCCATCTTGCCGCTGCCGGGGCCGGGGGCGGTTACTATGACAAGTGGCCGCGTGGTGGTGATGTAGTCATTGTGACCGAATCCTTCGTCCGATGCTATCAGGCTCACGTTGGCCGGATACCCCTCGATTGTATAGTGGACGAATGTGGTGATGCCCATGCGTTCGAGCTTGGCACGGTATGCATCGGCGCTGATCTGACCGTTGTAGTGGGTAATGACAACCGAGCTTACTACAAATCCACGATCCTGAAACTCGCGGCGTAGCCGGATCACATCCATGTCATAGGTGATGCCAAGATCGTTGCGCACCTTGTTTTTCTCGATGTCGAGCGCGCTGATCACGATCACTATTTCGGCCTGGTCGCGCAGTTGCGACAGCATCCGCAGCTTGCTGTCAGGCTGGAATCCGGGCAGCACACGGCTCGCGTGATGGTCATCGAATAGTTTCCCTCCGAGCTCAAGATAGAGCTTGTTGCCGAAATTGGCGATCCGTTCCCTTATGTGTTCCGATTGTATCTTGAGATACTTGTCGTTGTCAAATCCGTATATCATAACGGAATGCAAAGTTACGCAATTCTGCACTACTGTGCAAGCTCCGTCATCTCGTCGCATGTCAGTCCGAGCACCGGATGCCGCCATCCGGGGGCAAGCTCTGCCATCGGTGTCAGCACAAACCGCCGCAGGTGCATCCGCGGGTGAGGCAGCGTCAGCCGTTCTGAGTCGATGACAATTTCGTCCATGGCTATGAAATCGATGTCGATGCGGCGGTCGGCATAGTTGCCGGCCATGTCGCGGTGGGGCGACGCATCAATCCCGTGCTCGATCTCCTGAAGTATTTCATGAAGCACATCAGGGGCGAGAGATGTCTGGAATGCGATGGACAGATTCACGAACGTGTTTGACGATTCATATCCCCAAGGCTCGCTCTCGAATGGTCGCGACCGCCTGACGGCGACTCCCAGACGGCTTTCAATGGCGGCGACCGCACTCTCTATTGTGGAGAGGCGGTCGCCGATATTCGAGCCTATGCTCAGGTAGGCTGTGTGGTTTTGCATCAGAGCGATTTCTTTACTTCGACTTCCTCGAATGCTTCGATGATGTCGCCCTCATGGATGTCGTTGTATCCGGCGATCGACAGACCGCAGTCATATCCCGAGGTCACTTCCTTCACATCATCTTTCATGCGTTTGAGCGATCCGAGTTCGCCGGTGTACTTCACGATGCCGTCGCGGATCAGGCGCACTTTGCAGCCGCGCTTGATGCGTCCGTCGCGCACGAGTGCGCCGGCGATCGTGCCGACTTTCGATATGCGGAACGTCTGAAGCACTTCGGCATTGCCGATCACCTCTTCCTTTATCTCGGGTGCGAGCATGCCCTCCATGGCGTCTTTCACCTCCTCGATTGCCTGATAGATCACCGAGTAGAGACGTATCTCCACACCCTCGCGCTCTGCCTCGCGGCGTGCGGCCATCGACGGGCGCACCTGGAAGCCGATGATGATGGCGTCTGATGCGGCGGCGAGTGTCACATCGCTCTCCGAGATCTCGCCGACGGCCTTGTGGAGCACGTTGACCTGTATCTCCTCGGTCGACAGCTTGATGAGCGAGTCGCTGAGAGCCTCGATCGAACCGTCGACGTCGCCTTTGACGATGATGTTGAGCTCCTGGAAGTTGCCGATGGCGCGGCGGCGGCCGATAT
>CANOUR010000074.1 GCA_947570265.1 uncultured Bacteroidales bacterium | reverse complement strand
ATCGTACCTGTCTACGCGGCAGCTGCCCCCGCCGCCTAAAGCGAAAACGGCAGCATGAGCACATTGACATTCTTAAAATACCGTGGGTGGCTATCAGCCGTTGGCTTTATAGATCAGCCACGCCATGTATGCCGCCAAAACGACAAGCATCATCACACCGTCCGTACGGCTCACCTTGTTGTCACGTCCGGTATAACAGCTCAGCAATATCAGCAACGGAGCACCGAGCAGTGTGACAAGGTCGACAATATCGATATTCTCCATCGACACCGGATGAATCAGCGCCGAACATCCCAAGATGAACAGAATATTGAATACACACGAACCTATTATATTGCCAAGCGCAAGCTGTATCTTATTCTTCCGCGCCGCCACGATGCTCGTTATAAGCTCAGGCAGAGACGTTCCCACCGCAAGGATTGTTATGGCAATGAACTTCTCCGACAGCCCGGCAGCACGTGCCAGTTCTGTCGCTGAATCGACAAACAGACGTCCGCCGAACACCAGCGCCGCCAACCCGCCGACACAATACAGAGCCGAGCGCCACATATGTCCTGTCGCCACAGCCTGTCCCGACGGCTGTCCGTCGCTTTTTCCCAACTTGAAACACATGATGATATACACCACGAATATCACCAGCAGCAACCCGCCATCCCATCGGCCGAGCACAGGCCGGTCAGACATACCGGCAATCGTGTCTCCCGCGGTCAGAGCGATCAGCAACACAGTCACACCAATGAGTATAGGCAGATCAAACCGGCGGTTTTCCCTCAATATAGGCACAGGCGTGATCACAGCCGTAATGCCGAGAATCAAAAGTATATTGAATATATTCGAACCGACAACATTGCCCGCCGCAACATCCGACAGACCTTTGACAGCACCGGTGACACTCACCACCAGCTCCGGACACGATGTGCCGAAACCCACTATCGTAAGTCCGATCACAAACTCACTCACATTGAACCTGCGTGCCACATCCGTAGCGCCCTCCACAAGAAAGTCAGCGCCCTTCACAACCAGCACCAGCCCAACCGCAAGCAGCACGATCTGAATTAACAGTTCCATCTCCTTTTAAGTATGATTATATATACTATACCATATTCATGCCACCTATGTTCATACAACCGCCGAGGCAATGAGCAACCCGGCCACAGTGACAGCAAATGTAATGGCCGGTATCTCAGGAGGCCCCGGAATCCTGTCCATCTGCGATTCCGGCAACCTCAGTCGGCGACACACCGGCATCATCACCGCCACAGCTATCAGACTGCCTATCAACGCACCCGTGAGCAGATCCCCTGGATAATGCACCCCGAGATAAATGCGCGTATAGCAGTTGACCACAGCCCACAGCAATATCATCAGCGCATAGCGCCGGCTGCGGACGGCAATAATGGTGGCCACCGCAAGAGCAAACGAATTAGCCCCGTGGCACGATGGAAATCCATATCTCCCGCCACGATAGTCATTTACCGTCGTCACAAGATGCGCTATCGGACTTTCCGCCATATTCGATGGCCGGGGACGGCAAAAAATCGGACGAAGCACTGTGGCACATATCTGGTCGGCCAGAGCCACACACAGCCCTGTGGCGAGAGCCACGGCCAAAGCCTTACGCCATCCCCATGCCCTCACCATCATCACGAGTATAGCCACATAGAGCGGCACCCATATAAAGCGACCCGTATAAAGCCACATGAACGTATCAAAAAAACCGGAGTGCAAACCGTTGAGATACAAAAACACCGAAGTATCAATCTGTTTCATCAGAGTAAATTACAGCGCAAACTACTTTTTTTAATCACCCATTGCCGAGTATACAAGCTGCAGAAATGCCTTGGCGCCAAGCGTCATTGCCGCATCCGAACCCGGCAACACCCTCTCAGCCGAAATATCATAGCAACCCTCCACACCGTCGCCTATCAGTCCGATCAAATCCGGCTCGGTGATCCACGCATAGTGGGGCACATCCCGCGACGACAGATCATGGCTGAACGGAAACGCCGACGCATCCATGCCAAGCAAACCCAGCAGCGTGGCCGCTATGTCATTCTGCGAACCGGGCACATCTATCGCCAATACCCGCGACAACAGAGCCGTGCCTGTCATCACTAACGGTATATGGTGACGCGATGCGAAATCAGGCAGCGAATCGCGCATGGGCCATGCCCCGTAATGATCGGCCACCATCACCACAAGCGACCGGCGCGGCAAACGGTTGACCGCTCCGACAAACTCCGTCAGACAACTGTCCGTATAGGCAAACGCATTCGCCCGCGGATTGTCCGAAAAACGCCGATTCAGATACGGCACCTCAAACGGCTCATGCGAGCTGGAGGTCTGTATCACGGTGAAACGCGGCCTCTCACCGCTCTCAGCCGCCGCATCTTCAGCCACACGGCCGAACAGCACATGATCATGAGCGCCCCATTTGCCAAGCCGCTCACCTATAGGGAAATCCTTATCCGACACCACCCGGTCAAAGCCCGTCGAACGCAGATAAGCGAGCATATTCGTGAAATTTGCATCGCCGCCGTAATAGTAAGCTGTCGAATATCCACCCTGACGCTTCAGCTCCGCAGCCACCGACGGCAACTTCTCCGCCTTTCCCGCATATTTCATTATGCTCGCCGTAGGCTGCGACGGAAATCCGCTCAGAATCGACGGTATGCTGCGGTCTGTACGGAAACTGTTCGCATAAAAACGCGTGTAGGCCACACCCTCGCGGGCCATCGAGTCAAGACCCGTAGCCACCCTGTAGCCACCTGTGAGCGGCATCAGATGCGCCGAAAAACTTTCGAGTATCACCACATATATGTCAGGCCTCTGCGTATTTAGTCTCAACGTATCGCCCCCGCACCTCCCGGTAGCTTTCGGCAAAGCCGCCACAGCCGCGCTGTCGCTCTCGAAATATCTGAACTGGCGGTTGAACCCACCCTGATGCGTAGCCGAGTAAAGCAGCGAGAACACCGGATTGACCGCCACATGATTCAGCTTTGTATTGGTCGAGAAATAGGCACGGCTCATATTCATCGTCGCCACGGTAAACCCACCGCGTATCGCAACAAACAGCGCCGCCGTCAGCAACACCGCCACGGCAGTGTCCCCCGCGCGTCGCGTTGGCATCACCGCGATCCTCCCCACCGTGTGGCGCAGCAGCATATATATTCCCACAGTCAGCACCACCAGGCCGACCGACCCTCCGGCAATCTCCCACCCCGAGGCCGAAGCGAGCGCCGAGGCCGGCGACGTAGTGAAATAAAACACCGGAGTCATGTCGAGCCTGAAACCCCAGTAGCCATACAGCACCACATCAAGCGCGAAAATCGCCGCCAGCACCAGCGCCACAATCCCATACCACACCCGCTCGGCAATCAACGTCCACTGACGTCGCGTCCACAGCATGGCTATCGCCAGAAACGCCGGCACGACAGTCAGATAACCCGCCACCGACATATCCATCGCCACACCGTGCCACATAGCCCCGAGCCACAGATCACCCGCCCTGGCACCTGTCGCCGGGCCATACACCGCCGCAAACACCGCCCTGTCAACCGACATCAGCAGCGTCAGCACAGCGAACGTAGCGATAATTTTCAACGCCACCCTCTTCATGGCTCTGTCTTTGAATGACCGCGCGACGTCAACGCGCCCAACAGTCCCTTGAGCGTCTCACGTATGCCGCGCAACCTCTCTATCGCATCGCTCCGGCGCGACAACCCTTCGCGGTTGGTGCGGAGCATCTCGCGTGCTGCGGCAATCTTCAGCCCCTTGTCCTTCACCAGAAACCTGATGATGCGCAATGTCTCTATATCACCGGGCGTATAGAACCGTGTGCCACCCTCATTGCGGCGCGGCTTCAGGTCGGGAAACTCACGCTCCCAGAATCGCAATGTCGGAGCCGGAAGTTCAAGCATTTCCGACACCTCGCGTATTTTATAGTATTTCTTATCGAGCGAATCCATCGTGTTGCAAAAATAGGGAAAAAGACGTAATTTTGCACGATTATATCCCGTATATCCCGATTAGACAAATCTGATTAATCAAAATATGCTTACCGCCAAAGAGATTCGCGAGTCTTTCAAAGACTTCTTCGCTTCTAAAGGCCACAAGATCGTGCCATCCGCACCGATGGTGATCAAAGATGACCCCACACTCATGTTCACCAACGCCGGAATGAACCAGTTCAAGGACATCATTCTCGGAAATGCCGCCCCCAAAGCGCGGCGGGTCGCCGACTCCCAGAAATGCCTGCGCGTGAGCGGAAAGCACAACGACCTCGAGGAAGTGGGCATGGACACATACCACCACACCATGTTCGAAATGCTCGGCAACTGGTCTTTCGGCGACTATTTCAAGCAGGAAGCAATCGACTGGGCGTGGGAATATCTGGTGGATGTCCTCGGACTCGACCCCGACCGCCTCTATGCCACCGTGTTCGAAGGCGCAGCCGACGACGGCCTCTCGCGCGACGACGAAGCCGCATCCATCTGGGAGAAGCACCTCCCCGCAAGCCACATCATCAACGGCAACAAGCACGACAACTTCTGGGAAATGGGCGACACAGGCCCCTGCGGCCCCTGCTCTGAGATACACATCGACCTCCGCTCCGATCAGGAGCGCGCGGCCATCGACGGCGCATCCCTGGTCAACAAAGACAACCCTCAGGTCATCGAGATCTGGAATCTCGTGTTCATGCAATACAACCGCAAAGCCGACGCATCTCTCGAACCGCTGCCCGCCCGCGTGATCGACACCGGCATGGGATTCGAACGCCTGTGCATGGCTCTCCAAGGCAAAAAGAGCAACTACGACACCGACGTCTTCACACCCCTCATCACCACCATCAGCAACCTCTCGGGCAAGAAATACGGCGAAGACCCCAAGACCGACATCGCAATGCGTGTCATCGCCGACCATGTGCGCACCATCGCATTCTCCATCGCCGACTCGCAGCTCCCCGGCAACGCAAAGGCCGGATACGTCATCCGGCGCATCCTCCGTCGCGCCGTGCGCTACGCCTACACCTTCCTCGACCGCAAAGAAGCATTCATGTACCGTCTCATCGACACACTCATCGAATCGATGGGCGAAGCCTATCCCGAACTGCCCGCACAGCGCGAGCTGATCATGCGGGTCATCAAGGAAGAGGAAGACTCATTCCTGCGCACTCTCGAAAACGGCATACGCCTGCTCGACACAGCCATCGACACAGCCCGCAAAGCCGGCAAAAGCGAGATCTCGGGCAAAGACGCATTCACGCTCTACGATACCTACGGATTCCCCCTCGACCTCACAGAGCTCATCCTCAAGGAAAACGGCATGACAATGGATCGCGAGGGATTCGACCGCGAGATGGAAGCCCAGAAAGCTCGTGCACGCAATGCCGCAGCTGTCGAGACCGGCGACTGGATCACCGTCAACGAAGGCGAACCCGAATTCGTAGGCTACGACACCGAGTCGACCGACACAAAGATACTGCGCTACCGCAAGGTAAAGCAGAAAAAAGCCGAATTCTATCAGATCGTCCTCGCCCGCACACCTTTCTACGCCGAAATGGGCGGTCAGGTAGGCGACCGGGGCACAATCACCGCCCCCGACGGCACCGCTACTGAAATCTACGACACCAAGCGCGAGAACGGCATGGCCGTGCATCTTGCCAAAAACATGCCCGCCGACCCCTCGGCCACATTCACCGCGCGCATCGACAGCGACGCCCGCCGCGCCACATCGGCCAACCACACCGCCACCCACCTGCTCCACCACGCGCTCCGCACAGTGCTCGGCACCCACGTCGAGCAAAAAGGATCGTTCGTTAGCCCCGACCTGCTCCGATTCGACTTCTCCCACTTCCAGAAAGTCACCCCCGAGCAACTCCACGCCGTCGAGCGCCTTGCCAACAAGGCTGTGCGCGCGGCCACTCCACGCGGCGAAGCCCGCAACGTACCCATCGCCAAAGCCATGGAAATGGGCGCTATGGCTCTCTTCGGCGAGAAATATGGCGACGAAGTGCGCGTCATCAGCTACGGCGACTCCGTCGAGCTGTGCGGCGGCACACACGTCGACAACACCGGCAACATCGGCATGATCAAGATCATCTCCGAAAGCAGCATCGCCGCAGGCATACGCCGCATCGAGGCCATCACCGGCGCTCGTGTCGAGGATGCCATCGACGAGACAACCGAGGTCATGCGTCAGATCAGCGGCATGCTCAACAATGCCCCCGACGTCATCGCTGCCGTCCGCAAAGCCATCGACGACAACGCATCGCTGCGCCACGACGTCGAGGAATACTTCCAGGAACGCGTCCGCAACATCACCACCCGCGCCCTCGAGGAAGCCAAAAACATCCACGGAATCAAAATTGTGCAGATGGTCGGCGTACGCATGCCCGAAGTGGTCAAAAACGTCGCATTCGGCGTACGCGCCGCATCCCCCGAAGCCACTGCCTTCCTCGCCGCCACAGTCGACATGAGCGGCAAACCGCTTCTCACCGTCATGCTCACCGACGATGTCGTGGCCAAAGGCCACAACGCATCCCTCATGGTGCGTGAGGCCGCGAAAGCCATCAAAGGCGGTGGAGGCGGACAGCCCGGATTCGCTCAGGCAGGCGGCAAAGACAAAGAGGGTCTGACCGCAGCCTTCGAATGCCTGATGAAAACCTTTAAGTAACACACATACCATGACTATCGTAGACACTGTAAAAAGCGCATTCTCCGAACGCTTCGGCGATGAAGGCCGCTCCTACACCTCGGCCGGACGCATCAACCTCATCGGCGAACACACCGACTACAACGGCGGATTCGTCTTTCCCGGAGCGATCGACAAAGTGATTGCGGCCACGCTGCGACCCAACGCCACCGACCGCGTCAACGTCCATGCGCTCGACCTCGGTGAGTCAGCCTCGTTCGGTCTCGAAGAGGCCGATGTCCCGTCGCAACCTTGGGCGCGCTACGTGTTCGGCGTGTGCCGCGAGATCATCAAGCGCGGCGGACATGTCCGGGGTTTCGACGCCGTGTTCGCCGGCAATGTCCCCCTCGGTGCCGGCCTCAGCTCGTCAGCTGCTCTCGAGAGCGTGTTTGCATTCGCCCTCAACGACATCTTCAACCAAGGCAGCATCGACCCCATGACCCTCGCCCGCATCGGACAAGACACCGAACACCACTATTGCGGCGTCAACTGCGGCATTATGGATCAGTTCGCCTCCATATTCGGTCGCCAAGGCAAACTCATGCGCCTCGACTGCCGCTCGATGGAATATGAATACTTCCCCTTCAACCCCGATGGCTACCGCCTGGTGCTCATCGATTCCGTGGTCAAGCACGAGTTGGTCGACTCCCCCTACAACAAACGCCGCCAGTCGTGCGAGCGCGTGGCCGCCACACTCGGGATCGACACTCTGCGCGACGCCACAATGGAAATGCTCGACAACGCACGTCCTCGCATCTCCGACGAAGACTATCGCCGCGCACGCTACGTCATCGGCGAGAAACAGCGGGTGCTCGAAGTCTGCGATGCCCTGAAGCGCGACGACTACGACACCGTCGGCCGCATGATGTATCTCACCCACGCCGGTCTGCGCGATGACTACGAAGTGAGCTGCGAGGAAATCGATTTCCTCAACGACATAGCCCGTGAATGCGGCGTCACCGGATCGCGCATCATGGGCGGCGGATTCGGCGGATGCACCATCAATCTCGTCAAGAACGAGCTTTATGACCGATTCATCCAGACAGCCTCCCGGCGATTCAATGAGCGCTACGGCCATTCCCCAAAAATCTACGACGTGGTGATCAGCGACGGCGCCCGCTCCATCTGACCCCACCCCCGCCATACCATAAACGTATATCGGCATGCTTCCCCTGCGGCGAAGCATGCCGATATACGTTTATGGATTAGTTTTAATTTGAACAGCTACTTAATAAAAGAACAGCTGCTTTTGATGATTTTTAAGAGAAAAACCGTAACCGCATCGTAAAAATATTTAACAAAATTTGGGCATATCATTTTTCTATTTAACTTTGCACCCAGAAGTCATCTTGACTTTTTGAATTTGTTAATATGTTTAAGAAATATCACATGG
>CANOUR010000073.1 GCA_947570265.1 uncultured Bacteroidales bacterium | reverse complement strand
CGACTGATCGATGCGTTTTTCGGAGCGTCGGCCGTGCTCGTCTCACAAATTATTTATTAAAATACTCCATATATTGATTATTTAGTATATTTACGATGTAAATTCAATGGACTATGGCAAAGGTTATACATGTGTTTTTGGTGAAGCCGATCGATGGGGAGAAGCGTCGTGACTGGTATTTCAGTAGCATATCGGCAATTTACACGGTTTTGACGGCCGAACAGGTCGGTGCAAGCAAGAATTATCTACTCCACGCCGGGTTGTCGGGCAATGGCACAGTGATCACTAAAACGGCCATAATCAAGCAGTCTACACTAATAGGTAGTCACCGGAAGGGCGCGGGCGAGGATCGCCCAGAATAGCAAAATAACGGCAATTTTACGGCATCTTATCGAGTCTCGATCAAACGGCGCGCGGGGAGGGTTTTGAGCTCCCTTATTTTATGTGTTAAAATTAGGTTTGAGACGGGTTGGGGATGCATTTGGGGATGCATTTGGGGATGCACTAAATATTTGTTTTGGGGATGCATTTTTGCGAAAAAATAAGGCGATTGAAATATAGAAACGGGATAAAATACGGCTAAAAACGGGCAGAAATAGCGGATTGAGGGGGTGAAACTACCCTCAATATACTGCATTAGGCCTATAGCTTTAATAGCTTATGTAGCTGATTTGCAAATAATAGCCGTCGTTTTGAGCTAAAAACAGGCATATATTTTAGGAATACGCTTGGATTTTAGGTCAAAAAACAACCATAATAATGTACAATTGATAGCTCAAAACGCCTTCATTGCGCCCATGACGCGATATACCATTAAAATCTTATCGATGGGGATTTCCTGCTCATCATACTCCTTGTTTGTCGGAATTAGCTTGTAATAGCCATCACGTACAGAGCGTCCGAGCCGCTTGATGGTACGCATTCCGTTTGTTGTCACGAAGCCATATATATCACCAAAGGGTAGGAATGAAAAATCTATTATACGTTGAAGGGCGATAATATCTCCATGGTTTATCTCTGGCTCCATGGAGTGGCCAGAGGCATTACACCAAAGCGTTGCATTCTCATACCCCGGCATCTGGATTAAGTATTCGGGGTTTTCAGTATTAGGTGAAACAAGCTCATCAAAGCCACATTCAAAGGTTTCGTTGTAATATGGTACGCCATCCGTATAGCTTATTTCCGGAGCAACTAAATCTGTAGACATTAGCATTTGCCCCTTGCCAGTAAGGAGCCATTCTCCCGAGTAGTGGGGATAATTTTCAACTATAAGCTCCAGCCATTTTGACTGTATATCGGTTCCTTTAGCTATTGCGCGAGATAACACGCCTTTGCTTGCGCCAATCTTTCGTTCGATCGCTCCAATAGTCGTATCTTCATTTAATGCGATCTGTTTAATTCGGGACAAAATTTTACACATTGGTTGAAAATATTTCCTATAATTGTTTTGAAGTTGAAAATTATCACCTATATTTGCATCGCGAAACAGCGTTGCACCGCCTTAAAGATACAAAAAAGGGCGGATTTGACAAGGCGAAAACGGCGCCACCAGTCCGAAGCAAGCGGGGGTTGGCGCACCGGGGCGGGGGTGATGACCTTGCCCCGGAACTAAGAGAGAAAAGAGATGATTGAATTTAGATTCCATTGAAAGTTGAAACGGAAGGAGTGATGCCCGTGAGGGTGGTAGCTTCTATTATGCAAGCGAAGCTCATTAGCAACAGGTCGCGGGGGCCGGCAACAATTACAATTCTCCGTGTGAGGGTTCGACTCCCTCCGCTTGCACAAAACAATTTAACCACTAAAACAGGAGAACATGAAAAAGTTGATTAAAAGATTCAGAGAATGGCGTGATCGCCGCTTCCGCGAGCGCATTGACCGGGTGTATTTTCAGTGCGATGCGCAGGGTAACCGATTTCTGCGTGGCAATCTTAAAGTCGTGAGAGATCCGGTTACGGCTATGGGTGGTAATCTTGCCGTAAGTCATAGTGTATGGATTGTCGGTGATATCCGCACATCCGGGAGTATTGCTGCCGGTGAGAATATTAGGGGGTGGTATGAACGGTTTACCACACAGCAAAATGCGTCAAGAAAATATTAGGGCAGCCTGTGAAGGTCCCTCCGTCGTGAGACGGGAAGCGTGAGAATTATAGATATCAATTGGATTGCAGAACCCTCCGGCCATGTCATACGGGCCGGAGGTGATCGGAGGGCATAGCTCAGATGGTAGAGCACTCCGTGGTATGCAGGAAGCCACGGTGGAGTCCCCGGTTCGATTCCGGGTGTCCTCGCAAATTAAAACGATAGTAAAAATGAGAAAAGAAAAGAAGCGGAAAACCGGACTTGAAAAAGAAGCCGGATGTGTACTTCTGGAAACTGCCAGCATGTTGATGCGCCGAGTTAATCCTATTGAAAACCTCAGGGAGATCATTGAGGTGTGCTCGACGGATGAAAGTTTTGAGAAGGCAGTGACTTATCAGGCTCTGAAAAAAGGCGCAGAGGGGATGCAGCGCACCCTCGACGAGATGAATGATGTACTTGAGAAATTCGGATATAAAGAATAAAAACAATAAAAGATGAAAAAGCGAATACTTGTAGATGTCGACACAGTGGCGTTTCTGCGCAAGGCTTTTAATGTCAGCCGTGCGACAGTGTGGCGTGCTCTGACATTTGAGACTAACACCGATCTGGCAAAGCGTATACGCAAGCTCGCGCTCGAGCGTGGCGGCCGACTGACCGACGGCCGCCCGGCAATCTGTGACACTACGCACAACCAGACGGAGAAAACTATGACGCAGACCTTCGGGAACCGTGCCCGGATCGTGGCCGACCTCAAGACCGGTGATGTGACGGTGTGGATCGATGGCGAACAGGAGTCAACATACCACAACCTTACCATTCCTGAGTTTATGAATCTACAGAAAGAGGTTGAAACAAGAGCGATGAACCTTTAAAACGGGGGGGGTATATACCGAGTTTATGGAGATGTATAACGGCATAGTATGTGTGACTTTCAACGATCTGCTGTCAACAGACGGCGGTGAGGCGGTTATGAAAATCGGCACACTCAAATCTATGATTAGCCGAAACAAAGAGTTGTGCATTACCAAAAGTAAAGGTCAAACCAATTATGCCCGCATCGACTACTATGCCCTCCCCGAAAAATGGCGTGCCCGCTTTGAGGCAAAATACGGCGATCCGCGCGAGTTGCTCGAGAAGTCCAGAGAGCAGGACCGGCTCGGAATGGTGATGGATGCCCGTGCAAGAGATTTTTATACCAATTACACTTACTATCTCAAGGGGGAGAAGAAGGGACTGGAAGGGAAATTTATTGAGGAGTACACGCTTAACGCAACCGTGCTCGCACGGCTCGGCAAATCATATAACGACCGCATCGCCTACCGCAAAGCACGCGGCGGCAACGTCCGCGACGTGTGGAAGACCATTTTTAAGGAGAGTGAGGAGCTCAAGACCATCTACAGCCACACACTGCCGTCGAGCAAGCCCCGCCTCAGAGCAAAGCTCCGTGAGTTTGAGGCCGAGGGGTATGTGGCACTGATCAGCGGCAAGATGGGTAACAGCAACACCCGGATCCTGACGCCGGATGCAGTGGAATACATTATCGCTCTCAAGCGCAGCTCAACGCCGGTATACAACAACCGGCAGATCTTTGAGGAGTTTAACCGCGTGGCTCCGGACAACGGGTGGAAGCAGCTTAAAAGCGTGGACTATATTACCAAAATACTGTCGCAGCCGGAAACGGAGCAGATGTGGTATGACGCAGTGCATGGTGAGCTCAAGTCCAATCAGCGATACAGCCGCAAGAACCAGACGGAGATGGCATCGAAGCGTGACGCTCTGTGGTATGGTGACGGCACGCGCCTTAACCTCTATTACCGCTCCTACGAACAGGGGCGCGGATGGGTGGTCAAGACCATGCAGGTTTACGAAGTGATCGATGCTTACTCGGAAGTATTGCTCGGGTATCACATATCGGAGAGTGAGGACTATGAGGCTCAGTATAACGCTATACGCATGGCTATACAGGTATCGGATTGCCGCCCCTTTGAGTTTGTGCATGACAACCAGGGCGGTCACAAAAAGATCGGCTCATGGTTGGACAAGATCGCCCATGTGCATCGCCCTACAGCACCGTACAGCGGTCAGTCAAAAACTATCGAGAGTGTTTTCGGCCGTTTTCAGGCTGAGGTGCTGCATCGCGACTGGCGTTTTACCGGCCAGAACATCACAGCAAAACGCGCCTCGAGCCGGCCGAACCTGGAGCGCATAAAAGCAAACATCGACAAGCTGTATACCCTCGACGAACTAAGAGCGGCCTATTATGCCGCACGCGAGGAGTGGAACAACGGAAAACATCACGCGACCGGACTGCCGCGCATGGCGATGTATAAGAGCAGCACCAACGAGCGCACGCACCCGGTTACGGTCAACGAAATGGTCGATATGTTCTGGCTCACGACCAAACGCGCCTCGGCCTACACCGCAAGCGGTATAACGATCCAGATCAACAAGAAGCAATACAGCTACGAGGTCATGGCCGCTCCCGGCACGCCGGATCATGAGTTTCTGCGCAACAACTTCGGTCGGAAATTTTTTGTCAAGTACGATCCGGCTGACATGATGTCGGTAAGGCTATATGTGCAGGAGGCCAACGGCGAGATGCGCTTTGTCAGAGTCGCCGAGCCCTACATCAAGATACACCGTGCCATACAGGATCAGCAGCCTGGCGAGCGCGAATTTATCGACGCCAATATCAGGGCCAACCGCCAGGATCGCATAGAGCGTCAGATCGCAGCCCGGACGATAGAGCGCAAGCATGGCATGTCGATGGAGGAACAGGGACTGCGCCGTCCGTCTATGGCCGGCATGACCAATGCCAAAAAGGCGGAACTGGAGATCGAGCGCGAAGTGCGCCGCCGCACCCGCAAGGCCGGCATGGACAAGAAATGGCTTGAGCCGGGCCGCATAACAAAAGAGATCAGCAACATCCTTTACAACGAACTGCCCGGCGAGATATCGCTTGATCAGCATAAGGTGGCCGGAAAGCTATAATACCGCACAATAAGACAAAAAGATATGACTAAAAAAGAAAAAGACGATATCAGACTGTCGCTCTTGGAGTACGTCAGCCGATACCCGAGTCAGAACCGTGCAGCCGCCAGTCTCAACGGCGTGTCGGCACCGACAGTAAGTTCGATCATCAACGGCAAGTATGATCTGATCAGCGACGACATGTGGCGCAACATCGCGGCTCAGATCGCTCCCACTTCCAAGAACCGTGACTGGCAGATCGTCGAGACGGCACCTTTTCAGGAGATCCAGATTGCCCTGTCTGATGCCCAGGAGTACAAAAAAGTGCGTTGGGTTGTGGGTGATGCTGGATGCGGCAAAACAACCGGCGCAAACTACTATGCCAGATACAACCGCGAGGTGTTTGTGGTACTGTGTGACGAGGATATGCGCAAGAGTGATTTTGTGCGCGAGATCGCCCGCAAGGTTGGGTTTAAGAGTGCCGGGATGCGCATACGCGACATCCTCGACACGGCGATTGACATGATTTCAAAGCACGATAATCCGCTGCTCATATTTGATGAGGGTGACAAGTTAAATGACAATGTATTTCATTACTTCATCAATATATATAACCGGCTCGAGGGGCATTGTGGGATCGTGTTTATGTCAACCTCATATATACAAAACCGCATAGAGCGCGGAGTGAATGCCAACAAAAAGGGTTACAACGAGATCTACTCGCGCATAGGTCGCAGATTTTTCGAGCTCGAGCCGGTCGGCGGCCAGGATGTGATAGCCATATGCAGGGCTAACGGACTTGAAGAGGTGGCGGCAATCAATAAAGTGATCAAGGCTTGCGAAAAGGAGGATTATGACCTGCGTTGCGTGCGTGGTGCCATCCATACCGAAAAGCGCGTGAGAGCGGCTAAAAATGGCGATTGAATATCGGTTTAACAGTGATTTATCAACGATCAAACGGCATAAAAACATGGCAAGGGCATTTTCGGCAAAGGAGGCAATGAGCATCAAAAAGCGGACGCTTGATTTTACTGGTGCCTGGTATGACGCATTCAGCACTCCTGAGCGGAGCGGTGTATGGTTTATCTGGGGCAACTCGGGTAACGGCAAAACATCGTTTGTGATGCAGCTTGCCAAGGCTCTGACCAATTACGGGCGTGTGGCATACGACAGCCTCGAGGAGGGCACGGCTCTGACTATGATAAATACCTTACGCCGATACGAGATGGACAAGGCCGGCAGCAGGTTTCAGTTGCTCGACTGCGAGCCCATGGATGAGCTCGGAGCGAGAATAAAGAAGCATAAAAGCCCGGACTTTTATATAATTGACAGCTTCCAGTACACACAGATGACCTACCGGGAGTATATCGCATTTAAGGAGGCTCACAGGGGTAAACTGCTGATATTTATAAGTCATGCCGAGGGTAAGAATCCAGCCGGGACAGCCGCAAAAAAAGTGATGTTCGACGCGACTCTAAAAATCTATGTCGAGGGGTTTAAGGCTTTTTCAAAAGGACGTTTTATCGGACCTACAGGTGAATATACGATATGGCAGGAGGGAGCTGAAAGATACTGGGGAGGAATTAATGATGAACCAAATAAAGCAGTGTGATATGAGTAAGAGACAGACAATTATTACAGTAGAGCCGCCACAACGGATCCGCAAGGATGTGTTCGGTACAGCGCCGGTTGTGTGTTCCTATTGCAACGGTCAGGGCGGTTTTCCACGACAGGGTGCAAGCGGATCTTACATGGAGCGGTGTCCGGACTGTGACGGCACCGGGGAAGTGTTTGCAGTGGTTACGGTGGACTGGCAGCCTTACAGCGATGAAGGTAAAGCGCAACTGGAAACGGTTTACTGAGGTAGTTTCCATTCAGGAGTTTGCTCAGATGGATGTTGCATTATCTACTCCAGACCGTGCAGGTTTCTATACGGAATGCGTAAGCGTGTTGATTCCATCTCAAATCGGGACTGTAATTATTATGCACATCGCGAAAGGAGAAGATGGTTATCATATCGCAAAAGAATATGAAACAAAAACAGGCGGATGTATAAATCGTCCGGGACGCAGCTCGAAGGCATATCTGAATAAAACTGATGCTTTTAGAGCTGGGTTGAAAAGTCTCGAAAAAGAACAGTATGTTGCGTTCAGCAAAAAATACTCCGATCAGGCACGTGAGATGTACTTTGATGCGATA
This sequence comes from uncultured Bacteroidales bacterium, assembly GCA_947570265.1. Taxonomy (GTDB): domain Bacteria; phylum Bacteroidota; class Bacteroidia; order Bacteroidales; family Muribaculaceae; genus CAG-1031. Next base: position 1,220 of record CANOUR010000073.1, on the reverse strand, counting down.
CACAAACAATTAACATTATTCTGATTATGGGAGAGATGGATAAAATAGCATTACAAGTGATCGACGAGTGTTGCGCAAAGACCCAAACATATCTTGATACTGCGTTGCACTATCTCGATGTAATAGAGGTGTCTGATAAGACTCGTGAGCTATCGCTGACACGAACCAAAATAGATGAGGCAAAGCTATGGATCGGGAAATATAAAGACAGTATTATGGATGAGTTATCCGATAAACAGGATGAAACAGGAGGTGAGTAATTACGGGCGGTTTTGGGTTGCGTTCAGGCAGTTGACGCTGCACGCCGACCCGGAGGAGTGCCGTCGAGAGTTTGTAAGGCAGTATACCGCCGGGCGTACCGACAGCCTCAGGGAGATGCACCGGGGGGAGTATGATGCTCTGTGCGCCGGGATCGAGGGGATGGTCAACGACATTAAGGAGCTTAAGTTGCGACGAAGCACGGTGCTAAAACTACTCCAGGAGCTCGAGGTGGACACAACGGACTGGATGCAGATAAACGACTTCTGCCGGCATCCGCGCATCGCCGAAAAGGAATTCGGCCGGCTATCGATCGATGAGCTCACGGATCTGGCGAAAAAGCTCAGATCAATCAAGCGCAAAGGGTGGGTGCGTCGCAGCTCATGGCCGACACCGCCTCCGGCAAAACACCACATCGCATATCTGATAAACCTTACCGGGAGTCCCGGCTTTAAAAACAACTGAAAAAAAATGAAAGAAGCACTTAAAGACATCAAGAGACTCGCAAAGGAGCTTACAAGTGATCTCGACCAGGAGGATTATATCGATTTTATGCGTGCCCTGGGAACCTGGGCAACCTCGGAGACTGATATGGTCGAGTACACACCGGAGATGACATCGATTATGGATTAACAACCAACAACTAACACTATGACGGAAAATGTGGAGATGACTGCCGAGGAGCGGAAGGAGTTTGAGGCTTTTAAGGCTGAGCGTGAGAAAAAGCGCCGTGAGGCTGAGCGCAAGGAGCAGCGCAAAAATTACGCTGCCCTGGTAGATGAGGAGATTGCAGCCGCCATCCCTCAGCTCAGAGAGATGAGCGAGCAGCTCAAGACTGTAAAAGACACGATTTTCGGCAATTTCAAGACGATTCTGGAAATGAAGTCGGAGATCCTTGGTATCAGTCTTGATGACCAGGCGAGCCACACGTTCACCAACAGCGACAGCACGCTGCGTATAAT
>CANOUR010000072.1 GCA_947570265.1 uncultured Bacteroidales bacterium | reverse complement strand
CATGTATATAGGCCTTTGTGTGGCGGTAGGTGCGTTGTTCATGTTCATTGTGGCCTATATATCGCTTCTGAAATGCGATGTTCAGGAAAAATACAATCGGCTGAGCAAATTGCGGCTCACGACAGCAGTGGTGAGTGTCTTGTTTTTATTTCTACCGCTTCCTGCGTTTCTGTTGCTTCTGTGGCAGATGAAACGTCTGCGCAATAAGGCATCGAAATGTCCACGCTGTTCGACGCGCATGCGGAGGGTGACCGACCCCGCAGAGATCGCCCGATGGCTTACTCCTGGCCAGGCTACCGAAACCCGGCTGAATTCGGTTCTGCATGACGTATGGCTTTGTCCTGCATGCCACTATGGTATGGTGAGATCTTATCCAAATCCGTCGTCACAATATGTGGAGTGCTCTCATTGTGGAGCAAAGGCAGCCCGTCTTGTCAGCGATAACATAGTGCGCCCCGCAACATATAGCGTGGAGGGTGAGGGTGTGCGCACTTATCATTGTGAAAACTGCGGAAATCAGACACATAAGCGGTATCGGCTTCCGCGCAGACAGCGCCCGGTTGTGGTGATCGGCGGCATTGGCGGTCGCGGCGGGGGATTTGGTGGAGGAGGATTCGGCGGCGGCAGTTTTGGTGGCGGTATGACCGGCGGCGGAGGAGCCTCAGGCCGCTGGTAACCATTATATGCGTTTGAATTAATTATGGGAACACAGTTTTTGGTAAATAATATTTATAACGCAGAGAGCATCGAGTCTATGCGCAAATTGTCGGATGAAAGTATAGATTTGGTAGTGGCAGACCCGCCTTATTGGAAAGTTGTCGGTGAAAAATGGGATTATCAGTGGCGCACTGAAAACGATTATGTGAATTGGTCATTACAGTGGATAAAGGAAGTGGCTCGAATTTTAAGAAAAGGAGGCAGTTTCTATTGTTTCGGATATTTCCGTAATCTTGCACTGTTGATCCCGTATTTTGACGATCTTGGTCTTGAGTTGCGCCAACAGATCATTGTTGACAAGGGAATGAGATCAGTGAGCGGTAGAGCAACCCGTAAATATAAAATGTTTCCTAATGTTACCGAGAGCATTTTGTTTATAGTAAAGGATAATAAAAAATTTGTCAAGTCATTTCTAAAAGAACGGCAAAAGGCGATCGGGCTGACAGCAAAGCAGATAAATGAGGCTCTGGGGGTTAAGTCCAACGGAGGGGGGATGTGGAGTATATATACCGGAAACAATGTGTGTGAGCAGTTTCCGACAAAAGAATTATGGGGAAGGTTATCGGAGATCCTTCATTTTGATCTGCCATACGAAAAAATAGCACAGACGTTTAACGCACAGATGGGATTTACCGATGTGTGGAGGGATATAGATTTTTATGAAGAAAAACGGTATCATCCGACACAAAAGCCGATAAAACTTATAAAGCGCTTGATATACGCGAGCAGTAATAAGGGTGATATTGTGATTGATCCGTTTGTGGGAAGTGGATCTACAGCTGTTGCCGCAGTTCAGCTTGAGAGGGATTTTTTAGGATTTGAAATTGAAAAAAAATACTATGAAATTGCCGTACGGCGTATCGATGGTCTTAGGTCGGTACTTTTTAATGTCGCTGATAGTGACTCTGCTGTCGGATCGATATGATCTCACGCAACGGAATATAAGATCGTAAATTTTCATCCAATTCCGGTAGAATTCTTGATTTCTCGGTATTGCTGAGTTTTTTGAATTGACTGATATCAATGGATTCAGTCATTAAAGGAGAAATCTCAGAGTCATAATCGGCTGTCGCGAGAAGAATCTCCCATTCATTCTTTTTAAGCAGCCGCGATGGCATCATAAGTGAAGGTATTGATGAGCTACGCGGACTCTCTGGCGATACATAGCCATCTTCATCAATAATGATCTCAGGTTCGGTATCAATGTTTTTTATAATACATGAAAAAATTTTGACCGGATTGCATTTGTAGAACTGAAACCCAAAAGGATGGAGATTCATGGGATTGGTTTTCTGGCCTGCCTGAGCCTTTGGGAGATATATGTTATAATAATGGTTTCTGATTAAATCGCAGAAAACCGACATGCGATTTTCTTTTGGATATATTTCAAAGCAACTGATACGTATATCTTTGAAATTATTTTCATTGAAACCTGGATAATCCATCAATATCAACACGACACGATCCATGTTGAGATATTGGTTTAGTTCATGCTCCTCGCGAATGGTGAACAGCCATTTACTGTCGTCCTTGCGTTCGATATTGGTGCTGCCACAGCTTGAACAGATGTCCTCGATGCGCATTACACGTGTCCCGCAGTCTTTACACTTGTCGGCTTGATCAATTTTATTGCAGGATTTCACTTCTGAACCGTCGGCGAGATCATCGCCTCTTGCGCCTGTGCCTGTACCAGGTACGCCGGTAATTAATGATGCGAGGTGTTGCCCGATATATCCCAGTTTGATAGCAGGAGTCTGTTTAGTGATTAATGCCCATTTTCTTAGAAGATCTTTGGGCATTATAACGATCTCTGCAAGAAATTCCTTTATAAGATCGATATTGTTCCCACTGATTGTGATTTTATCAATGTAAGGTGTCATCAGTCAAAAAGAGATTTTATGTCGGTGTTTAGTCCGGCAGCGATTTTCTGGATTGTGTTTAAGGTGGGGGATTTCTCGCCTCTTTCGATTGATCCTATGTAGGTTCTGTGCACGCCGCACCGGAATGCAAGTTCTTCCTGCGAAATCCCTCGCAGTTTACGCATCTCGGCAACACGAGCACCGAATTGAATGTTTATCTGGTTTTTCACTGTAAGACAAAAATAGACTCTCTACCTTTAGAATGCTACAGACTAAAGGTAGAGCTGAATTATTCTTATAGTTCGTTAAAATCAGGGTTATCAGTCATTGGAAATGTATATATTTGGCCTCAGGAATCGGCTTTGTAGACATAATGAGCGGCAGCTGGCCTGGTGATCGCTATTCTTCTCATCGAATATTGTGCATGTATTTGATTCAAAGAATTGGCTTCGCCACCGCGAGCCATGCTTCGCGTGACTATCGCTATTCTTCTCATCGAATATTCTACGTATATTTGTGGTAATATAAACTTGAAAATAGTATTAACTATGAGATATTTTACTTCGGTCGACGATATCGGCCCCCTTGACGTTGCTGTAAAGGAAGCGCTTGAAGTTAAGCGTGACCGTTTTGCTTATAGTCATCTCGGTCGTAACAAGACATTGATGATGATTTTTTTCAATTCGTCGTTGCGCACTCGTCTGAGCACACAGAAGGCTGCCATGAATCTTGGCATGAACGTGATCGTGCTTGATGTGAACAACGGTGCATGGAAGCTTGAGACTGAGCGAGGTGTGATCATGGATGGCGACTGCCCGGAGCATCTTCTTGAAGCTGTGCCGGTTATGGGATGCTATTGCGATATAATAGGAGTGCGTAGTTTTGCCCGTTTCGAGAGCAAGTATGACGATTATAATGAGAAGATACTCAATCAGTTCATAAAATACTCAGGCCGTCCTGTTTTCTCGATGGAGGCTGCTACGGGCCATCCGCTGCAGGCGTTTGCCGATCTTATCACAATCGAAGAGCACAAGACCAAGAAGCGCCCGAAAGTGGTGCTTACATGGGCGCCGCATCCACGCGCGTTGCCCCAGGCTGTGCCAAATTCGTTCGCACAATGGATGAATGCAGCCGGTTATGATTTTGTTATCACTCATCCTGAAGGCTATGAGCTTGCACCGGAATTTGTAGGTGACGCCAAGGTCATTTACGACCAGGATGAGGCTCTGCGCGGTGCTGATTTCGTGTATGCCAAGAACTGGTCTGCGTTTGCCGATCCGAATTACGGACAGATTCTTTCTAAAGACCGTGCATGGACTATCACATCCGAGAAAATGGCTTTGACTGACAACGCTTATTTCATGCATTGCCTTCCGGTGCGTCGCAATATGATCGTGAGCGATGATGTGATTGAGAGTGATCGTTCGCTTGTGATACCTGAGGCAGCCAACCGCGAAATTTCGGCCGAGGTGGTGCTGAAGCGTCTGCTTGAAAGCCTCTGATATGAAGAATACCACTCAACAACTTCTGTCGGAACTGCATGGTCGTGAGAAGAAGCGTGTGCTGTTTGTCTGTCTCGGCAATATATGTCGTTCGCCGGCGGCAGAAGGGATCATGCGTGAGATAGTCAGGGCTGAAGGGGAAGCCGACAAATGGGTAATCGACTCGGCCGGTATAGGCGGATGGCATGTAGGACAGCAGCCTGACCGACGCATGTGTGTGCATGCCGGCCGTCGCGGCATAGATCTTACAGGACAGCGCTGTCGGCAGGTGCGGCCGTCTGATTTTGATGATTTCGATATCGTCATAGGCATGGACTCATCCAATATTTCGGATCTTTGTGATCTGGCACGTACACCCGATGATGAACGCAAGATTGTGTCAATGGGTGAATTTGTGTCAATGGCGACTCGCTATGATCATATTCCGGATCCTTACTATGAGGGTGCCGAAGGCTTTGAACTTGTGCTTGATCTGCTTGGCGACGCTTGCCGCAATCTCTTTGACCGTTGTCGATGAAGTGTCTTCTGGCTGTAATAGTTGCGGTGAGCCTGCTGTTGGCGGTTGGTTGTGGCGGAGATGGTGAAGAGGTAGTTCGTTCCGCCGGTTCGGAGATCGATATGATTCTGGCCGGAGAGTGCGGGTCGAATCCGTTTCTGCTACACTATGGTTCGATGCCTCCGGGAGGAAAGAAGATGAAGATCAACTCGGTTGGCGGAAATCTGGGAAGAGTGTTCAACGACAGCAACTACAGGCATCTGGAGGCGGCTGAGGCTATAGGCGTGAAGCCTATTGTATCGCTTGCTTCGGCGTGGAATGCCGGGCGGCCATTGGTAAGGCTCGAAAGCTGTCGTGAATATTTTGTGGATAATCTTACACATTCGTTGCCATATCTTGTGCCTGAGGCTGAGTCGCTTCTGCGTGATATCGGCGCGGCGTTCATTGATTCGCTCGATTCCCGTGGCGGTGGCAGTTACAGGGTAAAAGTCACTTCTGTGTTACGTACCGACGAGAGTGTGTCGCGATTGAGGCGAGTCAACCGCAATGCATCGACTACATCGGCTCATGTGTTCGGAACAACGTTTGATATAAGTTATTCAAAATTCATTTGTGATTCGGTGACAGTGCCGCGCACTCAGGAAGATATGAAAAATCTTCTTGGTGAGGTTATGAAGGATATGCGCGACCGTGGACGTTGCTACGTGAAATATGAACGCAAACAGGGCTGTTTTCATGTGACGGCTACCGGCCTATGAGTGTTGTTGTGAAATCAGGTTATGGAAAACGGAAATGAGCGTTTGACGGAGGTAAAGACTTCGGTTGTCCGTAAGGCATTTAGAAAATGTCTGCGTGTTGTCGTTCTGTTTCTGGCAGCTGTGATTTTACTCGTAGCCGGAATACTGACGGCTTTGGTTGTGGTGTTGTCGCCTGAACGCCTGACACCGCTTGTGGCGAAATATTCATCTGAATATATCGATGGGTCTGTGTCGGCCAGCCGCATTGAGCTGACGTTCTGGAGCACTTTCCCCAGGCTGAGTGTCGACATAGATTCCCTGTCACTTGTATCGGGCGCTTTCGACAATCTTGATCCGGATGTACGTCAGATGTTGCCGGCCGATGCCGACACGTTGCTCACTCTCCGCAGTCTGCATGGAGGTATAAATCTGGTGTCACTTCTTGCCGGCCGGTATGAACTTTATGATGTAGCGCTCTCGCAGCCTGCTGTCAACATTGTTGTGGCCAATGACTCCGTAGCAAATTACAATCTTGTGCCGTCATCACCCGACGACACTGTAAAAAATGAGCTTCCGCTTTTGAGCATAAACCGTTTTCTTCTACTCAATTCGGGACCGTTGAAATATTTTTCGCTTCCTGACTCCACTGAATTCGCTTTATGTTTCAGTGCTATTGATGCCAATGGCGCAGATTCGCCTATTTACAGTATGGCAGCTGAAGGAAATGTAAGAATAGCCGGACTTCCTATTGCCACTGACGGTCCTCTGCTTTTCACTGCAGATGGCCGCATCGAGTGGAATCCTGAAACGCCGTCGGAACTCGCCCTTAAATCTTTTGTGCTTTCAGTCGACGGTACGCCTGCAAAACTCGATACGCGCGTCAGATTTGACGAATGTCTTACAATCGAACATCTTGAAGTTGAACTTCCGTCGGTGGATGTGACGCGTGTCTCAGGATATCTGCCTGAAGAAGCATTGGCTGATGTAGGTAACTTTGACACCAACATGAATATTGCAGTGTCATTCAAGCTCAGTCGGCCTTATATGGTTCTACCTGACACAGTCCTGTTGCCGTCGGGTGTAGCTGATCTCAAGATAAACCCGTGCCGTCTGTCGCTTGAAAAAATCGGACTTTCGTTGGATCGGCTGAGTTTTGGAGCACAGATGACTGTCGATGGCGACAATCTGGATATGTCGGTTCTCGAAGTCAATGAGCTTAAGATGAAATCAAGGGTGCTTGATCTCGATTTTGTAGGTTCGTTGAAACACCCATTGACCGACCCGGTTTTTGCCGGCCAGCTCAAAGGGCGAGCTTTCATCGGCTATCTGCCACAGGCTGTGAAGGATGCGATGGGGGGAAGCATGAGGGGCACATTAGGGACAGATCTGTCGGTGAGGCTTCGACGCAGTGATCTTGCCGCGAATCGTTTTCATCGGATTTTTGCACGTGGAACTGTATCTTTACGGCAGTTTGATATGGCCATGTCGTCTGATTCGGTTACTGGTGATACTTTACGGTTTGTCACCCCAGCCGCTTTCCTCAGATTTGACAGTGACCGTAAGATAGAAGTCAATGGTGTCAGTACCGATTCCTTGCTGACGGTCAGCATCAATGCCGATACTATATCCTATAGTGGCGGTGGAATTTCAATTCTTGCCAACGGCTTGAACGTAGGGCTTGGATCGCGTAACGTGTATTCGTCTTCCGATACAATGCGCATCAATCCGTTTGGAGGAAGCATAAAGGCCTCGCAGTTCCGGCTTGTGTCGTTGCCCGACTCTTTGCGTGTGGCGGTGAATATGCTCGACTGCAATGCTTCGCTTCGTCGTTTTGAGGGTAAGGACAGTGTGCCGTTGCTTGCTCTTTCTGTTGTGGCCGACGGTATTGGTGTTGGTGACAGGGATTTTCGCGCGGCAGTTAAATCTCCCTCTGTCGATGTCACGGCTCATTTGAATCCGCGCCGTAGATCATTGCGGTCCGATTCGCTTGCCGCCCGTGTTGCACGGCATCCAAGAGTTGATGATAACGACAATGACAGCATAACCACCGGCTTGAGAGAACTCATCTCAAGATGGAAAATATTGGGAAACATATCGGCATCACGTGGACAGATGCTTTCAAGGGCATTTCCGCTTGTCACGCGCATTGGCGATGTCGATCTTGCATTTTCGAGTGACAGCATTGATCTGCGTTCGCTCACGCTGCAACTTGGGCGCACCGACCTGAGAGTGCGTGGTGATATAACCAATCTTGAGCAGTGGGCGAGCCGTCGACGGCCGAGTGCCCGTCGGCCGATCAGGATAGGTGTGAGGATTTTGTCGGATACCGTCGATATAGACCAGCTCACGGCAGCTTGTCTGTCGGGTGATGTGGATTCTCATGCCGATGTTGCCATTCAGGATATGGATGACTATACGGGCGATCTTGTACCGTTGAATGCCGCAGCGGTTGATTCTGCCGGAGGGCCGTTTATTATTCCGGTCAACATAGAGGCGATGATCGACGTGAAAGCGAGTAATGTGATATACTCTGACATGCTGATGCATGATTTCAGCGGAGAATTGCAGACGCGTGGAGGCATAATGCGTCTCCGTGATCTGTCGGCACAGGGTGATGTAGGCCGGATCGACGTGTCGGCGTTGTATTCGTCGCTTATGCCAGACAGCCTGGAGTTCGGCATGGGAATGCGTCTGAGTAACTTTCATCTCGACAGATTCCTTGAGGTGGTTCCGTCGCTTGACACTCTGCTCCCGGCGATGCGGGATCTGAGCGGTATAGTCAACGCCGATGTGGCGGCGACGACCAGACTTGACCGTGATATGAATTTTGTGATTCCGTCGCTCAAAGCGGTGATCGATATTGAAGGCGACAGCCTTGTGCTGCTTGATGACCGCACATTTAAGTCTATGTCGAAGTGGCTTGTATTTAAAGATAAAAAGCGGAATCTTATCGATCACATGAAAGTGAAGATAGCTGTCGACAGTTCGCTTATGAGTATCTATCCGTTTGTATTCGATATAGACCGTTACCGCCTTGGTGTAATGGGCAGCAATGATCTCGACATGAATCTCAATTATCATGTTTCGGTGATTAAGTCGCCTTTGCCGTGGAAATTCGGCATAAATATCAAAGGCACTCCCGACAATATGAAGATACGCCTCGGAGGGGCCAAGGTGAAAGAAAACGGTGAGGGATATGTCGAACAG
>CANOUR010000071.1 GCA_947570265.1 uncultured Bacteroidales bacterium | reverse complement strand
AAAAGAGAGGGGGTCTCACGACTGCCTCTCTCTCCATTCATCACATTATGCTTATATTGTCAATTCTCTATTGTTTCAGTATCGGCTCGCGACAATGTCCCAGTCAACTATGTTCCAAAGCGCGTTGAGGGCATCGGCGCGGCGGTTCTGATAATCGAGATAATAGGCATGCTCCCATACATCGAAGGTGAGAAGCGGGGTGAGACCCTCTCGCAAAGGGTTCATGGCATTCTGTCCTTGTGTAATAAAGAGTTTGCCATCATTATCGCGCGACAACCAAACCCATCCTGACCCGAAAAGACCTACTCCGGCCTGAACAAACGCTTTCTTGAAGTCGTCAAATGAGCCGAACTGCTCGTCAATGGCTTTTCGCAGATCACCTTCAGGCTCACCGCCACCTTCTGGAGAGAAGGAGAAAAAATAAAAGATATGATTCCATGCCTGTGAGGCGTTGTTGAACAACGGGCCTTCGGCACGACGGATTATCTCTTCGAGCTCAAGATCTTCGAACTCTGTTCCCTCGATAAGCTTGTTCAGATTGTCGATGTAGGCTTTTTCATGTTTGCCATAATGGAAATCGACTGTCTCCTGCGAAATTGCCGGAGCAAGCGCATCGGGAGCGTATGGAAGTTTTGGCTGGGTGTATTTCATTGTCGTATGAGTGTTAGTTTTGAATAATTACACCCATACAACGCGTCCGGCATCGAAAGGGTTCGTATGCCGGACGCGTAAATAGTGTTAAAATATAAATCTGTTCAATTTGGAGAGTATCAGGTGATATTGGCTCACGTCTTCGATGTAGCTGAGCCGTGCCCTTGCGAAATAGTCCATTTCCTGAAGAAATTCAAGCATGGATAATTGACCTCCGGCATAGGCTTTCTCAAGAAGCCGCAGATTGTCGCATTTATCAAAAACAGCTCCAAGACGACGTATCTCATCATCAAGTTGCCGGGCGTTGGCCACGAGCGCATTGTATTGTGCTCTGCGCGTAGCCTCAAGACCAATAGCTGCGGTTGCAGCAGCCTGGGCTCTTAGGCGGGCGGCGGCGGCGCGATGGGTCGACGAGGCTGACGGCAGGGTCACTCCGATAGAAAAACCATGAAATGTCTCGCCTTCCTCACGAGAGAAATCATACCCGACAGAAAATCCCGGATATAGTGAGCGTTTCTCGGCTATTGCTGTAAGTTCAGCAGCACGACCTTCGGAACTGTTAGAAATCATTTCTGGGTCATTTGCCGCTACCGATGCCATATAAGTGTCTTCGTCCGGCACAGTGAGAGTGGGGTAGATGTCTATCAGTTCTGCAAGCACCGTGCGGCTGTCTGTTTCCGACATCTCGGAAATCTGTCCTTCAAGATCCTCAATGCGCGTTGCAGCAACATGCAGTTCATGACCGAGGTCTGCGCGCGCTATGGTGAGTTTGTTGACATCGAGAATCGTCACTTCTCCTGCAGCATAAGCCCTGCGAGTCAAGGAATCAAGTCGTGCGAGCATTGCATCGGTTTCTGCCAATGCCGCGTGAGAGCGGCGGGCACCGATATACTCGACGAGCAAATCGCGTAAATTTCCGGCAAGTTCGTTCACTCGCGCTGCTTCGATGCGCTCAAGCGCGTTTTTTGCTTCACGGACTGCTTTGCGCCGAGCGGCATATACTCCGGGCCAGTCGAACGACTGAGACACTCCGGCATTGAGCTTTGTGCCTGCACCATCAAGTCCCCACTGATGCGAAAATGTCACTTCCGGGCCAGGAAGAGAGGCGTCGGCCTTAAGTTCCTCAACAGAGGCGCGTGCTGAGATTGTCTCAGCCTCGATGGACGGACGTCCTGTCGCGAGCAATGCTAAGGCTTCGTCAACAGTGTAAGCCGATGCCATCTTGCAAGGCAATAGCACCAGCGTGAAAGCGGCGATTTTAATTAACGATCTGTTCATTTATTTTCGTCGTTTTATTGTGATATTACTTATATAATATAGGCATGGTACAACAAAAAGATTAAGCACGGTAGATGATACCAGTCCACCAAGAATCACCACCGCAATCGGAGCCTGCAACTCGTTACCCGGCAAGTGTCCGCGCAAAGCAAGCGGAAGAAGTGCTAACGCAGATGTCAATGCTGTCATCAATATGGCATTAAGGCGCTCTGACGATCCGCGTACAATGCGATCCGTCAGCGCCATACCATCACTGCGAAGAGCTTCATACCGCGACATGAGCAACATGCCGTTACGCGTGGCTATGCCCGCAAGTGATAAAAATCCGATTACAGCAGGTATGTTGATTTCAGAATATGTGATACGGAGTAATAAAAACGCACCGATCAATGCCAACGGCATGTTTACCATAATAATTAGCGTATGCCTCAAACTCTTGAATTCACCGTAGACAAGCATGAATATCAGTGCTACCGCACCTATCGAGGCAAGTAGGAGAGTGGTCATCGCACGACTCTGGTTTTCAAATTGGCCTCCATACTCAATCCTGTATCCGTCGGGAATATCCAGTGATGCAACATGAGACTGCAATTCCTCGACAGCCGAAGCGAGGTCACGGCCGTCGACATTGGCTGACACTACAAGGCGTCGCGACACATTCTCTCTGCTGATCGCATTTGGACCGGAAGTAGAACGTATTTCAGCAAGTTGCGATAGCGGCACAGAGCCTGTAGGTGTAGCCACTGGCAGGTCGGCAAGTTGCTCGGGAGTCGAACGGAATGAAGGGGACACGGTCAATGTTACATCACGCGCTATGCCATTGTCATAAACCGATGAAACTTGGACACCTTTGAGTGTAGTCTCTACCCAGCGACGGAATGCCGGCATAGTCATCCCTGCAGCTGCGAGCATAGACGGACGTGGACGAATATCGATCTGCGGCCGGCCTTGCGATTGTTCAACATTGACGTCTACAATTCCGTCGATATGGTTCATTTCCGATGCTATCTGCGATCCTATGGTTTGAAGACGCGACATCGACGGACCAAAAATCTTCACAGCTATCTGTGCCTCCGTACCCGACAACATCGCATCGATGCGGTGCGATACCGGTTGACCGACCTCGATGTTCACTCCAGGAATCTCTGACAGCCGATGGCGAAGATCAGCAGCGACTTCCCGGCGCGACCGTCCTTCAAGACGATAAGGTGCCTCGATTTCCGACACGTTAGAACCCAGGGAATGTTCGTCGAGCTCGGCTCTTCCTGTTTTCCTTGCCGTAGTCGTAACCTCTGGAACGGAGAGAATTATTTCTTCAGCGAGACGACCTATACGGTCGCTTTCTTCAATGGATATGCCGGGTAATGCGCTGACATTGATCGTAAATGCTCCCTCGTTGAACGGCGGCAGGAAACTACGCCCCATAGAAAGCAAAAGAGCTACAGACACACAGAATGCCGCTCCCGTTCCCCACAGCCATGTACGACGATGACCTATCGCTGCAGGCAGAACTGCGGCATAGCTCTTGCGCAATCGCTCGGCGAATGGAGACTCTTTTGACTCGCGACGCTGCATTCCTTTGTCTCCTAACAGATAAAGACAGAGCACCGGTGTGACAGTCAATGCAACCAATGTCGACGCAAGCAAAGCGATTATGAACGAAACTCCCAACGGCATCATCATACGTCCTTCAACACCGGTAAGAAAGAAGATCGGAAGAAATCCGGCGATAATGATCAGTGATGAGTTGAACACGGGAACGCGCACCTCGCGCGATGCTTCGTAAATCACTGACATCACTGTAGTGCCCTGCGGACGCTCCCGGAGACGCCTGTAGACGTTTTCAACATCGACAATGGCATCATCGACAAGTGATCCGATGGCAATGGCGATTCCGCCAAGTGTCATTGTGTTGATGGTTATTCCGAATGCCGATAGCACCAGCACTGTGAGCAATATCGACAATGGGAGCGCAACAATGGATATAAGCGCTGTGCGCAAATTCATAAGGAAGAAAAACAGCACGACGATTACCATCAGTGCACCTACAAGCAATGATTCTTTCAAACTGCCGATCGAAGCCTCTATGAAGTCGCTTTGCCTGAATATATCAGTGTGCACATTTACTGCTGACGGAAGGTTGGCGTTGGAAATTAAATTTTCAATCCGCTGAGTCAATGGCACTGTGCCGATTCCAGGCTGTTTGGCTACAGTCAGAAGCACAGCACTCTGTCCGCGCACAGATGCCATACCGATAACGGGCTGCTTGCCACCACGCACCACGTCAGCTATGTCTGCAACAGTGACAGGCCGCCCATCAGAGGTAGATGCTATAGTGGCCGACGATATACCATCGACCGTCGCATTCGACATGTCGGTACGTATCATATACTCGTTTCCGTGGGCATTAAGCACGCCACCACCGGCATTCGAGCAAATATCGGCTAAAGCATCTGCGACATCATCGAGTGTCAATCCATAAGCACGGAGCTTCATCGGATCAATCTCTACACGCAATTCTTCCTCATCGCCGCCTATGACTGTCACTTGCGAAACGCCTCTTATGGCTGAAATCTGCTGACGCAGACGCGTATCAGCCAAAGTGCGCAACTGCATAGCCGACAGGCTGTCTGACGTAAGACCTATGATAAAAACTTCGCCAAGGATCGACGATTGAGGCCCCATGACAGGAGTTGTCACTCCTTGCGGAAGCGATCCGCCCAACGCGGACAATCTTTCGGTGACAGCACGACGAGCTTCCTCAGTCGACGTTGACCAATCAAATTCTGCCCAAACAACAGAATATCCAGGCATGGACGATGAACGCACACGGCGCACACCTCCTGCTCCCATTAGCGATGTCTCAACAGGATAAGTGACCAACTGCTCGACATCCTCGGGAGAATATCCTGAAGCCTCGGTCATCACCGTTACTGTTGGAGAATTAAGATCTGGAAATATATCAATTTCACTTCTTACTGTGACAATCACACCATATATAAGTACCGCTGCCGCAACGAGCAGCACAGCCACACGGTTGTCGAGCGAACCTTTTATAAGACGATTCAACATGGTATTTATCAATGATTGTGGGTGTGACCTTGTGGAGCATTAGCGCGTGTTTCGGCCAAACGCAGATATATACCGCCTGATGTGACTACGCTGTCAGTCGGAGATATCCCAGACAAAATTTCTACAACTTCATCATCTGCGACACCGATCGTCACAGGCACACGACGGTAATGTCCTGGCTTTGTCTTGACAAATACAGTATAGGCACCTTCCTGTTCATTAATTGATTCGACAGGCAATGCTATTGAAGCATCCTTGCCATTATTGAACTCAACCGATGCCTCAACAACTGATCCTGGCACAATTCCGAGATCGGCAGCAACAGGTCCAAAATATACAGGCATAAAGCCTGTGGCATCAGCAGCAGACGCACGAGTGGCGCGAGGTATGCGCGTCGACGTTCCATCAGCCGCGGCAACATTCGCAAAAACTATCTCTCCGATCCGTGGAAACAATCTTTGTGGCACATCGACGCGCAGCATCACTCCCGCATTAGATGTCGACTGCACTTCAGCCACAGGATCTCCGGCATTTACATACGATCCATTGCCTGCAATAATACGCGTCACCACACCCTGCACATGGCTCGTCACTGTAGAAGCTCCCGATGCAGTCTGTGTAAGTTTGCGCAGCTGATCAGCTTCGGCAAGAAGTGAATTATAATCTTTTCTGGAAACAATTCCGTCTTCGACAAGCGGTTTTACCCGCTTTATCTCTGCCTCAAGTGCTGAAAGTCGCACTTTGTCTGCAGCATCAGTGTCGCCACCTGTTACTGCCGAAGATTCAACCTTGCCCAAAGCACGTCCAACACCGACTGACGATCCTTCCTGAATCCCGCCAAGCCACGTTAGTCGGCCTGATTTTGCGGCAGAAACTATTGTAACAGACGTATTTGAGCTTACGAATGTAGCCGGAAGTTTTGTCGATTCGGCCACTTTTGCAGGCGATGCTACAGAGCACCTTACTTTGAATCTTTTAGCCTCATTATCAGAAAGTTCTATCAATCCATCATGAGGTTCATGCGCATCCGAATCGTTAGCCTCATGTGAAATTTCAGCCTCGTGATTATTTTGGGTATTTCCGTTGCATGCAGTTAGGCATAGCACTGCGGCAAACAATGTTATATATCTGAATTTCATACTTTTTGCTATTCATATTACATAAAATAATGATTAAACTATTAACTAATATGAAATTCATGTGGAGGGCCACGTTTC
Source organism: uncultured Bacteroidales bacterium (assembly GCA_947570265.1). Classification (GTDB taxonomy): domain Bacteria; phylum Bacteroidota; class Bacteroidia; order Bacteroidales; family Muribaculaceae; genus CAG-1031. The sequence continues at coordinate 2,913 of CANOUR010000071.1, read as the reverse complement.
GATATGACCTTTTCAAACCCAGCTGCGGACGCGGTGACGATATCGTGATTGTATGCAACGCGAATGCCACATTCGTCTAAAATGCAATCATATACATGCAATTTGCCCCGCTCAGCTATTGATATATGAGTATCAGGACTGCTATTTTTCGTTCTGACCGTATATACAAAGGCTTGCTGGGAAAATGAACACTGTTGGCTTTGCGATGCCGGAGAGTGATTACAGCCACCGTGACCGGAATAATGACAGAAAGCCATTTCGACCGATTCGTTTACAGCAATCACGGGACACCCGTGGATGTCGTGATGATGAAATTGCATGATCATCGATAATACGATAACCAGCAGAGCAAAAATCGATGTCAGCCGACGGATTCTCATTTGTGCACAAAGATAGTATGAATACGTGTGAATTGCAACCCCGCTCTAACATAATGGCCGTTATGTTAAATTGCAACTGGCGAGAGTGGGTTTATATCCCCCACGATATGTGGCGAATTCAAATTTTCTCATATGCATTCCTATTGATAAACATTGCAACTCAGTTGCACAATTTCACACTGCGCACGAAGCAGCATATTAAAGCGACAATAGCCGGATTTCTTTGATGACCTCGGCTATTGTCGCTTTATTATGAGATGTCTGCTCAGGCCAGCGCTATATTGATGACATCGCTGACTGTGCTGACATAGTGGAATGTCATGCCCTTGATATATTCGGGCTTGATGTCTGCGATGTCCTTGCGATTGTCAACCGAAAGGATGATCTCATCGATTCCAGCGCGTTTCGCCGCGAGAATTTTTTCCTTTATGCCTCCTACCGGCAAAACTTTGCCGCGAAGAGTCAGCTCTCCGGTCATGGCTATTCCTGCTTTTAACGGGCGACGCGTAAAGGCTGATACGATTGATGTAGCCATTGTGATGCCTGCCGACGGGCCGTCCTTGGGTATAGCACCTTCAGGAACATGTATATGAAGTGACTGTTTCTCAAATATTTCAGGATCTATCCCGAACTCTGGAGCATGAGATTTAACGTAATGTAGAGCTATCATGGCTGATTCTTTCATCACGTCTCCAAGATTGCCGGTGAGAGTGAGTTTATCTCCTTTTGCCTGTGCTAAAGATGATTCAATGAAAAGAATCTCTCCACCTACAGCTGTCCACGCCAATCCTGTTGCCACACCGGGGATGCCTGCAACGTCATAACGCTCACGGGTGAACCGCTCCACACCCAGTAGCTGCCTGACAAGTTCAGGCGTGATTTCTGCCGGAATATCATTGCCACGCATCTTTCGCAGAATAAGTTTTCTGATCATCGAGGCAATCTCTTTCTCCAACTGGCGCACACCACTCTCCGATGTGTAGTTATCTACGATCTTAACAAGGGCCTCACGGGTGAACTCCACACTCCCCTGCTCCACTGCATTATCAGCCAGGGCACGACGGATAAGGTGACGGCGCGCAATCTCCTCTTTCTCTTCGATAAGATATCCAGGCATTTCTATGATCTCCATGCGGTCGATCAATGGCTGTGGTACAGTCGATAGAGTATTGGCCGTGGCGATGAACAAAACGTTTGACAGATCAAAATCGACATCTACATAATTATCATGGAAATGGCTGTTTTGTTCCGGATCAAGCACTTCGAGAAGAGCCGATGACGGATCTCCCCGAAAATCCTTGCCAAGTTTGTCAATTTCGTCAAGAAGCAAGAGTGGATTTGAAGATCCGGCACGACGTACGGCATCGATGATACGCCCTGGCATAGCACCTATATATGTACGCCTATGACCGCGTATCTCTGCCTCATCGTGCATTCCACCGAGCGATACCCGGCAATACTTCCGTCCAAGAGCTGCCGCCACTGATTTTCCAAGCGATGTCTTGCCTACGCCTGGAGCACCAACAAGGCATATGATGGGTGAGCGACCACTTGGATTGTGCATCATCACGGCAAGCTGTTCGAGTATGCGCTCCTTAACTTTTTCAAGCCCGTAGTGCTCGCTCTCAAGTATCTCCTCGGCTTTAACGAAATCGGTTGAAAGTACCGAAGGCTTGTTCCATGGCAGATCTGTAAGGGTGTCAAGATATGAATACTGCACCGAATAATCAGGGCTCTGCGGATTAAGACGCGACAACTTCTCCAATTCGCGGTCAAATGTGCGTCTGACATCTTCAGGAAAGCCGGCATCATCGGCTTTCTGCTTCATCTTGCGTATATCGACATCATCTTCACCGTAAATTTCTTCACGAAGAGCTTCCATCTGCTGCTGCAGGAATGCGTTGCGCTGCTGCTCGCTTATACGCTGGCGGGTACGCGCTTTGATGTTTTCCATGATGTCGGCCATCTGCTCACTGCGCGTCAGTTCGCCCAACAGAAGGAAAGCACGCTCTTTGAGGCGTGGCACCTTGAGCATCTCAATCTTCGTTGCTGCCGGAAACGGCGTGTATGTCGCAACGAGGTTTACGATCATCATCGGATTTTCAACATTGTCGAGATTAACCGACAGGTCGGATGGCCCATCACTGTTCTGGCGAACGATCTTGAGAGTCGTATCCTTGATGATCTGTGTCAATGCCAGGAATTCTTTGTCAGACACACGCGGACGCGTGTCGCGCACGATCTTCACCTGAGCCGCAGGCACTCCGGGAATTACATTTCCAGCTCCACAACCAGTGATCCTGAATTTTTTCATTGCCTGCACGATGGCTGTTTTTGTACCGTCTGGCAAGTCGAATATATTCAGCACCATCGCTGTCACACCATAGTTGTAGATATCGGACGGTACTGACGGTGAATCGGCCTGAGGATCTCTTTGACAGACCACGCCGATAGGTATACCCTTCTCATGAGACACAGTGGCCACCTTTACGGATGCCTCACGACCCAGCTGGATCGGGAAAACGACTCCGGG
>CANOUR010000070.1 GCA_947570265.1 uncultured Bacteroidales bacterium | reverse complement strand
CCTAACTTTCAATATTTTCAAAGAACTTTTATGATTTTTTAGTGGACACTAATGCCCGAAAAATATTACTGGTTTCCGGCAATGGCTATCTACCCGGTGGCAACCGCTCCTGTGATAGCAAGTGTCCCGACAGTTGACCTGTCGACTGACGCAGGCGATTTCTACATTGATATCGCAGCCCTCACGAGTCTGAACATAGGCAATCGTCATCTCATGACATACTCAGCCACAATCGACCGTGATGACATTTGCAATCTGAGTTGCACGGCTCCGGGCAAATATGTGGTTTCGCCTTTGAAAGAAGGCTTGGCTACCCTTACTGTCAATGCTTCATATCGGGGTGTGACAGCCACCGGCTATATCGACCTGTCCGTAGATTATGGCGCAGGGCTGAGTGAGGTCAAGGTGGAATGCACAGACTCTGATGTTTACGGAATCGACGGTACTCTTCTGCTGCGCGACGCATCTCCGGAGGATATAGACCGCCTTCCGGCTGGCTTCTATATCATAGGCCGGAGAAAAATATACAAAGCTAATCATTAATTCAAATCATATACAGATGAAATTATTTAAATTTTTAGCAATTCTTTTAGTAATGGTTGCCATATGCCCCGCGAAAGCAAGCGGAGGGACTATGGATAACTACTTATTGTTGGCGCCCGATCCCCGTGAGGACCTGGAACAGATCAGCTATGTGGACATATATTTCAACAAGACAAGCTGGAAGACCGGCGTAAATGTTGAAAGCACCGAAGGCATAACTCTCACATATACATCATCCGACAACAAAATAAATCGTGTATACGATGTTGTGGATTATGAAGTCCAGAGTAAGCAACTTGTAGAACTGTACTTCGATTTAGCGGAAGCTGAGGTGAAGCAACAGATGATACTCATTGAGCCTGGTACGTATCGCCTTTATGTTCCAGCCGGAGCTTTCAGCGATGCCGCCACCGGGGAAACCAATCCGGTGATAGAGACATCCTATCATATAATAGAAAAAGACACTCATGTCACATCAGTCAATCTTGATATTGAACCGGGAGCGGCAAGCGATCTGTCACAAATCACGCTTGATTTCCCCAACAAGGCCAAATATCATGATTTCATCGAATCAAGGACTCATTGGAGCAGCATATCTCTTGTCAGAAAAGGTGACAACGCCGTAAAATACAATTGCTCGGCCGTAGATATCAACAAAGAAAACTATACTGTAAAGCTTACATTCTCAAAATCAGGAAGCACCGAACCGGCACAGATCACAGAGCCGGGAGAGTATCTTCTCACTGTTCCCGCGCAAGTATTCGGTGGTATAATGCTCATTGACGAGATCAACTATGCCGAAACAAACAATGCCCTGCATGCCCTTTATACGATAGCGGAGCCGGAACTCGATCCCGGCGTGATGGGCACTTATACTCTTGATCCTGCCGCAGGTGACGTCACCTCTATCAGCTCTGTAAAAATAACATTCACAGAAACAAGTTGGGATGGCATACTGATCGATGATGTAAGCAAAATCACCCTGATCAAAGACAAAGGTGTCGAAGGCAAGGAAGAGGTGTACAAAGTGGTGAGGACACAAGGAGGCAACAGCATGCAGTACTGCACAATGTATTTCAACTATGCATCCTCTACCTCAACAGAAGGAATCACAATCACCGCTCCCGGTACCTACACTCTATCCATCCCGGCAAAATCTTTCCATTATGATGAATGGGGTGCGACAGAATATCAATACAATGCAGCCATTACAGCCACATATACCATAAATGCTGACGATAACAATCCAATGTCGCAGGTCTCTGTCACTCCGGCGAGCGGAAGCACAGTTGAATCAATCACCGATATTAAACTGACTTTTGATACCGATGCGGAAATCAATGTCAATACAGCTGAGAAGTGGGCATCGATCACGCTTACCCAGGCCGATGAGACCGGATTCGGGAGCAATGACGAATATCATTGCGTAAGTGCAACCGCAAACGAAAATACTGTGACACTTCTCTTCGCCCTCGAAGGAGCCACCGAGCCGGTGACTATATTGAAAAAGGGAGAGTATGCTCTCAATGTGCCCAAAGGGATCTTCTCGCTCAAGGATGATGCCGACCGGTCAAATGAAGGTATCACAGCAATCTACCAGATACCCTATCCTACCGGCTCAACCGAACTTGCGGATTTCATCATCACTCCCGGAGGCAGTGAAGGCGAAGCGGAAGTGAAGGAGATCACCGATATATCCATCACTTTCCCGAATGCGATAAATGGCATTGCATATCCTTTCGACACCGATAAAATTACACTGACCTTTACAGCAGCCGCCAGATCTGAAATCTCTGATCAGGCAGGTGAAGTTCTGCCTTTGCAAGGCGCCGACTTGAAAGGGAATACCGTGACTCTGACCTACAGGCAGCCCAACTGGGATCCTCGCACCGAGGCCGGTACATATGTGCTTAATATACCGCAAGGCACTTTTCAGGCGGTAGGCAATCCCAACTCTGTCAATAGTGAGATCACACGCAAATACATTATCGGTATGACAACAGGTATTGAAGATGTCGTTGCCGATAGGGTTTCAGCAGATGTATATGGTATTGACGGCACGATTGTGCTCCGCAATGCTACAAGCGAGGAGATCAACGCTCTGCCCGCCGGAATCTACATCACCGACGGTCGCAAGATATTGGTGAAATAAAAAAGGCCGATAAATTACACACCCTAAAGTTTTCAATCAGTAGCTGTTGCTGATTATTCGATTGAGAACCAATGTATAATATAATAAGCCCCGGTCATAGCGGCCGGGGCTTATTATATTATACACTGTCATGCACGCTCTGTTTCAGCGGCGCTGTCCAGCTGTTGGTTTTGCCATCTTTTTGCTGTGATCGCCGCGCATGCCTTTGAGGTGCTTGCCGGGATGACGGCCGGAATCTTTGCTGATTACGATATTCTCGAGATATTCCACATACATTTCCGGGCCGAGAATAGCCTTCACCTCCTGAAGGTAGCGGCGTTTTTCGTCTTTGCGGTTGGCATTTGCCTGCTGTTTGCGCTCACGGCGTTCGTTACGGCATTTGTCGTTGAGATCCTTTATCTTGGATTTCTGGGCATCCGAAAGATTCAATCCGTTGAACGGGCACGCACGGCCGGGTCGCTCACACTTGTTGTCGGGGCTGCATTCCGGTTTGCCTTTTGCGCATGTCTCTGTGTTGCTGCATGTGTTTCCTGAAGGATTCTGTGCAACTGAGTTAAAACCTACGAGTGATACGGCTGCCAGAGCCAAAGCAAATACTTTCTTTTTCATCAATTTTTCAATTTTAATCGGTTATGCTTCTCTGACAGCTAAAACGCTCCGGGGCTTAATTGCGGATAGGTATTTAACTATGATTTAACTCAATGCGCGTCAAACACATAAAGATGTTTAAAACTTTTTAGTCCAGATTAAACCTTTTCGGTGGCCTTGACCAATGTCTCCACCACCACACGCGGGAAATGCTCCTGCTCGAGATGTCGCACCTTTGTTTCTATGTCGGCGGGTGTGTCAGTCGGCTCAATGCCCACTGAAGCCTGAAACACTATGCGTCCGCCGTCACATTCCTCGCTGACAAAATGGACTGTGATCCCCGACATATTTTCGCCTGCTGCGGCCACGGCTTCGTGAACATGGTGTCCATACATGCCCCGGCCGCCGAATTTCGGCAGAAGCGAGGGATGGATATTCAGAATCTTATCGGGGAAGCGCTCTATCAAAAAGCCGGGTACCATCAGAAGGAAGCCCGCCAGCACTATGGCATCGATGCCATAATTGTCGATGACGTCGAGCATTCGGCTGCTGTCGTTGATTTCCTGACGGCTCATCACTTCCACCGGCACATTCAGGCGATTGGCTCGTCCGATCACTCCGGCATCCTTGCGGTTGGTCACGATAACGGCGACTTCTGCCTCGGCACCGGTCGCCCGCATGTAGTTGATGATATTTTCAGCATTAGAGCCATTGCCTGATGCGAATACAGCTATCTTTTTCATTGTAAGTGATTTTGCAGTTTTATGCTCTCATTGGATTTTGCTGCGAAATTACGAAATAATAACAGACTGATAAAAACACACGCACAGGAAATATCAGCTGCGGTTTCCTGTCATTCCATGCCGTTTTTGTGGGCGAAGGATTAACGACGTAGCCGTTTTTTGCCCGTATAACAGAAAAATGAATCGTCAGACCGGATATTTTTTATCAATTTGTCGTTATTTACGAATATATTTCTAACTTTGCGATGTCACGTTACTGTAAGACAATATCAAATACTTTAAACTAATATCACATATGAAAAAACTTTACGCGATTATCGCGGCAAGCCTTGTCAGTTCGTCGTTGGCAGGTGTGGCAGCAGTTCCGCAGTCATCACCATTGGCTACTGCCCGTTTGTTGCGCGGTCATGAAACACCGGCCGTTGCTGTAGCAGAATCAGTTGTCAAGATAGGTGGACGCACCTACACACTCAGTCAGTCAGCTCCGCTGAGCCGCAGTGGAGATACACCGAACAGCACGGCTCAGATCACTCTTCAGGAAGCAATCACCGCCACACCCGAGGGTGAAAACACGGCTTATGTGCGTGATTGCTACGGATGGTGGTCACTTGTGGGCAAATTGTATCAGAAGCACGATCTTGGAGGTGCCGTACATATTGTCAAGAGCAGTGATGGAAGTGTTTATCTCAACAATCCGGTTTCGGGATTTCCCATCAATGCATGGGTGAAAGCCACAGCTAACGCCGACGGCAGCGAACTTACGCTTACTGGCGCGCAGAAAGTCTACACCGAGGAGGTCTATGGCACGGCTCACCATTACTATATGATGCCAATGGAATTTGTCGTCATGGATGAAGCGCAGGGCACAGGTTGGTTCTATCCGACAGAAGAAAGTGTCTATAAGCTCGTCAAGGAGGATGACGCATATGTGTCGGCTGCCAATAATCTGATCTATGGTCTTTGCGAGTTGCAGGATGACGGTACGTTCAAATGGATCGGCTATGGCGATTTCGCTATGAATATGACAGTCCAGACCGAGACAGCCACAGAGTTTCCTGCCGGTGTCGCAACCGAACAATGGACCCTCAAGTATGACGGCGGTGCCAATTTCGCCGAAGTGGCCGTCGATGGCAGCAAGATGTATGTCAAGGGTATAATGCCTACCGTTCCCGACGGTATCGCTGTCGGTGAGATAAAAGATGGCAAGGTCAATTTCGCTACCGGCCAATATATCGGTGAGGGAACTGACTTCCACTATGCTTATCTCTATGGCTCTGAGGTGCGCAGCGTGTTCAATGAGGAATATGGCGACTTTGTCAACACGACATTCGCAACCCGTGTCGCCACTTTTGATTATGTCCCTGCTGATAAACTCATCAGCAACTGCATCGGACTGAGCACTTCAGCCGTGTGCGAACCCGCCGAGACCGCCGATAAGGATATCGTTGTCCTTGGCTCTATAGCCAATGCATCGGCACAATATCTCGTGCGCGACATCACCACGCCTCCCGCGCAGGTACGCGACATCTCGTTTATGGTCTACAACGATGATTACGGATATGGCTATGTTGATTTCACATTCACCAATCTCGATGCCAAGGGTTGTATCCTCGATACCAACCGACTCTTCTATTGTGTTTATTTCGATGGAAAAGTCTTTGAATTCCAGCCCGATGAATATAGCAGCATGACCGAGACTGTCAACCTCATTCCCTATAACTTCTACGACTACTTCGACTTTGACGCCCAGGGCTACCGTCACACATTCTACTATTATTCAGACGGTCTCGAGACAATCGGCATACAGGCTGTCTATAAAAACGAGGAGGACAAACTCTATGCCAGCGATGTCTCGGTTTTCCCGGTTGCAAGTGTGAAAGTTATTGAAAACGAGTCCAAGACAGTGACCGATGTGACCTATTACGACCTTCAGGGACGCAAAGTGGCTAATCCTGAAGCCGGGCTCTACATAGTACGCACAGCCTATGCCGATGGCACTCTCTCAACACGTAAAACCGTCATCCGTTAAAATCCTATACCGAAAATGAAATCATTTCTTCTGACAACTATAATCGGTCTCACAGCCATGTCTGTCGCTGCGGCCGACACTCAGATCGACATGTCGTATGCCAAGCCCGGGGCAGAGCTGACGGCATGGGGTACAAGTAAAAAAGAAAACTATGAGTTCGCGATGCACATCAACAATCCCGGCATCGCAGGGTCGAAAGTGCTGAGCTTTTCATGCCCTATTGCAGATCCCGCGGCAGTGACCAATATGCGTGCATGGCTCTCGGTGGCTCTTACTCTTGACAAAGATGGTGTGACAGTTCCTGATGTCCTCGAGGTTAAGCCGGTCGTTGGTAATGACGGCGTGCTTTCTGTGACATTGTCTGAGCCTTACGAGCTTACACGCGATGGTGTGTTTGTCGGTTTCTCATTCGACATCGAGAACCTCAGCAACAACAATACGAAGCCACTGCTTCTCGCTCCCGGGTCTGACCCCGAGGGCTACTGGCTTCACACATCCCGCACTTATCTGAAGTGGCGCACATTTGAGAACCGCGATCAGGCATTGCCTATCAATGTCGTGCTTTCAGGCGATTTTGCAGAGACGAGTGTGGCTGTCACATCTGTTTCGCCTTCGACGGTGGGAGTAGATGATAAATTTGATGTGAAAGTGGGTCTTTCAAATTTCGGCCGCGACGAAGTGAAGACCATTGACTACACCTACACCATCGGCGATGTTGCATCGGGAAGCGGATCTTACACCCTCGAGAATCCCATCCCTGCCGTGCTCGGAAGCCGTGGTGAGGTCACACTCAATGTCGGCCCTGCTGGAGAAGTCGGTCAATACCCCCTCACCATCACCGTCACCAAGGTCAATGGCCGCGACAATCTTTCAAACAACGCATCGGCTGTCGGTGATGTCACAAGCGCACTCTTCGTGCCTGTCAATCGCCCGCTTATGGAGGAGTATACCGGTCTTTGGTGTGGTTTCTGCCCCCGTGGCTACATAGGCATGGAACGCATGAAGGAACGCTATCCCGACCGTTTTGTCGCTATCAGTTATCATGCACGTCAGCGCGATCCACTGCAGTTTGTCACCACAATGCCTAACAATGTGTCGGGTTATCCCGGAGCATACCTCAACAGAAGCGTTTACTGCGATCCCTACTTCGGAACCGGTAAAGATGATTTTGGTATCGAAAATGACTGGTTTGAGCTTGCAAATGCCCCTGTCAACGCCGATGTAGAGGCGCATCTCGGCTGGGCAAATGAAGAGCACACCGCAGTCAACTGCTATGGTCGCGTGCGTTTTGTCACCGATGAGGAAGGTGCCGACTACCGTCTGTCGTTCGCACTTATTGCCGATGGCATCACACGTGCCAAAGACTTCGGTACAGCCAAGGAGTGGCGCGAACTTGAGCAGAGCAACTATTTTACGGGTGACTACTCGATGAAAGGTGATGACTGGGATGTGTTTGTCAACGGCGAGGAGAAAGTGAAGATTACGTTCAACGACATCGTCATTGCATATGATGACCAGACCGGTATTGTGGGTTCAGTCCCCAGCCATATCCGTGCCGGCAAATATTATTCTTACAACTATCAATATGATGTGCCTGTTAAAAACGCCTTTGGTGATGAAGTGGGTATCGACTATTCGAAGATACGTTGTGTCGCTATCCTCACCAATAGCAAAGGCGAGGTGGTAAACAGCTGCGCATCGGGCTACATAGGCACATCCGGCATAGATAATGTTGTCAACAAGAGCGATTCACCCATTGTCGACACCATTTTCTATAATTTGTCGGGATTACGCGTGCAGAATCCTGAGAATGGTCTGTATATCCGCGTCGACCGCCATGCCGATGGCATTGTATCAACCAACAAGGTGATCCTCTGATCAATTAAATCCAGATAGTCAACAAATCCACGCCGGGGACAGCGGAAGCGTCGTCCCCGGCGTAGTTTTTTCATGGTCTAATTGACGTAAGATCCTGACACGACTTCGATTGGACTAAGGTATCATGGAGATAAAGGAGTGAAATATGACGGCCGGAACACATGTATTTAGCGATTTTTTGTAATTTTGCATTGCCGTTCACAAAGAGCGGTGAGTAAATGATTGTAACAGATACAGCGATAAACGCAACAAAGGCGTATGTGCAAAACTACGCTTTCAAGGAAAACTGGAAGAGTACAGCAGGCTATAGCCGCACTCAAAGTCTGATCTGATTTCAGGACAGTTGCATACCGTCGGGAGGTTGACGGATAGCGACTCCTATTCATTATTCACATATTATCCCCGATTTTTATGAACAATCAACGATTGCTCAAAGGGCTGCTCAGCGCGGTTCTGTTGGGCGCAGGGGTGTGTGCTTTCGGTCAGGACTCGTCAGTAATAACCCTTGAACAGTTATTTGAGAGTGCTGAAAGAAACAGTGCACAATTACGCCCCTCATTTTCCGCTGAGGAGGAAGCCAACAATGAGATAAGTGTAGCCCGCGCCGGTCGGCTGCCCGACATCAATGCCTCTCTTTCATTCAGCTACATAGGTGATGGATTTACAACGAAAAGGAATTTTTCGGACTACCGGAAAGCTCCGATTCCACATTATGGCAATGCCTTGTCGCTAAGTGTCAACCAGCCTGTATATACCGGAGGAGCTGTCACTTCCGGTATCAAACTCGCTGAACTTAAACTGACTGCTGCCCGTTATGCCACGGAATTGCAGCGCGACAACATCCGTTTCCAGCTCACCGGTTTTTACCTTGATATTTACAAGTACACAAATCTGCGAAGTGTCGTGGAGAATAACATAGCACAGGCCAGGAAGGTGCTTGATGAGATGCAAGCCCGGTATGAACAAGGCGTGGCTTTGCGGAACGACATAACCCGCTATGAACTGCTTGTGTCGAATCTTGAACTGCAACTGGTGAAAATCAACAACACGATAGACATACTCAACAATAACCTTGTCACCATTGCAGGATTGCCGCAAGGCACGAAGATACAGCCTGATCCGGCCATATTGAACAGATCGCTGCCAGCCCAAAGTGAGTCGTCATGGCAGACCGAGGCCTCAGCCAATTCGCCCATGCTCAAGCTGGCGCAGTCAAAGGTAGACATATCACGGAAGGCGGAGGATCTGACTAAATCGGAGCGTCTTCCCAAAATAGGTTTGCAGGCAGGATGGAGTATCGACGGCCCGATTCTGGTGGAGGTGCCGCCGATAAACCGCAATCTCAGTTATTGGTACGTCGGAGTCGGTGTCAGCTACAATATTTCATCGCTGTTCAAGACCAATAAATCACTGTCACGAAGTCGTGTGGCCACGATTCATGCCAATGACGAACTTGCGGCGGCGCAGGAAAACGCCGAACTCGCTGTCAGAGCCGACTATATCCGTTATCTTGAGTCATACGAAGAACTCAACACACAGCAGAAAAGTGTTGAACTCGCCGAAAGGAATTACAACACTGTGTTCACTCGCTATTCCGCAGACATGGCTCTCATCACAGACATGCTTGATGCGGCCAATTCAAAACTTGACGCGGAGCAGCAGCTTGTCAACGCCCGCATCAACATAATCTACTATTATTACAAACTACTGTTTACAT
>CANOUR010000069.1 GCA_947570265.1 uncultured Bacteroidales bacterium | reverse complement strand
GTCTACGGCGGAGGAGGTATTATGCCTGATATATTTGTGCCTAACGACACTGCCGACATCACATCGTGGTATCTGTCAGTTGCCAATGCCGGCCTCTTACAGCGATTCGCATTCGACTTCACAGACAGAAACCGTGCATCACTGTCGAAATTCGACAATCTCGATGATGTTCTTGCGCAACTTCCTGCTGATGATTTTCTACTTCAGGAATTTGTCAACTACGCTTCAGACAATAAGATACCGGCCCGATGGTACTACATAAACATTTCACGCGACCTGATTGTTAGGCAATTAAAGTCTATTATAGTGCGTGATCTGCTTTCAACATCCGACTCTTTCCGTGTGTGGAATGTAGGCGATCCTGTGATACGGCGCGCACTCAAAGAATTTGAAAATCAACAATCATCCGCCAAATAAATGAAAAAAACCGACATACGACGCGCTATACGCGCACATAAGGCTCTTCTTAGCGAGTCGGATCGAGCCATCGGCGCTGCTGCGGTATTTGACGTACTCGAAAACTCTGTCGCTTTCACCCTCGCAGAAAAAGTGCTCATGTACCACTCTCTGCCTGACGAATTGTCGACCCATCGCTTTCTTGATAAATGGGGCAATCGCAAACGCTTTTTCCTTCCGCGTGTCAACGGTGTAAATCTTGAGATACTGCCCTATGACAGGTCAACGCTCCGCTACGGTTCATTTCAGATCGAAGAACCTCAGGGATGCGACACTGTGTCAATCGATGAGATTGATATGGTGGTTGTGCCCGGCGTAGCTTTTGACCGCACAGGCAACAGAGTTGGCCGCGGCAAAGGCTATTACGACCGTCTGCTTGCGGGATGCAATGCCACAAAAGTTGGAGTCGGATACGACTTCCAGCTGATTGAGGATGGCATCGAAGCTGACGGGCATGATGTGACGATGGACATAGTCATCACACAAAGCAACTATATCGTGGTAAACAAAAAACACCGGCAGTGATGGACGCCGTCATTGTGGATTCCAACACACTGCGTGCCGTCGGGTTGCGTCACATACTTGAAGAGCGTCATGCACTCGACACCATTATCGCCGGCGATCCCACAGCTTTGGCCGACGTCATTGGCGAATCCACTATGTTTTTTGTCACTCCCGAAGCCTTTGCGTCTCAACCGATGTTCTATGTTCCGCGTCGCGAGCATGTGGTACTGATAAGCGAGATAACCCATTCCCCTCTTCCTGTAATCAATCCGTCAGCAACTGAAGATGAGTTGGCATCTGCCATTGAGTCAGTGGTGCGACGCCTTTCAGCTTCAGGCGCATCCTCGCCTCAAATGCCTCTCACTGAGCGTGAACGCGAAGTGCTGCGACATATCGCCATGGGGCAAATCAACAAAGAAATAGCCGCTTCTCTCGGCATAAGCTTCAACACCGTCCTCACCCATCGCCGCAACATAATGGATAAACTCGGCATGAGGTCTGTTCCGGCTTTGAGCATGTATGCTGTTATGAACGGTCTTGTGTCACAAAACGAAATATGATTATCAATAGCGCACGTTTCGAGAAATCTGCCCCATCTGTCGAGCAATGTCCCGACACTGAACGGCATGAGTATGCATTCATTGGCCGCAGCAATGTAGGCAAATCCTCCCTGATAAACATGCTCACAGGGCGTAACGGTCTGGCAAAGACATCAGCCATGCCCGGAAAGACTATGCTCATCAATCACTTCGCTATCAACGAAAACTGGACTATCGTCGACCTTCCTGGATATGGATTTGCCCGCCGCGGCAAAGAGAGTCGCGAACAGCTAAGGACAATGATAGAGAACTATATTCTCTACCGCCGTCAGATGACCAATCTGTTCGTATTGATCGACAGCCGCCACGAACCACAGAAAATCGATATGGAATTTTTCGAGTGGCTGGGAGAAAATGGAGTGCCGTTCAGCATTATATTTACCAAAATGGACAAACAGGGTCCGGAAGCGGGAAAGCGCAAAGTAGCATCATATTGCGAGAAATTGCTCGAGACTTGGGAAGAGCTACCTCCGATATTCACCTCATCGAGCCTGTCAGGTTCAGGACGTGACCAAATTCTCGATTATATCGAGCAGCTCAACCAACTTCCTCTTGAAATTGACGGATAATCAGTTGTGAGTTTCACATTCCGTCGCTTTGCTGTTTCCGACGACCGATGTGGCATGAAAGTCGGCACAGATTCGGTCATCCTCGGTGCATGGACTGATGCCTCTCACTGCCGCACGGCAATCGATGTAGGTGCCGGCTGCGGACTGTTGTCGCTGATGCTTGCCCAGCGTTTCGCTGAGCTAAGTATCACTGCAATCGAAATCGATCCAGGAGCAGCGGCCGACTGCTTGTCAAATGTCGTGGCGTCCCCGTTTGCCAACCGCATCAATGTGATCAATGATGACATATTCTCGGTTGATATTCCTCGGGTCGATCTGATCATATGCAATCCTCCATTTTTCACCGAAACACTCCACTCTCCCGATAAGAACCGTGCTGAGGCGCGTCATGAAGGCAACCTCGGAATCGACAACCTGATCAAATTCTCACTCGGCCATCTCAACGAGGGAGGCACTCTCGCCTTTGTAGCTCCGTCGCAACGCGACAGTGAGATCGATCTTTCATTGGCTATAGCTGGATTTGCAGAAGGCAGGCTACTGCACATGCGACAGCGTGACACCCGGCCAATTGTCCGATCATTCAGGCAGCTGAGTATTCGCCAAGGAATAATTAAGTCCGACACACTCACCGTCAACAACCATGATGGCTCGCGCTCGCATGAGTATGCTTGTCTCACATCTGACTTCTACCTCTGAACCAATCACCGACACTACATGCTTGATTTCAACACCCAACCATCGCAGAATTCACTGATGTTACGCCGCCTCTTTATTCTCGGAGGCACAATGTTTATCGGCCTGTTGTTTGCCGGCATACTCGCAATGTTGATCGGCAACGAAACGACACCTCACCTCCGCATTGTAACTATCCTTCAGGACATGCTGGTATTTATCCTGCCAGCGGTCGCAACTGCTATGCTGTCATCGCGACTTCCAGCCGACTGGCTGTCGATCAACCGCGGATTTTCCATTTGGGCGCTCATAGCGGCAATAATGCTGATGATCGTCTCCATCCCACTGCAAAACTGCATAATAAAGTGGAATGAATCCATATCACTGCCCGATAGCATGGCATCGCTGCAGCGCTGGATAGTATCGACACAGCAACATGCCGACGCCTCACTATCGTTGATACTCGGCGGATCATCCATAGCCGATCTGGTCATGAATATCCTTATTGTCGCCGTGTTTGCAGCACTTAGCGAAGAATTGTTTTTCCGTGGAGCACTCCAACGCATAATCCGCGGCAACCGCACCAGCGCACACGTTTCAATATGGGTTTCAGCAATCGTATTCAGCGCATTCCATATGCAATTTCTCGGATTTTTCCCACGTCTTCTATTGGGCGCTTTATTCGGCTATATGGTATGGTGGAGCGGTAGCCTATGGTTTCCGGTCACGGTGCATGCCCTCAACAACTCAATGGTAGTGGTCACGCGCTGGATATCACTTCACACCGGCAACGGCAGCATCTCCGATACTATAAATAATATCGGTTACGATTCGCCAATGACGACAGCAGCAAGCCTGCTTCTCACCATTGGCGCCCTGTGGCTCATACGCCGAATATGCCTTGCCGATGTGAGCCGACAACGTAATGTTGCTCAGTGACCATTTTTCGAGCGGCAATGATCTGCAAGATCGCAGCCGTCACACATGCTATTGCGTGATGTCGCGCAACCGCATTCATTATTTTTACAACGGTGACGGCGTATGACACGACGCACAATCCATGCGACTGCCCATACCAAAGCGAGTCCTACGGCAATATACTGTGCTGTCATACTGCTCATTTCTTTAATTTCTTTATCATCTTATTAAGCTGCCCGGGAGTAAGATCCGACGGATATTGCTCGAAAGATAGCACCATATGGCATCCCTCGGCATAACGACTACAACCATAGCCGGTTCGTCCTTTCAACAGATGCCCAGTGCCACATTGCGGACACTTGATCATCTCAATTTTGGTGACTCTCGATCCACGTGGTTTCTTTTCCTTATCGTCAGCAGAATTTCTTTTTACGTCGGATTGTGACTGTGATGAACTCTTCTGTTCAACCACGATCCTGCGCTGTGAATTATCGCTAAGCACACTGATCACCACTGTATTGACCATTTCTTTAAGCTCATCGACAAATGCAGCCGAATTATATTCACCGCTCTCTATGCGACGCAGCTTGTTTTCCCACAATCCTGTCAACTTCGCGCTTTTCAGCAGTTCCTCGTTGATCGTGGCTATCAGATCTATCCCGGCCTGCGATGCCATTATGGATTTTCCCTTACGGAATATGTACCTGCGTTTGAAAAGAGTCTCGATAATAGCGGCGCGCGTAGACGGACGTCCTATACCGTTAGCTTTCATAGCATCACGCAACTCTTCATCATCGACCGTACGGCCGGCAGTCTCCATAGCGCGCAAGAGCGTGCCTTCGGTATAATGCTTCGGAGGCTGCGTCGTTTTCTTAAGCAATGACGGTTTATGCGCGCCACTTTCCCCTATTGTGAACGCAGGAAGAACATTTGAGTCTGCATCTGCATCTTCAGACTTATCCTGACCGGAATACAACGCTCGCCAGCCCGGCTCGGTAATCACCTTGCCTGTCGTTTTGAATCCGATTCCGGCCACATCTGCACTGACAGATGTCTGCATGAACTGACAATCGGGATAGAAAGCTGCTATGAACCGCATAGCAATCAAATGAAACAATTTCTTCTCATCACCTACAAGCGCCGTAAGTGGCGCTCCTGTCGGTATAATGGCATGATGGTCGGTAACCTTGGAATTGTCAAACACCTTTTTGCTCTTTGGCAGTTTACCTGCGAGCAATGGCGCCGTCACTGACGCATACGGAGTAAGATTTCGCATAACAGCGGGGATCTTGGGATAGATATCATCCGTCAGATACGTGGTGTCGACACGTGGATAAGTCGTCACCTTCTTCTCATATAGCGTCTGTATAAGTCTCAGTGTATCTTCAGCACTCCACCCCCACTTCTTATTTGTTTCAACCTGAAGCGATGTAAGGTCAAACAGACGCGGAGGTGCCTCACGCCCTTTCTTTTCCTCAACCGCCGTGATTGTCAGCGGCGATGATTTAATCCGCTCCACCGCATCAAGTCCATCTGACTCAACAGAGAAACGGCCAGACGTCGCATTGAAAACCGCCCCCCTGTACTCGGTCTTCAACTCCCAGTAATCTTCGGGGACGAATCCTATGATCTCATGATGACGTTTCACCACAAGAGCCAGCGTAGGTGTCTGCACACGTCCTATCGACAGCACATTGCCGGGCGATGAATATTTAAGCGTGTACAGACGTGTGGCATTCATCCCCAATAGCCAATCGCCAACAGCACGGGACAATCCGGCCATATAAAGGTTATTAAACCGTTCCTCGGGCTGTAGATTCGCAAAACCTTCACGAATTGACTCATCCGTCAGAGACGAAATCCACAGTCGTTTTACCTGACATTTCACCCCTGCCATCTGCATCACCCAACGCTGTATCAACTCACCCTCCTGCCCGGCGTCGCCACAATTAACAATCTCATCAGCCTCACCGACCAATTGTTTTATTACGGCAAATTGTCTGCGATAATTGTCAATGTCGATCAGTTTAATGCCGAACTGATGAGGTATCATCGGCAACTGCCCCAGGCTCCATCGCTTCCACAGCTCGGTATAGTCGTGCGGCTCTTTAAGACAACAGAGATGCCCGTAAGTCCATGTAACTTTCCAGTCACCGCAATCGTAATATCCATCGCGACGCGGGCCATTGCCAAGTATCTTGGCAATATCGGCCGCTACCGACGGTTTCTCGGTGATACACAGCTTCATCTCAAATGATATGTGTATGTACCATGCACCGTGACGAATGTCAGACTGCCTCTGCGTTCTGCTCTTGCGGCAGGGAAATCTATTTCAAGCGGAATCATGCCATCTTCCTCAAACTGGAAATAATGCTTCATTTCGATGCCGTCAACATCAGTCCACGCCATCGAACGTTTGCCCAATGTAAGTGTCGCGGCATCAATGCGCTGCGATGTGTTAGGTCGCCCCCACACCCGTGCATACACCCGTGTGAGATCACTGCGGAAATCAATCGAGTCAACCGCCAATGCCATCACACCCGATGCACTGGCACGACCTCCGGTCACCTCGGCATCCGATGTCGAATATCCACGAAGCATCTTCGCCTGTGACATCGTGGCGCCACATATCAGCGCCATCACCGCCATGAATACATATTTCGCCCGCATCACTTCCGCTCGATATCCTTAGCCTCATTCCAGAGCTCGTCCATCTGCGAAAGAGTCATCTCATTTAGCTTATACCCCGTCTCCGCAGCACGATGCTCCACATGGTTGAACCGGCGGATAAATTTGCGGTTTGTTTTTTCAAGCGCACTTTCAGGATCTATGCCATAGAGCCTTGCCGCATTCACCACACTGAACAGAACATCGCCAAACTCAGCCTCTACATCATCTATATGTCCTGACTTTATTTCAGCGTCAAGCTCTGATATTTCCTCTTTCACCTTGTCCCATACCTGCTGCGGTTCTTCCCAATCAAATCCGGCGTTAGACGCCTTTTCCTGCACTCTGTAAGCCTTGATCAGAGCAGGCAACGCAGACGGAACACCGGCAAGCACACTCCGGTTCCCGCCCTTTTCCTTGAGCTTAATCTGCTCCCAATTCTGCTCGACGGCATGGGCATCATCAGCCTTTACATCTCCAAACACATGAGGATGGCGGAATACCAGTTTGTCATTAAGTGCATCACATACGTCAGCAATGTCAAATGCCTCTTTCTCCTCACCTATCTTGGAATAGAACAGCACATGCAGCAGTATATCGCCCAATTCCTTGCGTATGTTGGCATTATCGTCGTTAAGGAGTGCATCGCAAAGCTCGTAGACCTCTTCTACCGTGTTGTTGCGCAACGATTCATTGGTCTGCTTTGCGTCCCATGGACATTTCACGCGAAGAATGTCGAGAGTATCCATCACCCGGCCCAACGCCTCTAATTTATCTTGACGTGTGTGTGACATTTTATTCCGATTGGAGTGTTGATTGATTGTGTCTGCAAAATTACTTAAAAAAACCGAACCCGAAAAGGCACATCACACGCACACATTCACGAATTTTTCATTACCTTTGTAGCCAAATATACGTAACCCAACAGATACATATTAATCTCCATCATGGCTACACAAGACGATGTCTTCAAGAAAATAGTTTCACATGCAAAGGAATATGGCTTCGTATTCCCCTCGTCAGACATTTACGACGGCTTGTCTGCTGTATACGACTACGGCCAGAACGGCGTCGAGCTGAAGAACAACATCAAGCGATATTGGTGGGATGCCATGACTCTACTCAACGAAAACATCGTCGGCATCGACTCTGCCATATTCATGCACCCCACAATATGGAAAGCATCTGGCCATGTCGATGCATTCAATGATCCACTCATCGACAACCGCGACTCAAAAAAGCGCTATCGTGCCGATGTGCTGATCGAGGATCATATAGCCAAATACGACGACAAAATCGAAAAAGAAGTGACCAAGGGACGTAAGCGTTTCAAAGAATCGTTTGACGAATCGCAGTTTCGCGCCACCAACCCTCGAATACTTGAGATCGCCGCACGCCGCGATGCATTGCACACCCGTTTTTCCGAAGCGATGAATGCAGCCAATCTCGACGAACTACGACAGATAATCATTGACGAAGAGATCGTATGTCCGGTCTCCGGCACAAAGAATTGGACTGAAGTGCGCCAGTTCAATCTCATGTTCAAAACCGAAATGGGTTCGACTGCCGATGGCGCAATGGCCGTATACCTCCGCCCGGAAACTGCCCAAGGCATATTTGTCAACTATCTCAACGTACAGAAAACCGGACGCATGCGCATTCCGTTCGGCATAGCACAGATCGGCAAAGCATTCCGAAACGAGATCGTCGCACGTCAGTTCATCTTCCGTATGCGCGAGTTCGAGCAGATGGAGATGCAATTTTTCGTCCGCCCGGGTTCAGAACTTGAATGGTTCGGCAAATGGAAAGAGACGCGCATGCGCTGGCATAAGGCTCTTGGTTTAGGTGACGAAAAATATCGTTATCACGATCATGAAAAGCTCGCCCACTACGCGAATGCCGCTACCGATATCGAATTCCGTATGCCTTTCGGATTCAAAGAAGTCGAAGGCATACACTCACGCACC
The DNA here is from genome assembly GCA_947570265.1 of uncultured Bacteroidales bacterium. Taxonomy (GTDB): domain Bacteria; phylum Bacteroidota; class Bacteroidia; order Bacteroidales; family Muribaculaceae; genus CAG-1031. Next base: position 1,392 of record CANOUR010000069.1, on the reverse strand, counting down.
GACTTCGACCTCTCCCAGCACGAGAAATTCTCAGGCAAGAACATAAAATATTTCGATCCTGAACTCAACGAAAGCTACGTACCCTACGTCATCGAGACATCTATTGGTGTGGATCGTATGTTCCTGACAGTTCTCTGCTCGAGCTACGAAGAACAATCCCTCGAAGGCGGCGACACACGTGTTGTCCTCCATCTGCCCGCGCCACTTGCACCTGTAAAATGCGCAGTCATGCCACTCGTGCGAAAGGATGGTCTGCCCGACAAAGCCCGCGAGATTGTCAACGACCTCAAATTTGACTTCGCCACCCATTACGACGAAAAAGACTCCATCGGAAAACGCTACCGCCGCCAGGATGCCATCGGTACGCCGTTCTGCATCACCGTCGATCACCAGACTCTCGAGGACAACACCGTCACCCTCCGTCACCGAGACTCAATGGAACAGCAGCGTGTAAACATCGCCGACCTCCATCGCCTGATCCACGACAATGTTTCGATCAACTCACTCCTCCGCAAACTTGTATAACTCACCATCAACGCGAAAATGAAATCAACGCGCATTCTCTCCATAGCAGCCGGCATAGCCATGCTCCCCGCGCTGTCGTCATGCAACTACAATTCCCTCGTCGAAAAGGATCAGGCTGTGAACCAGTCATGGGCCGAAGTCGAGAATCAATATCAGCGTCGTGCCGACCTCATTCCCAACCTTGTCGCCACCGTCAAAGGATATGCCGCACACGAAGAGGAGACTTTTCAGAAAGTAACCGAAGCCCGTGCCAAAGCCACATCCGTAAACATCACAGCCGATCAGCTTGACGAAGCATCACTGCGCAAGTTTCAGGAGGCTCAGAACGAACTTACAGGCGCACTGAAATCTCTCCTTGCTGTCTCTGAAGCATATCCCGATCTCAAAGCCAACGAAAACTTCAAAGACCTGCAAGTTCAGCTCGAAGGCACAGAGAACCGTGTCACAACAGCCCGTGGACGCTACACTGAAGCCGTTCAGGACTTCAACACAACAATAAAGAAATTCCCGACCACTATCTACGCAGGATGGTTCGGATTCAAGGAACGTCCCCAATTTCAGGCACAAGCGGGTGCCGAACGTGCTCCTGAAGTGAAATTCTGATGAAAAACCTCCGTCTACTTCCACTTATCGCATTCACCATGTGCTGCTTCGGTGTTGCCACAACTGCGTGCAACTCCGATGATGATGACCGTTCCGACAAACAACAGTCACAGATATGGGATAAATATTCCGACTGGCGCGAGCGCAACAACGCCTTCTTCACATCGCAACGCGACAGCCTCGACGCTGATGGCAAGCTATTCTATCAAGTGCTATATCCTACATGGAATCCGCAGGCTGAGATACTCATCCACTATTTCAACG
>CANOUR010000068.1 GCA_947570265.1 uncultured Bacteroidales bacterium | reverse complement strand
GACGCTTCTTCAGCGAATTCAACATATGCGCGGCAGCGTGTGTCGCCGTCGGCAGCGTTGTCGATGTCGATGCGGTAGTGGTGTACATCAGGTTTTGTACGCGATATTCTCACTATGGCTTCCGAGCCGTATGGAGCCTCATGTATGTAGGCGATGTCGAGCCGTCGCATGCGGTGTCTGTCAAACAGCTCCAGTGGAAAGCAGTTGGCGATCAGTTCGACATAGCGCGCCGAATTGACATGGCGGTTGAAGTCGATGTCGCTGTAGGTGAAGCGGTAGCTTACCTCCCGGTCGGGGAGTGCCACAGGACGCATGCGCGGTTGTGGTTTGATCGGGCATTCACGGGGCGAGGTCACATCGCCATCGAGATATAGCGATGCCGGACGGCGGGAATCGATGTTGATGCAGGCCCACACGCTGCGCGCGTGACCCATGGCATTGCCTTCGGCGTCGAGGATGGAGAAGTTGCGTTCGCTGATATGTCGGTTGAAGTTTTCAACCCATGTCACTATCGATATTGTGTCGTGTATGCGGGGCATACGCTCCATTTCGATCGACATGCGCGACAAGACCCATGCATTGCCGTCGCACAGCAATTCCTTGTAGCCCACGCCGAGATTGTCGGCATGGCGTGTCGCTGCCACGATCAGACGCGTCTCTATCGATGCCATGGTCAGCTCTCCGCGTGCTCCTGTTTCAGCAGCCGAGATATATTCTTCGGGGGTGAAAAATTCTGTAACCGAGTCGGGCATTTCCGAAAGGCAGTGGATATGGTGGTTGTTTGATGTGGATGTTTCCATGTGTCTGTTGTGTTTGTCGAGTGGGAGATCGTTGGTTATACAACGTTTCGCGGAGCTGTTTTGTCGCAGTCGATCCACAGTCTTTTGTTAAGAGATATTATCCGCCGGGCTTTTATTTCATAACGCTGTAAAATCTGTTAAATTGCATGGATTCGGAAATACAAATATCCGCAGCCACGTTCGCGGCTGCGGATATTCAGATTGTCTATCGGGTGATAAAGGTTGGTTGTCAGTTGGCGAGTGTCAGTGTGTAGCCTTCCTGCTGTCTGAGGATCGATGCCTTCCACCATCTCGCTGTGCCGAACGATTTAGGCAGCGTGCCTGTGAATCGGTTGTATGAGAGACTGACTTCATTGAGCTTGTCGAGTCTGAGCAGTTCGACAGGTATTGTGCCGGTCAGATACGTCCCTTCCAGTCTTAGGGTCTCAAGCTGTGTGAGGTTGCCGATTTTGGCCGACAGCGTGCCCGTGAATCGGTTGTGGGTTGAGTTTTGTGGACGCCCTATCGGATTGCTTCCGATCATATGGTCTGTGTCGTATGATAGATAGGCTCTTCTCAGTGATGTCAGATTGTAGAATCCATCGGGTATCTGTCCCGACAGATTGTTGTCGGTGACATTAAGATAGTTGAGGTTGGTCAGATTGCCTATGCCAGTCGGCAGGCTGCCGGTGAGCAGGTTGTCGTTGATCGAGATCTCATCGAGATTGGTGCATAGTGTGATCTCAGCCGGTATCGATCCTGTCAGGGAGTTTGCGCCTAAACGTAGCACACGTAGCTTTTTCAGATTGCCAATGCGGCTTGATATTGTGCCGGTCAGTCCCTGGTAGCCTGCCTCGGGGACGAATTCCGAACCGTTGGAGCTGAGTGAGTAATGTGCCAGGTCAACTGTATCAAGATTTGTGCAGTCATAAAATCCATCGGGTATCGGGCCTGACAGATACGTGTCGGACATATCCAACGTTATGAGCTGTTTCATGTTGCCGATCGAGGCCGGGAGTTGCCCATGTATACCGTTCTCAGCGAGATATAGCCTCTTTAGATTCGTTAATTGGCACAGAGCGGCAGGAAATTCACTGTTGATCTTGTTCTCGCTAAGGTTTATCTCCTGTAGATTGGTCTTGAGCGCGAATAGTCCCTGCGGTATCGCTGTCAGTTCATTGCGTGGCGCTCTGAATGTCTCGAGCGAGATCATGCCCGATATTTCGTCAGGAATTGAAGTCAGCTTGTTGTCCGAAAGATCCATGTATGTGACTTTCTTCAGGTTACCTATCGAAGTGGGCAGAGAACCGTTGAAGCTGTTGCCTGCCAGATCGATAGTAGTCAGATTTCTGCAGTTGCCGATTTCCGCCGGTATCAGTCCACCGAGTTTGTTGCCTGCCAATCCGATAGATTCCAGATTGGTCAGCCGTCCGACCTCTGCCGGTATCGTGCCTGTGATGTTGTTACCTCCCATCTGCAGTGTTTCGAGGTTGGGAAAATTACCGATCTCTGCCGGTAGTTCGCCTGAAAGTTTATTGCTGTTTAGATGTATGCCTGTGACCGTACTTGACATGTATCCATAGCTGCCCTCCATATATTTGGTGTGTACGCCATACCATTCGCGGATCGACTTGTCGCTGCACCAGTTGGTGTTGTTGGTCCACTGGTCGCCTCCGAGTGCGTTGTATATGGCTATGAGTGCGTCGCGTTGGGCAATGTAGAAGTCGCTTGCTTCCTGCTTTACGGTCCAGTGCACGTTTATGCCATTTCCTCCTTTCTCGCGTAGCTCGATTGTGCCTTCGCGTGCCTCCCCGTCGGTGTTGGGTTTGATGGTGACATTGCGTGTGATCAGTGCGCGCGATTCAGGCGCGTTGGCGTCGATATACGGGTATGACGATGTCAGCGTATATTCGAGGTTGGTGAAGAAGGTGACAGGAATCACTCCACCTTTGTTCGACACTGTGATCACGTCATCGCCCGATATGCGCAGCTCTCCCTCCTCAAATGTCACGCTTTTCACACCCACGTGCACTCCGTCGGTGGCGAAGATGATGATGTTGCTGTATTCGTCGACTGTCGCGCCCGAGCGTATGGTGATTTTGCCCGAATTGCCGTCGCTGGGAGTGACGATTGCCGCCAGTCCGCCGTTGCCCACGGCTTTCACCTCGCAGTCGCTGGTAGATGTCCCACGCCTTGTCTGATACCGTATCTCGATTGTGGAGTTTGGTTTTAGTGCGAAATGATCTTTTCTGTTCGCACTGTCGTCCATCACATCGATGGTGATCGTCTGAGCCATCGTCGGGAGTCGCAGCTCTGTGCCGTCAGCGAGTGTGAACACCACGTAGTCGCTGTTGGACAAGTCAATGCTCTTGAAGAATGAATCACCGTCTTTGCCGTCGATACCATCCTTGCCGTCAGCACCATCCTTGCCGTCAGCGCCGTCTTTTCCGTCTTCGCCTTTGGCATCGCCGAGATAGTTCCAGCTTGCGCCATTGTCATACGACAGATACCACTTGTCGTTTTCTATCTTCAGCCGCGGGGTAGTGCCTACCTGCCCGTCAGCGCCATTAATGCCATCTTTACCGTCAGCGCCATCTTTACCGTCAGCGCCATCTTTACCGTCAGCGCCGTTGACACCGTCCTTACCGTCAGCGCCATCCTTGCCGTCAGTGCCGTTGATGCCGTCTTTGCCATCGGCACCGTCGCGACCTTCAGCCTTTATCATTTTGCCTGAGTTGTCGCGCAGCCATGTGCCGTTTAGAGTCCAGTAATAAATACCGTCGCTGTATTTGGCAACGCCGATGATGGGGGTATATCCGTCTTTGCCGTCCTTACCGTCAGCACCGTTAAGACCGTCTTTACCATCGGCGCCGTCTTTACCGTCCTTACCGTTGATACCGTCTTTACCATCGGCGCCGTCTTTACCGTCCTTACCGTTGAGACCATCTTTGCCATCGGCACCGTCCTTGCCGTCCTTACCGTTGATACCGTCTTTGCCATCGGCGCCATCCTTGCCGTCCTTACCGTTGATACCGTCTTTGCCATCGGCGCCATCCTTACCGTCCGCACCATTGATGCCGTCAAGACCGTTTTTGCCGTCAGCACCATGGTATATGGTGATTGTCGGATTTTTCGCGAATGTGATTGTATATCCAATCTCTTTGCCATCCGATAACACAGGTGTAACCGATGTTATATAGTCATTTTCGCGAAGAGCGTTCACTATCGTCTGTAGCGAACTGATGTTTGTGTTGAGTTTGTTGCATAACTCTTCGAGCTTGCTTACACGTGATTCGAGATCGTCGACACGTCCCGACAATGGCCCGTCGTCATATTTTTCGCATCCCCAGACTATCAGGAATACGGGCACAAGTAGAGCAAGTATTAATTTTTTCATAAGTAGTGGTTTGATATAAATTTATGTTGATTTGCAATGTTGTAGTGAATAGGTTTTTTGTATTAATGCGTTGATTGATGTTGTGTTGCAAATATAGTGTGTAAATACTTCCCCCGATTGATCCATTTTAGTCCACTTTTGTGCCGTGTGCAGAGCTATTGATCACAATTAATTTTATTTGAAGTCGAATTGCGGATCATTTGAAAGAGATATGCTGTGAAAAATGTTAAAATTGTGTTAGACCATGGTTGTATCATGGATAAGGCTGAATCTCAGAAACTGTTTAAATTTATTTATCGCAGGATTTGAGAATGATTGTCATTTGGATTTTTAATCAAGATGAAGGAGTTTAGGGGTTCCTAAATGACTGAATCATGATTAAAAATACATTGACAAGACTCTCAAAGACAAGATAAAATAAATTTTAAACAGTTTCTCAGAGCAGGAGATTCAGCCTTATCCAGTGCTGCGGCGTGTTGTTTGTCAGTCGTTGTAGGAGGGTGTCTCGATCTCGAATCTCACGCCGGTGCGCGATCCGGCTATGTAGCTGCGAGGTTCAGAGCCTACGCGTGTCAGTCGGCTGATATATAGAGGCGCGTTTTGAGTCAGTGAGGTGTATTCGGCAATGTCGCCGATTTGCAGATCAGTGTTGCATGTCTCTATCACTTTGAAGCACGAGCCGTTTGTGTGCAGCATTCTGATCATATGATCGACCGACCACCACACCTTCACGACTACATTTGATCCGAGGCCACAGGTCGCAATTGTCTCTCCGGTTGATTCGATTGTATCAGAAGAAAGTTTTCCGGGCATCATGTCGTCGAGAAAATCTTCGAAATCACGGTAGCCGATAAGCTGCGACAGCACACACAGACTGTATCTCCCGGGCAGATAGTCGCGGCCGGTGTCGTTTATGTAGCCCCAGATGCGTTTGAGTGTGGTGGCACTTACGGTTTTGCGCAGGCGTGTCGTGATCGTGTCTGCGAGAAATGTGAAGTCGGTTGGGGTTTTTATGCGACGGTCAAGACATCTCTCGATAGCGTCACGTAGAAATTCTACCCGTTCCTTTGTGATTTTATGACGGTCATTGGCCATTGGCTGCTTTTTATGCAAAATTACGATAATTAACGTAGCTCGTTTGAGTCCATTTTGTTCCATATTAGTCCACAATTCCCGACTGCACAACAAAAAGAGGCGTCCCGAATGCGGGACGCCTCTCTCAATATGAGTGTTGATCTGTTTTATCAGGGAATCATGTTGGCTACTGCGCCGACCATATCGAAGATATAGGTGTAGACACAGCTTGCAAGACCGATGAAGATGATGCCGAGGGTGCACACCCACATGCCCAGACGCTCGCTGCATGCCGAACGGAAGTAGGGGATAGCCTCACGACCCTCCTCAGGCTCGTTGATGAACATGGCTTTCACAACCAGCAGATAGTAGTAGAGCGATATGATGGTGTTGAGCAATGCGATGAACACAAGCACATACATCGACACTGTGCCGGCTTCGAGTGCGCCGGTGAAGATGAAGAACTTGCTGAAGAAGCCTGCGAAAGGAGGAATTCCGGCAAGCGAGAACATCGCGAGCATCATCGTGAATGCCAGACGTGGATTGGTCTTGTAGAGTCCGTTGTAGTCGCTCATGTCAACCTTGCCGGTGGCATTCTCTATGGCGCCGATCACGCCGAACGCTCCGAGGTTGGAGAAGATGTAAACGAGAATGTAGAACATCAGTGCGGTCATCGAAAGCGAGTTGGCGCCGATCACACCGAGCATGATGTAGCCTGCCTGCGACACCGATGAAAATGCCAGGAAGCGCTTGAGATTGTGCTGGCGCATGGCGAAAAGGTTACCCACGGTGATCGTGACTATGATAAGGCCATAGAGCATCCATTCCCACACTTCGGGATAAGCCGGGCCGAATGCCTGCCACAGCACCACGAGGAATGCAAAGGCAGCCGATCCTTTGGAGATTACCGACAGATAAGAGGTGACGGGGGTGGGAGCACCCTGATATACGTCAGCTGTCCAAAGATGGAACGGAACGAGTGAAAGCTTGTAGCCGAAGCCTGAGATGACGAAAGCAAGTGCCACGATGAGCATCACCGAAGTCGAGCCGCCGATGATCAGCGCCTGCGCGATGCCGTCGTAATAGAGTGTTCCGGCAATTCCATAGACAAAGCTGAGGCCAAACAGCATGACAGCAGATGAGAAAACTGCGGTGAGCACATATTTCACTGCTGCTTCATGGCTTTCATAGCGGTGCTTGTCGAATGCCACCAATGCGCACAGAGGCAGAGATGCTGTCTCGAGGCCGATGATGAACAGCAGGAAGTGTCCGGCTGAGATCATCAGGTACATACCGGTGAGTGTCAGCAGCAGCAACTCATAGAACTCACCACGGCGGATGAGCTGGAAGTCGCTGTTGACCCATTTGGTCGATTGGATCAGCACGATGAGCACACCGATGTTGAGAATGCTCTTGATTGTGCTGATTGCAGGTGAATTCTGATACATTCCCTCGAATGCGTCAGGCGAGTTGATCACGCAGCTCGTGAAGCCGAGGGCGGTGAACACGGCGAAGAGCACACATGTGATGCCCGAGAGGGCGCCCTGAGCTTTGCGCGGTGCGAATGTGTCGTAGAGGAATACAAACAGGAAGACGATCAGCAATCCTATTTCCTGCCACATGGATAAAAACTGTGAATAGTCCATTGCGCTGTGATAAGAGTGTTAGTTGAGACCGATGGCAGCAAAGATCTCGCTGCTGAACGTGAACTTGATGAGGTCGGAGAAGAAGTTGGGGAAGCATCCGATGGCTGCCACGCAGATGATGAGCGTGATTGTCGAGAGGCGTTCCCACCATGTTGCGTCGGTGAGTGTCAGATGATGTTCGTCATAGACCGGGCCGAAGAGCAGCTTGCCGACAACACGCAGAATATAGACTGCGGTGATGACGATTGACGAACATGCGGCGATCGTGAACGCACGGTGGAATGTGTCGGTGTGCTCGAACGAGCCGACGAAGATAGTCATTTCCGAAACGAATCCGCTCAGACCCGGAAGACCGAGTGAGGCAAGACCTGCGATCACATAGCACACGGCAAGGAATGGCATGATTTTCATCAGACCGCCCATCAGACGGATGTCGCGTGTGTGGGTGCGGCCGTAGATCATACCGATCAGGGCGAAGAACAGAGCTGTCATCAGACCATGGCTGAGCATCTGCATGATCGCACCGGTCATCGCTGTGGTGTTGAGCATCAGTATGGCGAAAAGCACAAGACCGCAGTGGCTCACCGATGAATAGGCATTGATGTATTTGAGATCGGTCTGCACGCATGCGCTGAACGCTCCGTAGACAACCGAGATGCCTGTGAGTATCAGGAAGATCCATGCCAGCTCATTGGCAGCCTGAGGCATCAGGTAGATTGCCACTCGGAAGCAGCCATAGCCACCGAGTTTCATCAACACACCTGCGTGGAGCATCGACACGGCTGTCGGTGCTGATGCGTGACCGTCGGGGCTCCATGTGTGGAAGGGGAACATGGCGCCAAGCACGCCGAATCCCACAAATGTCAGAGGGAAGAAGAGATACTGCCAGTTATTGTTGTCGAGGCATCCCGACTGGGCGATCTCCACAATGTTCCATGTGTGCGCGCCACCTGCGTTGGCCGACTGATAGTAGATACCGATCAGACCGAGCATCAGGAATGCCGAGCCTCCCATCAGCATGAGGGTAAGCTTCATGGCCGAATAGTTCTTCTTGCCGCTGCCCCACACACCGATCAGAAGATACATCGGGATAAGAGCCACCTCATAGAACATGAACATCGTGAACAGGTCAATCGAGATGAAGAAGCCGAACACGCCTGTCGACAGAAGTATAAGCCAGAGGAAGAATTCTTTTGGCTGGGGTATTTCCCACGATGCGAAGCTGCCTGCGAATACGATTATCGATGACAGCAGCAGCATCGCTACTGAAATTCCGTCAACACCCACTGCAAGGTTGATGTTGAGCGGGCTGAACCAGCACCAGGTGTCGGTGAAGAGCATCGGAGCTGTCTCACCTGCGGCACGGAGGCCGAGGTACTCGACCAGCAGCCATGTCGAAAGGCCAAGGAGCACCACAGAGCCTGTTACTGCCACGGCTCTGATCTGGGCGCGCGAGCGGCTCAGGTAGATTCCCGCCATCATAAGCAGCGGAACAACTACAAAGTAAATCAATATATTTTCTAACATCTAATTACTATATTTTCAAGGTTGCACCATTGTTTATCTTGTGTATTGCGCTTACATCAGGCAGAAAGCAGTGACGATGGCGAGAAGCAGGGCGCCTGCAAGATACCAGAGCACATACATCTGAACTCGTCCGCTCTGAAGACCTTTGATGGCATTCGATGCCTTGTTGGTGACAATCGCGAAGCTGTCCATTGTGCCGTCAATGATATGGCGGTCAAACCATGCGATGGACTTGCAGATGATGTTGAAGATGATCTTGTGGGTGATGAACATGTAAAGCTCGTCCCAGTAGAATCGGTGGAAAGCGGCTTTCCATATGCCGTGGAAACGCTCGGCAAGACGGTCGGGAACATCATTCTTGCGGAAGTAGAGTTTCCATGCGATAGATATTGAGATCAGAGCGAACACTACAGAGGTGCAAGCCACGATAGGGTTGAGGTGGATGATATATTCCTGACCTTCCCAGGTGACAAACTTGCCGAAGGGAATGAAACCGGCCACTACGCTCACAAGAGCAAGGAACACCAGAGGAATAGTCATCGTAGCGGGTGCTTCGTGAGGCTTGTGATGTCCGTAGTCGGGATTGTCCCACCAGAAAATGAGGAAATAGAGTCGGAACATGTAGAATGCCGTCAGACCGGCCACCAGCAGCATCCAGATAAACCAGAAGGGGTTGGGGTTGATGAAGCATGCGGTGAGTATCTCGTCTTTAGAGAAGAAACCAGAGAACGGAGGAATACCTGCTATGGCAAGACATGCCACAAGGAAGGTGATGTGGGTGATCGGCATATATTTGCGGAGACCGCCCATCGCGGTATAGTCGTTGGAGTGTACTGCGTGGATCACAGCGCCTGCGCCCATGAACAGAAGCGCCTTGAACATGGCGTGTGTGAACAAGTGGAACATCGAGGCCATGTAGCCCAGACCTTCGTGGAACTCATGGCTATCGGTCTGACAGTCGCCGGCAAAGTAACCAAGACCTGCCACACCGAGACCTACCATCATGTAGGCGATCTGCGAGATGGTCGAGAATGCGAGCACTCGCTTGATGTCGAGCTGCACGCAGGCCACAATCGCAGCATACATTGCCGTGAGCGCTCCCACAACAGATATGAACATCATCGCGGCTTCGCTTGTGAGGTAGATGGGGAAGAGACGGGCTACGAGATAGACGCCGGCAACGACCATGGTTGCTGCGTGGATGAGTGCCGACACGGGGGTCGGGCCTTCCATAGCGTCGGGCAGCCAGATGTGGAGCGGCATCATCGCCGATTTACCCATACCTCCGGTGAAGATGAGCACGAGCGCCCATGTCAGCACCGATGCGCCCATGAATGTGGCGCCGCCGAAGCTTGTCACTACGGCCTGAGGATCGGATGTGAGCGAGATGAAATCAAATGTCTGAGAGTAGAACGAAAGCACCAGAATACCGATCAGGAAGCCTAAGTCGGCAAAACGGGTAACGATAAACGCTTTCTTCGATGCGGAAACTGCCGACGGACGGGTGTAGTAGAAACCGATCAGCAGGTATGACGACACACCCACGAGCTCCCAGAAGATATACATCTGGAAGATGTTGGTCGCCACCACAAGGCCGAGCATGGAGAAGCTGAAGAGCGACAGGAACGCATAGTAGCGCTGGAAGCCTTTCTCTC
>CANOUR010000067.1 GCA_947570265.1 uncultured Bacteroidales bacterium | reverse complement strand
CGCCGCCTGAGTCGTTAAGACCGATCACGGGAGCACCCATCTTCTTGGCCATGTCCATGATCTTGCAGTTCTTAAGAGCCATGGTCTCGCTAAGAGATCCGCCGAAGACAGTGAAGTCCTGTGCGAATACATAGACCAGACGACCTTCGATTGTGCCGTAGCCGGTCACAACGCCGTCGCCGAGCATGCTCTTCTTCTCCTGTCCAAAGTTGTGGCAGCGGTGACGCACGAACATGTCGATTTCCTCAAACGAGCCTTCGTCGAGAAGCTGTGCGATGCGTTCGCGGGCCGTGTACTTGCCCTTTTCGTGCTGCTTCTGGATGGCTTTTTCGCCGCCACCGAGACGCGCCTCTTTGCGCAGGTTGATGAGTTCCTGAATCTTATCGAGTTGTGTACTCATTTTTGTTCTGTTGCTTTTTCTTAAATGTGAATGAGACTGGAGAGGAGAGGTGTGTGCAGTTATGTGATTGTGAATGGAGAGGGTCGGCCTCGTTCTTACTTCTGCTTGGGATCTTCGCAGAGTTCCACGAGTGTACCCACTGTGCTCTTCGGGTGTAGGAACGCAATGTTCAGACCCTCTGCGCCACGACGGGGTGCTTTGTCAATGAGTTTGCAGCCTTTTTCCTCAACTTCGGCAAGGGCGTTTGCCACGCCATCGGCAACAGCGAATGCGATGTGCTGGATGCCGCCGCGGCCACCGTTCTTTTCGATGAACTTGCAGATGGCGCTTTCGGGTGCTGTGCCTTCGAGAAGCTCGATCTTGGTCTGGCCTACGCGGAAAAATGCTGTGCGCACTTTCTGATCCTCTACTTCCTCGATCGCAAAGCACTTCAGGCCAAGCATGTTTTCATAGAAAGGGATGGCCTCGTCGAGGCTGGGCACTGCGATGCCTACATGTTCGATGTGAGAAATGTCCATGATGGAGATTTTTTGGTATTGTTGGTTAAAAATTGTTTATTATCAGCATCTTGAAAACGCATATGCGCTTTCCGCCGCAAATTTAGCAAATTTTAATTTACTCTGCGTCTTTTTCATTGCGAAATTTCGTGCAGCAGTGTGTATTATCCCAAATATGTGTGACGGAGATTATCTCAGGGCAAGCAGCAGTGAGGGCATCGCTTCGGCAAGAGCTGCCATAGAGGGAAATACGATGTCAGCTCCGGCTTTCTCAAGTTCGGCAGCAGGTATCGGGCCGGTGTTGACTGCGACTGTAAACGCGCCTGATGCGTGTCCGGCCTCTACACCGAGCGGAGCATTTTCGATCACCATGGTCTGCCATGGCTCAGTGCAAGCCAACGCCATTCCTTTTATGAATGGTTCGGGGTCAGGCTTGCCGTGGGTGACGTCGCGCGATGTGATACGCATATCTTTGGCAAATGCTTCCGGAAAATCGGTGTCAAGACGGTCGATGAGACTATTTTGACCTGATCCGGTGACGAGTACGCGTGAAACTCCGGCTAAACGCAGGTGGTCAAGCATGGTGCGTGCCCCGGGCATTGGCTTCGGCGATGGAAGCTCGCGGAAATATTCGGTCTTGCGGCGGTAAAGCTCTTGTTGTTCCGATTTAGTGGCGCTACGTCCCCGCTCGCGCTTCATCAGCAGATCTATTGTGGCTGCGCCCGTGCGGCCTTCGTGCATGAAAAATTCGCCGGGGGTGGTGTGCAATCCTTCCTCCTGGGCGAGACGTTCCCATGCTTGAGAGTGAAGCGGCATCGAGTCGTAGAGAGTGCCGTCCATGTCGATAAGAGCGGCCTTGATATGGCAGCTGCCGTAAAAGTTGCGACGCTTCCACGATTCGATCGCAACAGAATAAACTGAGTTGAATATCATCGATGTGATTTTCTTTTCTTTTTTGTGGAAGTGACCGCTGTTGAATCGGGTTTTATAATGGGTGCGGGAATCAGGCCTTCGCGGATGAACACAAGCGAATCGGCATGTGAGAGTGTGTCGGGTGAGGAATCTTCACCGGGTCTGTAGGCAGGTGTGGCGTCAAGACGCAGATTGCCCGAGGCTTCGGCGTTGCGCACTCCACGCCTGAACAGGTTCTGGATCTGATTGACAAGATTGATACGCGTTGTGTCGGCGATGGCAAAAGTCTGTGTCGCGGATTTGGAGTCCCATTTGGCACCGCCAAGACGGATTTTCATTTTGTCGGGGGTGCCTGACACGTTGATGCCGAATTTGAAAGGAATCGGCGACTTGAGCACGGCGATATGGTATTTGAAGTTCATATCGAGGTCGTTATTGCCGTAGACTCCAAGCTTGTAGCGGTCGATGTTGAACATGAACGGATATAGCTGCATCATTGAGTTTTTAACGACTAAGCGTACGGTCATGGAGTCGATTATATTGCGCTCTTTTTGTTTGAACAGCATCCATTTGCCTATGCTGCGGTATGTGGCGGCATCGAGCAGCACAAGGCTGTCGCCGGTCAGTGTGACAGCTGCGTTGAGTGTGGGAATGCGTATGTCCATCACACTGTCGAGTGCGGCTTGGGCAGCCACTTCTCCGTTTATTATTCCATCCATATCGGTCAGGAGCGGCATTATAGTGTCGAGCGCTGGTACGAGATCCAGGAACCGTGCTACATGGAAGTCCCTCACCTGCATGCCGAACGCGAAATCAAGGTCTTTGGCGGTCATGCCCCGGTATATAGCCGTCAGATCGACAGATCCGATGTCGGTGCGGGCTGATAGGTTGCGCATGTTCAAAGCTCCGTTGTACACCTCCATTGAGCCGCGTAGTGTGTTGAACAGGAAGTCGGAATATATTACATTGCGGGCGTTGAGTCGGAGTGTGGCTTCAACATTGGTGGGTATTAGCAATGGCCCGGCATCGGTGGAGTCGGCCTGGGCAGCTATTGAGCGTTCGATTTCATTGTCGTCGTCGCTGTCGGCGATTGCAATTACTTCGCCGCGGCGTTCTTTTTCTGAAAATGCAGCTCCGGCGAACACGGCGGCTGCGATTTGGTTGATGTCGATTGTGTCGGAGGTCACTCGGAAATTGATCATCAATGCCTGTCGTCCGCTTCGCGATGTCACCGCGCGCGTGAGGTTGGATATTGTGCCGTCAATGAGAAAATCACTGCGCCCGACACGATAGCGGGTGTTGCTCACGGTGATGCTGTCGTTGTTGAATGTCAGGCTGATGTCTGACAGACGGTTGCGAAGAGGGAAGTAGGGGGTGAACACTCTTGCGCGTTTGGCTTTCAATGATCCGGACGCTCTCCATTTGCGCAGCAGAGATGTCGTTTCATTGTCAAGTCCGTATGCTATTCTGGATGTGCTGTCGGCAGTAGAGGTGAGGCTGTCGCGGTTGCTGTGTGTGCGGCGCTTGCGCATTTTCGATGCCATGCGGTAGAGCGAATCGGGGGCGAGGTCGGGATAGATGCGGTGGAGCGAGTCCATTCGTGCCCGGGTGCGCTTGCCTATGCGTGGCGGCGCGGGATGAAATGTCAGTTTTACCGTGGCGTCAGAAAGTGAAGCTCTGTTGACTTTATCGGCGAACCGGATGCGCCGGGCGTCGATTCCGAGGTTGACGAGAGGTTTGTTTTTTGAGTCGCGGAATCGTTTCAGCGACATATGGGCTTTGAAATCGCGCAGATGCACTTTCATTGAGTCGTCGGTTGTGAGCAGCCGGGCGCGTCCGATCGACATGACAGCCCCGATCGGATTGAGCTGGGTGGTGTCGGTGCTCGATGAGTTGTTGCGGCATCCTGCGCCGATGCGCATTGAAGCGCCTTGCACTTCCATGCCAGGCATGAAGGCGGCGAGTGTGTCGATCTTGAGTGATGCCGTCAATAGTGAGTCGGCTGTGACAGCTCCTCTGACGAACGATTGTGATGTGCCGAGTTTCACATTTGCCTCGCCAATATAGGCGTTTGTGCTCATCTCGGGAATGGAAAGACGGAAGTCTTTCAGCGACACGTCGCCTGAGGCGTTGATGCGATGGAAGTTTTCACGGGTGACCCAGCTTTGCCGCAGGCGGAAACGGGCATTGCCCCGCAGGTGGCCGCTCACGTTGATGCCGTTTGCAGTGGTGAGTTTCGATGGCAGACGGTTGAATTCCACTCCGCCTTTGAATGTGCCGTCGATCATCGGGTCGGTGAGGATGTTGGTGGCAGTGCCGTTGATCTCCAGTCCTACTCCCTGCCCGATGGCCACGAGGCGTTTCAGTTCGAGCGATGATGCGTCGGGGTTGTCGCCGTCGATTGTGGCATTGGCATCGAGGATTAGTGTGCGTAGTTTCAGCTGTTCGTAGGATGCATGTCCTTCCGGCACGTTTACCGACAGTTCCATCGATGGATATTTGCCGGAGGCAACGGCATATGGTTTGGTCAGCCGCGCCTTTACGGCAATCTGAAGGTTGTTGTCGACCTTTGCTGCTTCGCCGAGGAGGTCGGGTGGCACAATGCCGAGGATGTCGTTGACCTTCACCAACGGCATTTCGAAGTCAAGCATCTCTATGGTCATGTCATCGCGCATGTCAATCGAGGCCGTCGTCAGTGTTTTCACGCTGTTGAGTGAGGCTTCGAACTTGTTGAGGCCTATGTGATAGGGTTTGGAATGATTCCACTCTATGTCGCCTCCCATGCCAATTTTCAGGTTGCGCAGTTCAAAATCTTTTATTTGACAGTCGGTGTTGGCGTCGAGTCTGATGCGGTATATAGGGGCGGATTCGCCTGAGATTTCCGACAGTAGAGTGATGTTGATGTCGGTGCTGTCGGGGAGTGACACATAGCGTATAGGGGCGTTGCCGCTGATCACGAATCGTGAGAACCGCAAGTCGGGTATGACCATCGGCTCTGATGTGGTGTCGGTTTCTTCGGATGGGAATATGTTGAAGTTGGTGTTGCCTTTTCCGGCGTCGACCAGTGTGATTGCCGGATGGTTGATAGTGATGTCGTAGAGAGCTATTCGTCCGCGCAACAGTTCGAGGATGTTGATGCCACCGCTGAAGCCGGTCACACTCAGCAGCGAGTCGGCATTTGCGGGCAGCGAGTCGCGTTGTGCGG
The DNA here is from genome assembly GCA_947570265.1 of uncultured Bacteroidales bacterium. Classification (GTDB taxonomy): domain Bacteria; phylum Bacteroidota; class Bacteroidia; order Bacteroidales; family Muribaculaceae; genus CAG-1031. The sequence continues at coordinate 5,738 of CANOUR010000067.1, read as the reverse complement.
CAGGTATGGCGTGCAGGGAGTGGCTGATCACCTCAAGAGAGTCGACATCGAGCTGAAGCCTTGGGAATGTCGACCAGTAGGTGAGTTCAACGCGCGATGCTTTCACTTCGCCGTCGATCATCTCTGATCCGTATTTTTCGACAAGTGGGGTCAGCCGGTCGGGAGTCAGTATCCACACAGCGATGCCTACGACCGCTACGATTGTCAATGCCAACCCCAGAATTATGCCTGAGATCCATTTCAGCGCCGTGATCCATTTGCTGCGTCGACGCGGGTGTGGAGCTTGCGGGGTTTCAGATGCCGGTGTGGGGGAGTTGTTGGTCTGGCCTGTGGTCATATGCTGCGATGTGTTGGATGTTTGTTATTCAGGTTGCTGTCTCACTGTGATGTGGAAGCATGGTTGGTGGCGTTCGTATTTTACCCATAGCTTGCCCTCTTGACGCATTGCGGCGAGCACTTCGGCGAGCACTGCTTTGAGATGCTCATCGCGATGAGGCACTGTGCCTTGCGCGGGGACGAATGATGCGTAGGTGATGTCGACCGTCGTGCCCATCTGATGCACCGAGCCTTCGACAGCGTTGCGGTTGACTCGCCGCAGACGCCTCACACCGTCGGGTGTGCGGAGCACGCTTGTCACTTTGATGCGGTAGTCGCCGGCATTGCGTGTGTGCAGGCTGTCGCGAAACCGTCGGCCGATTTCGTGTACCATCTCTGCCGCTTCGGGAATGAGGTAGGGGCGCGAGTGTGTGAGGTTGTCAACCACAAAATCAGGATTGGTTGTGATTTTCACCACCGGACGTCGCATGTTCCATATCGATCGGGTGTCGGTAAGGGGTTCGATGCCTATGACCGACGCTTCGGCATAGTGCACGTGGTTGCTGTCGTTGAAGATATCGTTGAGACGTCCGACATTGCGCACGTCGATGGCCACCGGGCCGCATGTGGTGTCGGCTATGGAAGCTACTATGCCGTCGTCCGGAGATATCATTGCAGTTTCAATGCCTGAGTTGCCGGCCGTTTTCTCAGATCCGTCAAATTCCACGAAATTCGTGGTGTCGCTCTTGCCGTAGCCCGAGCACTGCCACAGAGTCATGGCCAGTGTTGCTGTCAGTGTTGCTGCTGCGAGAGATCTCATGGTGTTCAGTCGTCGATGGTTATTCCTGCGTCGGCCAGCGCCTGGCGGCGTTCGCGGCATGTGGCGCATGTGCCGCAGTGGTGTTCTCCGCCGCGATAGCACGAGTATGTGAGAGAGTAGTCAACGCCCAGGGCTTTGCCGCGGCGTGCGATGTCGCTTTTTGACAGTCCGGTGTATGGTGCCCGTAGCTCCACTCCGGCATATGTGCCCGATTCTATGGCTTTTCCCATGGCACTGATGAAGGTTGCGCGACAGTCGGGGTATACCGCATGGTCGCCCGAATGGTTGGCGAGCATCACGGCTTTCAATCCGCGGCTCTCGGCCAGTCCGGCGGCCACCGACAGCATTATGCCGTTGCGGAAGGGCACTACCGTGGCCATCATATTGTCGGTGGCGTAGTCTGCGTCGGGTATGGCGTCAGCTCCGTCAAGCAGTGCGCTCTTGAAGTGTGTGGCCATGAACGACAGGTCGATCTCCACAAGCTCGACGCCTGCTATGGCGCATTGGCGGCGGGCACACTCGGCCTCGCGTGCGCCGTGGTTTGATCCGTAGTGGAAGTATACCGCGAGAGCTATGTCATCGCGATAGTCGTGGAGCATTGTCACGGAGTCCATGCCTCCTGACAACACGATCAAAGCGTCTTTCGTCATAGCGTGTCGCGGAAGTCTGTGCGCATGGCGGCTGCCATGCGGTTGGCGGCAAGATCGCGGTGGGTCTCGTCGGCATGGTTGGCAAATGGATATATGGCTATTCCTCCGCGCGGGGTGAACAGTCCGATCACCTCGATGTAGCGTGGCTGCATGAGCGCCACCAGATCTTTCATGATGATGTTGACGCAGTCTTCGTGGAAATCGCCGTGGTTGCGGAAGCTGAAAAGATATAGCTTGAGGCTCTTGCTCTCGACCATGAGGTCGCCCGGAATGTAGTTGATTATTATCTTCGCGAAATCGGGTTGGCCGGTCTTGGGGCAGAGCGACGTGAATTCGGTGCACATCAGTGACACCAGATAGTCGTTTTCGGGGTGCTTGTTGGGAAATGTCTCAAGCACCTGCGGATCGTAGTCAGTGGGATAGCTCGTTGATGACGCAGAAGCGCCGAGCAGCTCCAACCGGCCGAGTTCCTCCTTTGTTCTCATGCGCTCACAAATAAAATGATCGATACTTAGAGTGTTTACCTTTAACACAGAAGTCAAGATCGCTTCACACTCTTAAAATGCAAAAGTAGCTAAAACCTCGGGAAAAGTTGCCATCACGATGTAAAAATCATTTGCATAATTCGCAAAAAGCACTTAACTTTGCCGCGCTTTAGGGCTGTTACGTGGCCTTGGGCATACGGATTGTCTTATGGTGTAATGGTAGCACTGCAGTTTTTGGTTCTGCCTGTCAAGGTTCGAATCCTTGTAAGACAACGCAATTGAGGCTGTGTCAGTTCTGACACAGCCTCTTTGGCTTGTATATGACGAGAGCCATTTAAATCGACGTGTCTCACCGTCATACGCCATTATTCAACCTTACGCCACAGCCTCATGGCTCAGACTTAAACAGAGTCTAACTCACTTTTGCCAGTGAGGCAGCAGGGTTGCCAATGGTGTGTCAAGGACGGAGTCTATGCTGATGTAGACAAGAGTGGTACATGTCATGAATGAAAGATGAAAACCTGCGAACGGTGAAATACATAATGCGTTATGGAAGTGGAGTATTGAAGTCAAGAGCTTATACAAAATAAACGAAAGATTGGGCGATGGTCCAGCAACGCTTGTTATTCAATCCAATATAATTTTTTTAATAGATACTCTATAGTGCTATTGACATCGTAGATTCCATAACCACGTTCTATTGTTTTTCTTGGAAGAATGCTGCGAAATTCAGAGTTCGATGGCTTAATTTCGCCCTCATTAAATTCTCGACATTGATATTTGTTCGCCATAGGGTCAAATGCTGTAAGAATATAAGGATTACCGGTTTGACTATCTCTACTCCAACGGAATTTAGCACCTATTTTTGAATTAAGGAAGTCAATATCAGATGCAAGCCAATATGAAATACAAATGTCTTTAGGTTCAACATAATGGCTTGCATCAGTATTTTGATAGCTATCCATATATCTACCGACATAAAAGCGTGTGTAAGGTCTTTTCTTTGTAACGTGTGATGTTTTTATGTTTTGAGGAAAATATAAACAATAATTTTTCCCCTCATAGTTAAATTCAACTATTAAGGCTTGGCTTTTCTTATCCCAATCAATCACATTAACATTTGAAACTGTAATGTTTTTTCCGGCAAATTCAATTTCCGAGATATATTTCTTAGAAAAGTCGTTTGCATAAAAGGCTTCTGCGTCATATACAACACCAATCGTAGACGGTGCAGAGGCAAGCATAATAGATTGATCCTTAAGTTTGAAAATTGGCTCAAGAGCAGAAACTGCAAACGGCAGCATGGTTGCCATAATAAGAGCCATAATATATTTAATACGAGTCATAATCTTAATTTATGATTTGAACAACTTTGTTCCCTTTGAAATATACATATGAGCAAAATCCATATATCCAACATTCGACTGACCCATAATTATTAGAAACTGTCATAGAATCATAAGGAGAACCCCATGATTCCTTAACCATATCCTTAGTAAAACCCAGTCGAATCGATCCTTCCGAGATGAGTTTTGCATTAGTACTGCCATATTTACGAGCTAAGGATGCCTGTTCCTCGCGTTCTTGCCTTGCCCACTCAGCTTCACGTTCTGAACGCTCACGTTCTAAACGAGATGCTTCCTTTGCTAATTCATTACGGTGAGCAGATGCGCTTACCACAAGTTCTGAAAAGTCATCTTCAATAGGTATGGCATATTCATTACATTCATTAGATGCGATAGCAAAGTAACTAAAAAAAGGTTTATTGCTATAAGAAGGAAGCATACGAACCCCAGTAATATTGAAATAACCATCCCCCCAACCTTTGAGGGTTTCACCTATGTATCCCAAATTATAGGCATGTTCTGTTTCTCTGCGTTCTAATTTTGATTTATCAATGAAAACCTCTGAACCAACATAAAATTGCTGTACGGAATCAATAAGAGCAGAATTACGATTTTGCCTACAATGGGTTTGCAATTCCGTATCAGAGTAGAAAGCATTAGTTAAATTAGAAAGCGAGAGGCCATATTTGTTTTCATCAAGCTGCTCACCATTTATTGGAAGAAAATACTTAGTACCCATCCTATTTGAAAAAACAGCATTAAGCATTTCAAATTTGCCGTTTCGTTTTTCTGTGTCTAAAAACTCAAAACCCAAGAATAAGTAAGGTTCAAATTTAGACATTCCTTCAGTTTTCATATTATGCTCACCATAAATCATCGCGAATTCAGTATCACGTGGATAAACCACATGGTTTAGCCATTCAGAGTTTATGCTACCAATTAAATCAGCATCATAATAACACAGACGAATCTCATCAAATGGTATTATCTCATTAACGGATGTGAAACCAACATCCGTTTTACCCTTACCGTAAAAGTTTCGATAAATACGTCTATCGTCTTTGTTAATGTATAGTGGAAGATGTAATACAATGGGCTCGTCTTTATGGATCATCATAACAATAATCTTTTCATTCTTCTTGTCTCCGATATTTAGATGTTGAACATCAGTAACAGTAAGCGTGTCGCCAAATACAAGCTCATTGTATTCAAATTTCTCATCAAATTTCATTTTGTTGAGAACGTCGGAAGTATAGAAACTTCCTCTTTGAATTTCAATGAGCGGCGGAATGATAATCCTTTTGCCTTTCAACCCCATTACATTGTTATCTGCAAAAGCAAACAAAGAGAGGATAAATGTAATGACGACTAAGAATGATTGTTTCATATTGTTTTGAATACTCATTTGTTGAAATAATTATTTATGTAGTTGTGGGCCATCTGGAGCCCTACGACATACACATTTGACGGAACGATTGTGAGCGTTCTTCTGTCAAGTTTGTCAGGTAACTTAACACCATGAAGATATCATCGGATTTGTACGGTGTTTACTGAACTTCAATCTTAATTCATTAAAAGTTCACTACACTTTTGATGTATTCAGAAGAAAGTGGTGGTAACACCTTTATTCTTAGCCTCTCGGTTTGACTTCACTCTTGAGAACCGCACGGTGTGAGTTGAAGCACAAAAATATAAAATTTTCTGGATGAGACAAAGGATTGTACGGTGTGATATGTCAGTTACTTAGGATTTTAATATAGGATGCCGCTGGGAATTGACATTTGTTGTCATTTCCAGTGTCATCAATAGGAATTGGCGATTGCATTACGAAATAGATTGGACACTTATTAACGCATCTTCTCTCTTACATGGCGCTTCTTGATAATAGTGTTCCGCTTGTAGGTTGCCATATTCAGACCAATCCTAATCATTTGGGATTTCTGGCATTCGTTTGTTTTGAGATCTCCGGTTTTAAACAAAGGAATCGCCTCTGTGGTCAGGGGCGATTCCGATTGTCGGTTGTATGTGTTTGGCCTCTGGTTGCAGAGGCGTTATGGCTGAGCCGGGGGTGGCTTACATCATGCCGCCCATAAAGGCTCGTAGATTGTTGATTATCAGTAAT
>CANOUR010000066.1 GCA_947570265.1 uncultured Bacteroidales bacterium | reverse complement strand
CTGAAAACGGATGTCATTCCGATTTTCTTTCCTAATAATCCTGGCATTTCTCTTAGTTTTATTAATTGGGGTGATTCTTCTGGTTTCTATCTATGGGATTACACCTTGATCTCGACTTCGACGCCGCTGGGGAGTTCGAGCTTCATCAGGGCATCTACTGTCTTTGCTGTTGAGTTGTAGATGTCGATGAGGCGTTTGTAGCTTGACAGCTGGAACTGCTCACGCGATTTCTTGTTGACGAAAGTCGAACGGTTGACGGTGAAGATGCGTTTGTGGGTGGGCAGGGGAATCGGGCCGCTGATCACCGCGTCGGTAGCCTTCACTGTCTTCACGATCTTCTCGGCCGACTTGTCGACGAGGTTGTAATCGTAAGATTTGAGCTTGATGCGAATTTTCTGATTCATATCTTAGTTGAATGAAAGTTTGTGATTCTTACTTGATGAGGTCTACGCGGCCCTGGCATTCGGTGAGCACATTCTTGGCGATTGAGCTCGACACTTCGCTGTAGTGGCTGAATGTCATTGTCGAAGTAGCGCGGCCTGAGGTGATTGTACGGAGTGCGGTCACATAACCGAACATTTCTGCAAGAGGAGCAGTGGCTTTCACTACGCGTGCGCCGCTGCGGCTTGTCTCCATGCCTTCTACCTGACCACGACGCTTGTTGAGGTCGGAGATAACGTCGCCCATGCTTTCCTCGGGGGTTACCACTTCGATCTTCATGATAGGCTCGAGCAGCACGGGGCCTGCTTTCTCGCTGGCCTTCTTGAATGCCTGGATAGCGCAAAGCTCGAACGACAGCTGATCGGAGTCGACCGGGTGGAACGAACCGTCGATGACGGTGACTTTGAGCTGCTGCACGGGGAAACCGGCGAGCACGCCGTTCTTCATGGCAGTTGTAAAGCCCTTCTGGATCGAGGGGATGAATTCCTTGGGGATGTTACCGCCCTTCACCTCGTCAACGAACTGGAGTCCGCCGTCGAAACCTTCATCAACAGGCTCAACGCGCACGATGATATCGGCAAACTTACCGCGACCACCGGTCTGCTTCTTGAAGACCTCGCGAAGCTCAACGGGCTTAGTGATTGTCTCTTTGTATGTAACCTGAGGACGACCCTGGTTGCACTCTACCTTGAACTCGCGACGCAGACGGTCGATGATGATATCGAGGTGAAGCTCACCCATACCTGAGATGACGGTCTGACCGGTCTCCTCATTGGTCTGCACACGGAATGTGGGGTCTTCCTCTGCGAGTTTCTGCAGACCGACGCCGAGTTTATCGAGGTCTTTCTGTGTCTTGGGCTCTACTGCGATACCGATAACGGGATCGGGGAAGTCCATTGCCTCGAGCACCATGGGTGCGTCTTCGGCACAGAGTGTGTCGCCAGTGCGGATATCTTTGAAGCCTACGCCGGCACCGATATCTCCACAGCCGATCATTTCTTTTGCATTCTGCTTGTTAGAGTGCATCTGGAACAGACGCGAAACACGCTCCTTCTTGCCCGAACGGCTGTTGAGGATGTAGCTGCCGGCTACCATGTCGCCTGAATAGACGCGGAAGAACGACAGACGGCCTACGTAGGGGTCAGTTGCAATCTTGAACGCGAGTGCGCAGAGGGGTTCGTCGCTCGAGGGCTGACGGACAACGACTTCGTCGGTGCCGGGAACCGTACCTTCAACAGCGCCGGCATCGAGCGGGCTGGGAAGATATGCGCAGACGCAATCGAGCAGACACTGAACGCCTTTGTTCTTGAACGAAGATCCGCAGATCATCGGCACGAGATCCATCGACAGCGTGGCCTTGCGGAGCGCGCGGCGGATCTCTTCGGCTGTGATTGTCGAGGGATCGTCGAAATATTTCTCCATAAGCGCGTCATCATACTCAGCGATCTTCTCGAGCATTTTGTCGCGCCATTCATTAGCCTCATCGACAAGACCTGCGGGGATTTCCTCGATTGTATAGTCAGCGCCCATGGTCTCGTCGTGCCAGAAGATAGCCTTCATTGTGATGAGGTCAACGACACCCTTGAAAGTTTCTTCAGCACCGATAGGAATCTGTATGGGGCAGGGATTTGCGCCGAGCACGTCCTTGAGCTGACGCACCACCTCGAAGAAGTTGGCACCCGAACGGTCCATCTTGTTGACATAGCCGATACGGGGCACATTATACTTGTCGGCCTGACGCCATACGGTCTCCGACTGAGGCTCAACACCGCCTACAGCGCAGAATGTCGCTACGGCGCCGTCAAGAATACGGAGTGAGCGCTCCACCTCGACAGTGAAGTCGACGTGTCCCGGAGTGTCAATAAGGTTGATTTTGTATTTCTCGCTGTCGTACATCCAGAAAGTGGTTGTAGCGGCAGAGGTGATTGTGATACCACGCTCCTGCTCCTGCTCCATCCAGTCCATGGTGGCGGCACCGTCGTGAACCTCACCGATCTTGTGAGTCAGACCGGTATAGAAGAGGATACGCTCGGAGGTTGTGGTCTTACCCGCGTCGATATGGGCCATAATGCCGATATTGCGGGTATATTTAAGCTGTTCGTCTGATTTAGCCATTTGTTGTTTTAGTTGGGAAAGAGGGGTTTCGATGAAAAACTTACGCTCGCTTTACTGATTTTTGAACGGTATCAGAAGCGGAAGTGAGCGAATGCGCGGTTGGCCTCGGCCATCTTGTGCATATCTTCCTTACGCTTGAATGCGCCACCCTGGTCATTGAAAGCGTCGACGATCTCAGCGGCGAGTTTCTCGGCCATGGTCTTACCGCCACGCTTGCGGGCATAAAGGATGAGGTTTTTCATTGAGATTGACTCCTTGCGGTCGGGACGGATCTCAGTAGGAACCTGGAAGGTAGCGCCACCAACACGGCGGCTCTTCACCTCGACCTGGGGAGTGACGTTCTCGAGTGCCTTTTTCCAAATTTCCAGCGGGGTTTTCTCTTCGTTGGGAAGTTTGTTCTTCACCAGATCAAGAGCGCTGTAGAAGATAGTATATGAAGTGTTTTTCTTTCCGTCATACATCAGGTGGTTGACGAATTTCGACACTCTCACGTCGTTGAAAACGGGATCGGGAAGTACAATCCGTTTCTTAGGCTTGGCTTTTCTCATTTTAAGTTTAAAAGTCTTTGTTTTTGTTTGCTTGGTTGTGCTGCTGCTTTGTTCTTCAACCCATCCGCTCTCATGCGGCGGGTTTACTCAACCATTAAGTCTGCATCATGCCTCTTGTCAGCTTCAGCTTGTCAAGGAGGCAGGGTCAGCTTGCCAAATAAATCAAAAACGGGATTTTGATAAAAACGTTTGATTTGTTTGCAGGCCGGCTCTTACTTCTTGGCAGCCTTAGGACGCTTCGCTCCGTATTTCGAGCGGCGCTGAGTGCGGTCTTTCACGCCGCTTGTGTCGAGCGTGCCGCGGACGATATGATAGCGCACACCGGGAAGGTCTTTAACACGACCACCGCGCACGAGTACGATCGAGTGCTCCTGCAGGTTGTGGCCTTCGCCCGGGATGTAGCTGTTGACCTCTTTGCCGTTGGTGAGACGCACACGGGCAACCTTACGCATAGCCGAGTTAGGCTTTTTGGGGGTAGTTGTGTAGACACGCACGCACACTCCGCGTCGCTGAGGACACGAATCGAGCGCGGGTGATTTGCTCTTGTCTTCCAGAGCCACACGTCCTTTTCTTACTAATTGCTGAATTGTAGGCATCTTAGTTCTTTAAAGTTAAACTGATGATTCTTTATATTGTTATTTCTATTTTTTCGTTTTCATGCTTTTATACACACCACACGCCACACAACACACTAACCCTCAGAAGGATAGCGCCCGTTGGCGGAGTTTTGTCCACAAAAGCGACGCAAATTTACTAACTAATTTTCTATCTGCCAAACAATTCCGCCTTTTTCTTGTTTTAACACACAATTCACTATCTTTGCCAATAAGTAGCTGTTCAAAATTAAAACGCTACTATATTTAAATTAATGAATACTTGACTGGCTACTTATGAAAAAATCCATCATCACCTTGGCAACAGCCGTTGCCATGACATCGTGCCACGGAGACAGACGTCCGATAAGCACAGGACTTTCGGCACACACCAGCCCGGCCACCGCGGAAGTTCCTGCCAGATCAACCCCAACCGCAACGGACAGCACAAGCACTCCACCGGTGACATCGCAGGGTATCGGTCCGCTGCGATTAGGAATGTCGCCTCATGATCTGCCTTCAGCCGTGCAAGGCGTTTATGACTCGATCAGCATCAGTGAAGAAGTGTGGGACGACGAGCGGTTTACAGTCGTCGAGTGCTTCCGCAATTCAATGAAAACTGTGGAAGCCCTCGCCATCAGCTCGCCCGACCACATAGAGGCATTAACGATCACGGGCAGTGGCATACCAACATCGGCCGGCAGCCTGCGCCTTTGTGTAGGCTCTGACGCCACGCAGCTTCCGTCACAGGCAGGTGTCCACCCCCTGCCGCCAAGCGCCGACGGTGCGATGCGCTACGAATGGCACGGTCTGACATTCTACACGTCAGCCGACACAGTAATGGCCATCTCCATTGGAGAGGAGTAGCCAGGCGAGCTCCATCTACCACAAAAAATAGACAGCAGCGACACGAAATGCCACCGCTGTCTATTTTTATTGTCGTCAATGTGATGCGTCAGCTATCACTTGCGTGCGACACGACGCTCGCGGAGCGACATGGGGCCGAAGGCGTGTTTGCGGGCACGCGGCTTCAACTCCTTGCTACCCTGGCGCGGAGCGAGCAAGCTGGTCGAAAGCACATCGTAGCTGTAGCTGTAGCGATACTGACCATCCTCGGTTTCAGTGCTGATCATATTATTGGTGTTGAACTCATAGTCGTAGGTGGTCACCGAAGATCCCTTATCGATGTCATCCTCCTCGATTTCCTCATATGTCTCGGCAATCGACTGGATGAATTCGGCGGGAGCCTTGCCATACATACCTACCAGCGAAAGCGTATAGAACGAATCGTCGAAGAATTCCGAATATGCCATGGTGTATTGTCCGAGAGTGTTGGCCACGCCATTGCTCTGGATCACATAGTCTGATGTGTAGCGGTATCTTTCACCATCTTCCTCACCTTCGGCTACGGCGCTGGCTTTGATGAGTTTGCCACCTTCCCATGTGAAGATCATCTCACCGCTGGATTTTTCATAGCTGTCAGTTCCCTCATCAACGTTGAGATACGTGTTGTTGCTTTCCATGGTCATCTTTGTCAGATAGCCATTACCATTGTATGCATAGCGGATCTTGGCCTCGCCTTTTTCTGTATACGAATCGTTCTTGTCGTTGACAGTCACATCGATACCGGTGATGAAACCTTGGCCATTCATGCTGAATTTGGCCTGTGTGTCCTCACCATAAACGATCAGACCACCGCTGTAGAAAATATTGAGGTTGCTTCCAACCTTGGTGCAGAAACCGTCGGCATTGTATGTGAATGTTGTGGAGTTGATGCTCTTCACAACCATCCGGTTGCCGGCAGCTGTTGTGTAAACGGCGTTAGCAGGCACACGCGATGTGTCGACATTGCCACCGCTGATCGAGCCGCCATTGTCGTCGTCATCGTCGCCGCCACAGGCGGTGAAACCGGCGCACAGAGCCACTGACAGCGCCATTGCAAGGAATTTCACTTTCTTCATAATCAAATGAGTGATAATTGTTATACGTGTTTTTTGTAAGAATATACCGCAAAGTTAACATTATTTTGAATTATACGCATCTATGGCAAGCCAAAAACGCCACATCAGCCCACAGGCCGGAGCAATCTCGGGATTTTTTGTAACTTTGCGGTTCATAACTTTCATTTCAAAGAGAAAAATTAGAAAATGGCACTAAAATGCGGCATAGTCGGACTTCCCAACGTGGGAAAGTCAACACTTTTCAACTGCTTGTCAAACGCAAAAGCACAGTCGGCCAACTTTCCGTTCTGCACTATTGAGCCTAACGTCGGCGTGATCTCCGTGCCTGACGACCGGTTGACAAAACTCGTGGAGATGTGCCAGCCGCGCTCCACTGTGCCCGCTACGGTGGAGATTGTCGATATTGCCGGTCTGGTAAAGGGCGCGAGCAAGGGTGAAGGCCTCGGCAACAAGTTTCTTGCCAACATACGTGAAACCGACGCCATACTCCACGTGCTCCGTTGCTTCGACGACGACAACATCACCCATGTCGACGGATCGGTTGACCCTGTGCGCGACAAGGAGATCATCGACGCCGAACTGCTCATAAAGGATCTCGAGACCGTAGACTCGCGCATTGCCAAAACTCAGAAACAAGCGACAACAGGCGGCGACAAGGTTGCAAAGATGCAGCTCGAAGTGCTTCTGAAATTCAAGGAGGCGCTCGATCAAGGACTGCCCGCGCGTTCGGTTGAGATCGAAGGGGCAGATGAGCAGAAGTTTGCCCGCGAACTGTTTTTGCTCACATCCAAACCGGTGCTCTATGTGTGCAACGTTGACGACGCGTCGGCCGTGAGCGGCAACGCATATGTCGACGCTGTCCGTGAGGCTGTGAAGAATGAAGGAGCAGGCATACTCATCGTTGCAGCTCAAAGCGAGAGCGAGATCGCCGAGCTGGACACGTGGGAAGAGCGTAGCGAATTTCTTGCAGAGATGGGTCTTGACGAGAGCGGAATCTCACGTCTGATACGTGCAGCCTACGCACTGCTGGATCTGCAGACCTTCTTCACAGCAGGTGCTGACGAAGTGCGCGCGTGGACATTCATCAGAGGGTCGAAAGCTCCGAAATGCGCAGGCATCATCCACTCCGACTTCGAGAAAGGATTCATCCGCGCCGAGGTGATCAAATATGATGATTTTGTGTCACTCGGCAGCGAAAAAGCTGTTCGTGAAGCCGGACGGATGGCGGTAGAAGGCAAAGAGTATGTCGTTAACGACGGCGACATCATGCACTTCCTGTTCAACGTCTGATCTTCGAATCAACAATATCGTCAGAATACAACAGACGCCGCTCCGAATGTGGGGCGGCGTCTGTTGTATCGACGATATGCAGTGATCATCACTTGAGAAGCACCTCGTGAAGCGTGGCATCGCCCTCCAGCTCAATTGCCACCGTTTTAGGCTTCAGAGCCGGAGCAAAATACGATTTGTCAGCCGTGTAACTGGCGATCACACGCCCTTTCTTATCGAGTTCACGCACATTCATAGTGCCACCGCGCAGATCGAGCAGCAGCACGGGCTTTCCTCCGCGCAAATCCACTTTTACAGGCTTCAAAAGCTGCGCCCCCGTAAACGGATCGGCATCAAAAGCCGCCATCACAGTAGTGTCAGCAGCCACGGCAACAGGGGCATTCTTAAGATTGGCGGCATAATACTCCCGGCCGAGCGCACTCATGTTTTTTTCATAAAATGGCTGAAGCTTCATCGATCCGACCGTATGGCGGGCATATGCCGCCGTGTCGGCACTGGTCATCAGATTCGCGGAATACTCCTCCCAATAGCGCTCGGGACTATCGGTTTTCACGTGCTCGATCAGGTCGAGCACTCCATTGCATCTTTTGCCCAGATTCCCAAGTTCGACAAGCCAGGGACGCAACTCAGCGACCAGCCCGGAATTGGCACAACCGTTTTCGATCTGCACAGGAGCACTGACAACACGGTCAAACTCTGATCTTAGCGCCGCCATTTTAGCGGGGTCAACATCGGGATAAACAAATATAGGAGTTTCCCATGATTCATCGCGGCGATAGCCGTCGCGGGTGTCACACGAATGAATCGCAAACGTGCGGTAGGCATCTGCAGCATGCGGCATCATATCACGCAACCCGCGCTCCCAGCTGTCGATGGCATTGTAATCGGCAACATTCCATGTGTAGTCAGCCACACTGTAAAGCGCAAGCTTCGATGCCTCGCCATGCTGCATGGGGTTGCTCAGCAATCCCACGAGTTCATTCTCACTCATCGTGGTGTCGAGACCATACACCGGACCTTGCAGCATAAAGTTGCGGCAATAGTCAGTCACAGGATAGTTCCACCAGAAATATCCGGGGCGTCTCACAAGGGGATTGAAGAAATTCATAGTGTCGTGCGTCAGATCGCTGCATACGACATCACCCGTGTAAAACACCTCCACCTCGGGTGCGAGCGTCTTGCCGTAGATGTCAAGCGGGCCGTTCTCGCGCGGCGATGCCCATAAGCGCGAGTAGTCAGTGGGACAAACGACAAGGTTGCCTACATCACCCTTCACTTTGACAAACTCGTCGGTCAGGCGGTTGAGCAACGCTGTCTGCTTGTAAGGATTAGCGCCTTCGCCACCGATATCATCGAAATGGATGGCAAAACTTCTGACCCCGAGGTCATACATCATCTCAAATTTGCGCAGAAGATTCTGATAATCCTCCTCATTCCATTTTATATCCTTACCGGGATGTATAGCCCACACAAAATCCACACGGTTACGCTTGCATGCCTCGACAAGTTCGGCAATCTGCTGCGCCTGCTTGTCGGGGTATGGCTCACGCCAATGGGGCGAGCTGTGATATGGATCATCCTTAGGCCCGAACACGTATGTGTTGAGTTTGTTTCGGCCATAATAATCGATGAGCGACGTGCGCACCTCGTGACTCCACGGGTCGCCATAGAAACCCTCCACTACTCCGCGATGCTTCAATGTCGGATAGTCGCTGATGGTGATAAGCGGGAGAGTGCCATCGGCGGCATTCTCGCTATCGAGCAACTGCCGGAGAGTCTGAAGAGCATAAAAAGCCCCACGGTCGTCGTATGCCTTTATATCCACACCCGTGCCGGAAATCGAGAGCATGTACGCTCCGGTCTTTGGCTCTACCCCAGCTTTGACCGCCACCGCGGGATCATTGCATATCGTCAGCGGCTGACCATTTTCGGCAACTCTTATGCCGATTCGTTTCATATCGGCCAGATAGGCATCCGTGCCCTTACCCGGTGTCACGCCCGAGGACACATCAACCTGCGTGGTCTCATCGGTGGTAAATTGGCGTGGAGTCGGGTTGACCACAAGACCGTGGTGATCAACCACCGATCCGGGCACGTGCTGCCACACTTGACGCTCACCTCGCTGGCTGTCGAGATCAAATGAATCCTGTGCCATCGCCGCAGGCGCATTTGCCAAACATACCGCGGCGAGCCCTGTCAGCAGGGAACTGTGAAATTTCATCATGGTATAAGTGAGTATTCAATAAATTATAATGGAGTTACAAATGTAGGCAAAACCACACACATCCACAACAAAGCGGAACACATGACAGCCATATTGGCCATCTGTGTTCCGCCTGAATTTAATCAATAATCAATTCATCTATCTCATTTGACGTCACCCTCTTCGGGAGCCTGATCGATAAGGTCGAGAAACTGATCAAGCTTGGGAGTGACAATTATCTCCGTGCGACGATTGCGCGCGCGGCCTTCAACAGTCGAGTTGTCACCGATCGGATTGTACTCACCGCGTCCACCTGCCGTGAGACGCGAAGGATTCACACCAAAGCGATCTTGCAACACGCGCACGACCGAAGCTGCACGCAAAGCCGACAGATCCCAGTTGTCGCGGATGTTGGTACGCGATATGGGCACATCGTCGGTATTGCCTTCAACAAGCACCTCATAGTCGCTGTAGTCCTTGATGATCTTGGCAATCTTGCTCAAAGTGGCCATGGCCTGATCTGAGATCTCATACGATCCACTCTTGTAGAGCATGTTGTCGGCAAGCGATATGTAGACCACGCCCTTGAGCACCTTGATGTCGACGTCTTTCAACTCGTCGCGGGACAGCGAACGTGTGAGATTGTTGGTCAGCACCATGTTGAGCGAGTCACTTTTGCTTTTGGCTTCGACAAGCTGCTTGATATACTTGTTCGAGGCATTGATCTCATCGACCAGCTTAGCGATGTTGACACTGCTCTGCGAGCCGCTCTGTATGCTCTGATCGAGAGACTTCTGCAACATAGCATAGGCCTCGCGAAGATCGCGGTTGGCAGCCTGCGCTTCGGCGAGGCGCTCCTCGAGGCTGTTTGCCGATGTGTTGCTTTTGGTAAGCTCGAGCTGCGTTGCCTGATGCTCCTTGGCCAACGCCACATATTTATCTTGAAGCGCCGTATAGTTTTTCTTGCTGACACAACCGGTCAGAGAGACAGTCGCCACGGCAAGCGACATGAGTATTACTTTTGCTTTCATAATTCGGTATTGAAACATACGACCAAATGTGGCGCTACGACACAGGGCAACTCCACGTGGATTTCATATCAAAAGGCTGCCCCGTTTTCGGGGACAGCCTCGTAGCCCATAGGAGAATCGAACTCCTCTTTCAAGAATGAAAATCTTGCGTCCTAGCCGATAGACGAATGGGCCCTGACGGCGTTAAAGCCTATTGGTTTGCCGCTGCAGCCTCTGCGGTATCAGCCGAGCTTCGCGATGTGGTGCGAGAGCTTGCTTTTGAGGTTGGCAGCCTTGTTTTTCGAGATTGTGTTCTTCGAAGCAAGACGGTCAAGCATTGCTGCGAGAACCTTGAACTTAGCCTCAGCCTCAACCTTGTCGGTCATCTTGCGAAGATTGCGCACGGCGTTGCGGGCAGTCTTGGCATAGTAACGATTGCGGGCGCGGCGTGATTCAGTCTGGCGGATTCTTTTCAGCGATGATTTATGGTTAGCCATTTTAGCTTTGTTTGAATTGTCCTTTTACTATATTTATTTATGGTAGCCCATAGGAGAATCGAACTCCTCTTTCAAGAATGAAAATCTTGCGTCC
>CANOUR010000065.1 GCA_947570265.1 uncultured Bacteroidales bacterium | reverse complement strand
CGGCTCTATGATGCCTGGATATATTTCACGCAACTCCATCGCCTCATCGGGATCAGACTTCACGACAAGCAAGTTGACAGAATCACTCCGGCTGCAACTCGGACTGCCGGGCACGCACAGATATGCGAAAATCTTACCCGCTATCTTAAATGCTATATCAGGATAGCCCAACCCTTCAAATGGCGAACATTCCTCAACGCCCGCATGAATGGTGAGACACGATTCTCTGACCTGTTCGATGTTCATAGCAATAATTCGCTGATTGCACACTACTTTCTACAACGGGAGCCGCACTGTCAAAGTGCGGCTCCCGATAATATCACGATGTACTTGTGATCAAAGGTTGGGGTTGAACTTCTTCCAATCAGCAACGGGAGGAAGAATGCCGAGGCTGATCACCTCGTCACGCATCTCGCAGAGGTGCTTGTAGCTCTTCTCGAGTTCAGCCTGCTCGGCGGGAGTGCCCTTAGGCTCGTTGTAGCTGATGCCGTTGGCATCGACAGTTGTCTCCATAGCCATGAGGATATGCTGGAAACGATCGTCATTCACGTATGTGCCTACAGGCCATGTGAATTTTTTGCCACCCATAGCCGCACGGATCATCTCGATAGAGAGATAGGCAGGGCTCTGGAACGACGAACGGCCGCGAAGCTCGATGATGCGCTTGCCACCCTGGATCACACGTCCCTTCAACTCAGTCCAGTCAGCCTCGGGAAGGGCGTCTGTGCCGATAAGGTCAGTCAGAGGCTTGCCGTCGACAACAGTTGTCGATGCATATACAGCCATCTGCTCTCCGTGACCACCGTATGTGCGTGAGTTCTCGATCTTTGCTGCGGGAAGCTTGAAATACTTCACGAGCTCGTTTTGCAGACGTGTGCTGTCAAGCGCTGCGAGCGTAGCCACCTGCGAGGGCTTCAGACCTGAATAGAGCAATGTCACCAGACCGGTAATGTCAGCGGGGTTGAAGATCACAACGACAAACTTCACATCGGGGCAGTATGCCTTGACATTTTTGCCGAAGTCTTCAGCAATCTGAGTGTTGCCTTTGAGCAGATCCTCGCGTGTCATGCCGGCCTTGCGGGGTGCACCACCCGACGACACGATATATTTAGCATCTGTAAGAGCCTCCTTGATGTCGGTTGTCCAAGTGAGATTGAGACCTTCGAATCCACACTGATAAAGCTCCTCGGCCACACCTTCGAGACCGGGTCCGTAAGGGTCATAAAGGCAGATGTTGGGAGTCAGACCCATCATGATGGCGGTCTGAGCCATGTTCGAGCCAATCATGCCGGCCGCACCGACGATGGTAAGTTTCTCGTTTGTCAGAAAATCCATATCAATATTGAATTTTAAAAAGGTTAGTTTCTTGATGCGCAAAGATAGTGTTTTTTTGTTCCTGTAGCAAAAATTTCAACCACAAAAGCAAGCAACATCAATCACTCGCATCATTCACGCAATACAACCGTCACTACCTTCGAATAGTTTGCCTGTCAAGCTCTTTTAAGAGTGTGTTTGAATTTAACACACTAAGATTGATTATATTGCAATATTGAAGATTGTATGAATACGTTTCGCATTAATCTTGAGCCCAATTACGGCGCTTTTTCCATCGTAATTGATTCTCAATCTTAATACGAGTTAAATCCAAACACACTCTGAGACAATACGCCCCGTCCGTTCGGTTAATTTTAGTTAAACACCATGCGGACAGCTTGTCCGCGACATCTATATTTTATAACTTTGCATCAAGTTTTTCATGGTATTAGATTTAAGGTAAGAAGATTATTCGTCGTGACGACGAGTAATTTTTTTTATTTTATCCTTATTCTATAATCATCAGCACTCTGTTCATCAGCCACAGTCATACCGCAAAATGGCTTTCCGGACATTTGCCGGAAAGCCATCTCACGTTTCAACTATTTATTTATGAGAGCCTCAATATCTGGTATCACTACCCAATATAAAGGACGAGGGATGTAACTGAATTGCTTGTCTCTTTTTTGCCTTCTGCTTATCGCTTTGTTTCATCCTTTATCTCTAAAACAACCTCGAATAATCTTTTATTGGAGTTAATGAGCTAAAAGATTTTAAAAAACATTTTCAAAGCGCACATTTTAAGACAATTACAAAATATTAAGTTAATCCCGCGTCGGTTTTCACACTTTTGGTGTGCTATCAAATGCATGGGACACCGCATCGAGTATCCGCGAACGAAAATTCAACCGGCTCCAGGCCTTGTTGTCGCGCGACGGATTGACCCTGTTGGTCAGCACCACCACTGTGACACCAAGCCGTGGATCGATCCAAAAGCATGTGCCGGTAAATCCGGTATGCCCTATATAACGGCCATCAGAGGTCACATCGAAACCAAGACCGCGACCTCCGTCGGCCGAACGCGGATCTATGAACGCCTTGACCGTAGAGGGCTTAAGCACCTGTCTTCCGCCATACTGTCCATCGTCAAGCAACATGTCGCACCATATGGCAATCGACTCCGCATTACCGAACAATCCGGCATTTCCTGCCACACCACCCATGAACGCCGCAGTTTCATCGTGTACGTAGCCATGAACTTTCTGCTTGCGGAGAAACTTATCATTCTCTGTCGCCACGACTTCCGACCGTTCAAACAGATCGAGGGGTCTGTATGTGAGACGTTCAATACCTAATGGGGCATACACCATCTCATCTACCCATTCATCATGTCTACGGCCTGTCATCCTTTGCTCAGCCTCCATAAGCAGAATAAAATTGACATCTGAATATCTGTAGGCTCTTGATGGATTCAACGGCAACGCCATTATGCGGTTCATAACCGTGTCGTATGCGGCTTCGGAAGCATAGACACCATGCGCCACAGGCAGGCTGAAGTCTCCATTGTCTGAAAACGCATAGACGTCATCTCTTATTTTTGCCATACGGTTGCCCCACATGCCGCCTGTCGCGATAGTGTGCACATCATCTTTTCTTGGAGAATAGATAGTCTTTCCGCCGAGACTACCGGGATCGATCACAACCTTCGCGATATTGACCGATGCAGGAAGACCTGTCTCATGCAGCATCAGACCGCGCATTGTAAGAGCACCTTTGGGATCACCCTTCAACTCAGAAATGAATTTATCCAAACGATCGTCGAGTTTGAACATACCACGGTCATAAGCCGCCATAAGCCCGGCCATTGTACCTACAACTTTACTCACTGAGGCAAGGTCGAAAAGTGATCTGCGGGTAACAGCTTCCGACTTTCTGTCATCAATAGTTCCCGCCGCCCTATCGTATATAACACTGCCATCTTTGACCACCATTACCTGACAGCCTGTAAATGCTTTTTGCGCCAACCCTATGTCTATCAATGAATCTATCTCAGACGCCAACGCTGGCGACACACCAAACATATCCGGATAAGCGTGTCCGAGCCTGTCGGAGCACAGATCCACCCCCTCTCCCAACCTGGCGACATCCTTGACATTCACCGGCATACGTCCAGTCACATCCTGCACACCACACACTGCTTCGGCCGCGGCACGACGGAGCGCAGGAGTGTCATCACCCGCCACCACCAGTGTTGGCAGGTTTTTGAGCGCAGTGGCGAAAGAAGCAATTTTATACGGATTGATGAAAAACACAGGTATGAGTTTGTCACCGGCCATATTACGCAATGTCGTCAACTTGGCGGGCATTCCACGGCTGTCGGAATACACTGGTACGACAACCGCAGTGCATCGCTTCACGTCAGCAGCCGTAAGATCCGTAACAGACGATACTGAACCACCGAATTTGCCGGCCATTTCGGCAAATCCTTTCTTGGCGTCCACGACAACCACTTTGCTCGACATTGATAGCGGCAGCAAGCCGTTGCCGTTGCGCACAACCGTAATCGCCGCACTCGCCAATCGTCCGTTTACCTCTTCTGCCTGCCCGGAACATATATCACCCACTGCATTTGTCTTCGACACAGTCTGCCTGCCCGTCAGTCCAAGTCGATATTTGTAAGCAAGCATCTTTCTAACACTCGTATCCACATCAGTCCATTGAAGACGTCCCGAGGCCAATGCCGCCATCACAGAATCGATATCAGCAGTAGGGTGTGCCGATCCGAGAAGCACATCTGCCCCGGCCTTAAGGGCGAGCACACAATTATTAGCCCCCTTGACCTGTGCACCTGCCATTTCGAGCGCATCAGTGAACACAAGACCGTCAAAGCCCATTTTGTCCTTAAGCAATCGGGAGATCACGCGTTCGGACAGTGATGCCGGCGTGCCGGAAGGATCAAGCGCAGGCACTTTGATGTGTCCCACCATGATACCACCCAAACCGGCATCAATGATCGCCTTGAACGGCACGAGTTCCACCTGGCTCAGCCCCTCTGCCGAACGACTGACCACCGGCAGTGTCTTATGCGAATCGGCCGATGTGTCGCCATGACCCGGAAAATGTTTCCCGACCGACAGCACTCCACCCTCTTCGAGTCCTCGCGCATACGCCACTGACAGCGCCGCCACCCTCTGCGGATCTTCGCCAAAAGATCTGAATCCGATCACAGGGTTCAAAGGATTGGAATTGACATCGGCGACCGGAGCGAAACTCACCGTAATGCCGAGTCGGCGGCATTCACGAGCCATTTCCCTTCCGTAAGCAGCTATAGCAGCCGTGTCCTGTGTTGCCCCAAGTGATATGTTATGTGGAAAACGCGGAGCATCCTTCAAGCGCATCGACAGCCCCCACTCGGCATCCGCAGTTATCATCAACGGCACATCCGCAAGGCTCTGTGCATAACCATTAAGCACGGCATAGGAATTGATGTCTCCACGGCCAAGCAACAGTCCGCCGACATGGTCACCGGCGACATACTTTTTAATCATTGCCCGTCCTGCGGCATTGTCTGACACAATAAGATGGGGGATGAACAGCTGAGCCACCCTTTCTCTCGGCGTCAGAGCAGCATAGACCGAATCGACCCAATGTTTCTCCTGCCTTTGGCGTAATAGTTCATCATTCTCAAGCTCTCTATCTTTTTGGACAGGCGCACAATCATATGTCGCCATTGCAGCCACTGCCACAGACAGTGTCGCCAATATCGCTGATATACGTCTTTTCATCCGATTGTCAGTCTACGGGGTTCATTCGCGATTTATCGGGCGCATTGAGTTTACGGCCATGCAGGCTGCCATGCTCCATGCTGCCGATGATGTCATTGAATATAACATCGTTGCTCCGCGAAATGATCTTGCCATGCGTCAACGGGACCATATAATCGCCCCCTTTGGCAAGATATGAGATAGTCGCCAGACGATATGTGGCCTCTGGATCGACTGGACAACCATCTATAGTGGCACTGACCACCTCTCCTGTCCCGCCACGGTATGTCACCTCAACACCATCGCTCACGCCATTGCCCCCCTGACGCCCCATCACGGCAAAATTATCGATGAGATCCGATCCCTTGATATCCATTACAACTATATAATTGGTGAACGGAAGCATGCTCATCACTTGCCCTTTGGTGACGGTGCCACGCGGAATGGAATTGCGGATGCCGCCTTTGTTCATTATTGCAAGATCAACATGTCCGCCAGTAAGCTCCTCTCCACGCATCCTCACATAGTCGGTGAGCCAGTTTAGCGTCCGTGACGACGTCTGTTCCAGATCAACGGCTGCCACACCAACCGGTTGTGAGACGATCGAGTCGACTTTGTGACGATACGGTGAGAGCAAACTGTCTACGGATGCACCGATACGGTTGTCAAGACGGCCATTCACATCCAGCAGCCGTGCCTCAGTGCGGCCTGACTGCAAATCGATGTCGATCTCACCCACATACGCTCCTTTATTGCGTGTCTGCAACACCAGCACCGTATCACCGACAGCATTCGGGACACGCGCGTCGGGTGACGACGGATCTATCAGCGTGTGACTGTGTCCACCTATAATCATATCGATATTTTTGCTGCGTCGGGCAAGCTCCACATCGTTTACCCCATTTATATCGTCGTATCCCACATGTGTTACGGCTACAACCTTATCGCATTTTTCGATATTTCTAAGATACCACGACACCGCATCCGCGGCATCATACGCATCGAGATATCGCAGCCCTTCATAACAGTCTGCATCAATCAGGCCTTTTGGATTTATGTTGACAGCAAAGAATCCTATCCGTCTTCCACCCACTTCCTTTACGGTATACGGCTTGAACATACCCTTCAACGACGTTTCGGAAAAATCATAATTCGTCGCAAGCAGTTCGGGAGATGCTATATCGAGCTGACGCTTCAATGATCCGAGACCATTGTCAAACTCGTGGTTCCCGAGAATCTGAATGTCATATCCCAGCTCATTCATCAGCTTCTGCTCCACCTCGCCGTGAAACAGCGTGAAAAACAACGAACCTTGCACAGCATCACCAGCGTCGACCAGCAACACATTCGGCTCAGCCGAACGCACACTATCAATCAGCGCCTTGCGACGGGCAACTCCGCCTGTTCCATCAGCCATAGGGTCAATCTGACTGTGCGTGTCATTTGTGTGGAGTATCACCAGACGATCCGCCACAGCATTTCCACAAATCATCGAGAGGGCGAGAATCGCCGCCGACCATCTGTTGAATATCTTTCGTTTCATAAAATCGGATTTACAAGATTAATTGACATACGAAGATAATTCATTGCAGCCACACCGCCAAACATCGCGTTGAAATTGGTTAACACACCGCCAATAAGGGTTAATTATGTTTAAAGGGAAGGCATGGCATGTAACATGGCGCGAATTTTGCCGTCTAAATTTCAGAAACGAAAAATCATATATCTGCAACATGAATCAGAACAAAAAAAACACCCTGACACTGGCGTTGCTCTCTTGCGGCGTAGCCGTAGCAAGCAGCGCACTTACCGTCACTGCCATGAAAGCCGCTGACGGATCTGACTCATTCTCCCTCCCCTCGACAGATGCAACCGATGCCGGGCAAAAAGCCGGATACTATACCGTGGCTCAGCCCACACCATTTAAAGACTACGCAGATTTCACGCGTGCGGCGGAGAGCTCGGTCAACGGAGTGGTGTCGATCAAAAGCTTTGCCACTCCACGCGGCTACAGCCGCAACGGAGGTGGCATGAGCCCGTTCTCGTCAGATCCATTCTTTGAATTTTTCTTCGGATCACCCCGCCAGAATCAGCCACGCCGCAACCAGCCTCAGGACAAAGACTCTGACGATGAGAGCAATCAGCAACAGCTTGGCCTGGGATCGGGAGTGGTCATCAGTCCCGACGGTTATATTGTCACTAACAATCACGTGATCGATGGCGCGGATCGTCTCGAGGTAACACTCAACGACAACCGCTCGTTCAACGCCACTGTGATCGGTTCTGACCCCACCACCGATCTCGCCCTGGTGAAGATCGACATCAAAGATCTTGCAGTCATCCCTATGGGAGACAGCGACAAACTGCAGGTCGGCGAATGGGTGCTCGCCGTAGGCAATCCGTTTGGTTTCACATCAACGGTAACCACCGGAATCGTGAGCGCCAAAGCGCGCAGCATATCGGGTGTGACCCATTCGCGCAACAACATGGGCATCGAATCATATATCCAGACCGATGCGGCTGTCAACCCCGGCAACTCAGGTGGAGCACTTGTCAACCTGAATGGTGAGCTCGTCGGCATCAACACCGCAATATACTCAAATACCGGCAGCTATTCGGGCTACTCGTTCGCCATACCCACATCCATTGTCAAGAAAGTTGTCAGCGACATACGTCAATATGGCACAGTGCAACGCGCGGTTCTCGGCATCAGCATCAGCGATCTCACCGCCAAACTCGCCAAAGAGAAAGGCATCACAGCCGTCAGCGAAGGCGTATATGTCGGCTCGGTATCAGACCGCTCAGGAGCAGCCGAAGCCGGAATCGAGGAAGGAGATGTGATCGTAGATGTCAATGGCTCTGCAGTGCGCAATACAGCTCAGCTCCAGGAGCAGGTTGCACGCTACCATCCCGGTGACAAGATCACTGTCACATACATCCGCGACAACAAACGCCGTAGCGCCAATGTCACCTTGCTAAACAATCAGGGTAACACCAAAGTGACAGCAGCCGGAAGCATAACCGATCTCGGATGCGCTTTCAAGCCACTGTCGGCCGAGCTTAAAAAAGAACTGCGGATATCACAGGGCGTGCAAGTCTCAGGACTTAAGGATGGCAAATTCAAGTCTGCCGGAATCAAAGACGGATTCGTCGTCATGGACATAAACAACATGCGCATAACATCGTTCGATGATGTCGAGAAGATATACGACAGGATCGTGAAAAGCGACGATGACCACGTGATGTTTATCACCGGCATCTACCCCACCGGTCGCAAGATGTACTATGCTGTAGACCTTGCAGACTGACAGTAAGAGCATCTGATTCTACTAATGATTGGAGCCGGAATAAAAAATCCGGCTCTAATTGTGTTTATATCGTTTTACATTTATTAAATTTGCACCCGTATGTGTCCGGCCCGTCCGTATGGGTCAGGAACTAAATCATTACATAAAACAAATGAGTATAAAAATCACCTTTCCCGACCAATCGGTCAAGGAATTTGAGAGCGGATCAACCCCGCTCGACATCGCCCGCAGTCTCAGTCCGCAACTTGCCAAAGAAGTGCTTGCGGCAACTGTCAATGATCAGGAATGGGACATAGCCCGCCCGATAACGACCGACGCCACCGTCAAGTTCCATAAATGGGAGGATGCCGAAGGTAAGCATGCTTTCTGGCACTCGTCGGCTCACCTGTTGGCCGAAGCACTTCAGGAACTTTATCCCGGCATCAAGTTCGGCATTGGCCCTGCAATCGACAACGGATTCTACTACGACGTTGATCCAGGCGAGCACCAGATCACATCGGCCGACTTTGCACGCATCGAGAAAAAGATGCTTGAACTGGCTCGGGAGAAACAGCCCATTGTACGTGCCGACATATCCAAGTCCGATGCACTGAAAATGTTCGGCGACCGCGGTGAGACCTACAAATGCGAGCTTATTTCGGAGCTCGAGGACGGCACCATATCGACATATACCCAAGGCAGCTTCACAGACTTGTGCCGGGGTCCGCATATCGACAACACCGCACCGATAAAGGCAGTAAAAGTGACATCTCTGGCCGGTGCATACTGGCGTGGCGATGAGAAGCGCAATCAGCTGGTGAGAGTCTACGGCATCACCTTCCCCAAACAAAAGATGCTTGACGAGTATCTCGTGATGCTCGAGGAGGCCAAAAAGCGCGACCACCGCAAACTTGGCAAGGAGATGGAGCTTTTCGCATTCTCGTCCAAAGTTGGCGCCGGCCTGCCATTGTGGCTTCCCAAGGGAGCTGCGCTGCGCGACCGTCTCGAGCAGTTCCTGCGCAAAATACAGAAACAATATGGCTACCAGCAGGTGATCACACCTCACATCGGCAACAAGATGCTGTATGTCACCTCGGGTCACTACGCCAAATATGGCAAGGACTCATTCCAGCCCATCCACACACCCGAGGAAGGTGAGGAATATCTGCTCAAGCCTATGAACTGCCCCCATCACTGCGAAATATTCCGTGCGTTCCCCCGCAGCTACCGCGAGCTGCCGCTGCGATTGGCCGAATTCGGCACCGTATATCGCTACGAGCAGAGCGGCGAGCTCCACGGACTGACACGCGTGCGCGGATTCACGCAGGACGATGCCCATATCTTCTGTGCTCCCGACCAGATCAAAGATGAGTTCCTCAAGGTGATGGACATTATCCTTTACATCTTCAAGGCTCTCAAATTTGACAACTTCGAGGCTCAGATATCTCTGCGCGATCCGAACAACAAGGAAAAATATATCGGTAGCGACGAAAACTGGCATCTCGCAGAGCAAGCCATCATAGAAGCCTGTGCCGAAAAAGGGCTGAATGCCCGCACCGAACTTGGCGAAGCTGCTTTCTATGGCCCGAAACTCGACTTCATGGTGAAGGATGCGATCGGCCGTCGCTGGCAGCTCGGCACGATACAAGTTGACTACAACCTGCCTGAGCGTTTCGAACTTGAATATACAGGCGCTGACAATCTGAAGCACCGCCCAGTGATGATCCACCGTGCTCCGTTCGGCTCAATGGAACGATTCGTGGCTGTTCTTCTCGAACACACAGCCGGACGCTTCCCGCTGTGGCTTGCGCCTGATCAGGCAGTTGTGCTACCGATCAGCGAAAAGTTCAACGACTATGCCTACGAAGTAGCCAAGCAGCTCAATGCTGCCGACGTACGCGCAATAGTCGATGACCGCAACGAGAAAATCGGCAAGAAAATCCGCGACAACGAGCTGCGCCGCATCCCTTATCTTCTCATTGTAGGCGAGAAAGAGAAAGAAAATGGTGAAGTTTCTGTAAGAAAACAGGGCGAAGGAGATCAAGGTTCGGTAAAAATTGCTACCTTTGCGCAAAATTTGACTGACGAAGTCAACCAAATGATCAACCAACAATAAACCCGCTGAATGGAGAAAAAACCCTTTAATCCCGGAATACGCCGTCCCTCAGCCCCCGCCGGAGGCCCCGGACGCCGTGGTCCGATGCGCGGAGATTCCGGCCGCAACAACGCCAAGAATCCCTACGCCACCAATGAACACATCCGAGCCCGCGAGGTGCGCCTCGTCGGCGACAATGTGACGCCGGGAATATACCCCATCCAGCAAGCCCTCAAGATGGCAGAGGAGCAGGAGCTTGACCTCATCGAGATCTCTCCTACCGCCGAGCCGCCTGTATGCAAGATATTGGACTACAGTAAGTTTCTGTATCAGCAGAAAAAGCGGCAGAAAGAGCAGAAAGCGAAAGCCACTAAAGTAGTTGTGAAAGAGATCCGCTTCGGGCCTCAGACCGACGACCATGACTATGCCTTCAAGCTCAAGCACGCCATCGGTTTTCTTCAGGAAGGAGCGAAAGTTAAAAGCTACGTATTCTTCAAAGGACGCTCGATCTTGTTCAAGGAGCAGGGCGAAGTGTTGCTGCTGCGTTTCGCGCAGGATCTTGAAGAATATGGAAAAGTTGAACAGATGCCTGTGCTTGAAGGCAAGCGCATGACCATCATGATCACTCCCAAAAAGAAACCCCAGTGACAACAAGACAAGCCCCGGTCGCGAGCCGGTCGGGACGTTTCTCGAATTAATATTTTTTAACTACACAACAATGCCCAAGATTAAGACTAACTCCGGTGCCAAAAAGAGGTTCGCCCTTACCGGA
>CANOUR010000064.1 GCA_947570265.1 uncultured Bacteroidales bacterium | reverse complement strand
GTTCCGTCACGATGTACGGCGTACCGCTTCATCTTGTCAGGATTTTTAACATAGCCAGTCGAGAACAACTCAGGAAGAACTACCAGACGAGTGTCAGGTTCGATGCGTACTATCGCTTCTGTCAACGCATTTAGATTCTTGCCAGGGTCGGCATAGGCAATGTCGAGTGGTATAATCGCTGTCTTAAGATTCATTCGGTGGTGAATTTTTCGGGATATTTACCTTCGTAGGGACTGTAAAATCGTTTTATTGAGCGCATGTCCGCATCCAGATCTCCGGTTGGTTGAAACTCGGTGTTGATCATTATGCGACGTGTCTTGAAGTCGATAGCACCGAGCACAATAGGCACATGTGCCTCTCGGGCTATATGGAGAAATCCTGTGCGCCACTGCGATGTACGGCTACGCGTGCCTTCGGGAGTAATGGCGACAGCCATTTTAGTGCTTGAATTGAACCGCGACACCACTTCACTGACAAGACTGCCTCCGCGACGGCGAGGCACCGGTATGCCACCAATTGATCTGAAAAGCAGCCCTAACGGGAAGAAAAACCATGTTTCCTTCATAAGGAATCCGGCATGACGCCCAACGGCTGCATATGCGAGCTTGCCGAGTATGAAATCCCAGTTGCTCGTATGTGGAGCTACACAGATAATACATTTCGGGTAGTCGGGGACAGTTATGTCCACCGACCATCCGAATGCTTTGAGAATACGGGCGGCAATATTCATGTAGATATGCCGCTATCAGTTCTTTCTGGCTGGAAGCGCCTTGTTCATTTCGGCAACGGTAGCCTCAACATCGCTGTGCAATGTGTCGAGAAGCGAGCGGTAAGCTGCGCGATAATATGCATTGCGTGCACGTCGATATGCACGGCCATTTTCGAAATCGCATGGACGACGGTCGAATGTAACGCCTACTCGACGCAATGCTGATTCCTGCATCAATGCCACTTTCACTACCTGCTGCTCCATGGCCTTGCGGTCGATTCCTTCGATGACATTTGACGCGATGATGCACTCAGCGGCAATTTCGCCACACACACATTCGATGTATTTTCTAAGAGAACGTTTGTTTGCCATAATTTTATTAACGTTTATTGTTTGGGATTGTTAGATGCAATTTCAGTGAGCAGACGTCTTAATGCCATTGGAGATCTACCTATCTTTACGGATGACTGATGACGGGTGAACAGCTGCTTCATATGAGCCGACATCTCAGGGAGCGATTCGTCTTGCGATAGAGATAGTGTCTCATAGCTTTTCTCCGGATCGGCAGTGACGAGTACGACACCCGTTTCAGTCGAAGGGTCGAGTGAATCATTGAGTGCCTGCCATGCTGTAGCCCCCGAGTTGTCTATGAGATATCCGGCTGACCGGCATAGTGCGGCAGCACGGTCAATCTCATCGGGTGTATAGCGCATGGTAGTCACATCGGCTGCAAGATCATTTACTCCTCCGGGATAGAGCGATGCGATGCGTGGCATGTTGGATGGTGTGCCACCGTCAGGCCACATTGATCCGGCGGCCATAAATCGGCTGACCGGAAGACCCATACGCTTGGCTGTGAGTCCGGCAGCAAGATTTCCAAGGTTACCGCATGGGACTCCGATGACCACGCGTCGTGTATCGCCCATGGCTCTCACACACGCGTAGGCATGGAAATATACAAATATCTGTGGAAGAAATCGGGCTATATTGATGGAGCTTGCAGGTGTGAGCCGAGCTTCCTTAACGAAATCCGTATCGGAAAATACGTTATCGACCATGGCTCGACACTGTGCTATATCAGCGCTGACTTCTACCGCTGTAACATTATCACCAAGAGATGTGAGCTGTGCTACCTGCACGCGACTCAACCCACGACGTGGATATAACACTGTGACATGTGCGCCAGGCACATTATGCAGCGCCCGTGCAACCGCATCGCCACTGTCGCCGGCTGTTGCCATAAGAAAGTTGACCGGATGAGCCGGATCAAGATTGAGATGTGGAAGCATCCCCGCGAGAAATCGCGCTCCTATATCATTGAACGAAGCCGTTGGACCATGGAACAGTTCGATAGCTGTCATACCCGGCGACAGACGCACCGCGGGCACCGGAAACGTAAACACATCGGCAGATATGCGGCTCAATGTTGCTGAATCGACATCCTCACTGAACAATGTATTGGCCACAACATATGCGATCTCGGAGATCGACATGTCGGGCATGTTATTGAAAAATGCTTTAGGCAACCTTGGTATAACTGTCGGCATATACAGTCCGCCGTCTGGTGCATGACCGGCCATTACCGCCTGACGCAGAGTCACTGCCTGAGAGCAACCGGATGTGCTGTAATATAGCATAGCGTTATTCCTTAGTTGACTATACTGAGTATATTGGCCAAAAGATTGTCGGCAGGATCAGACATATAGGTTGTGACCGTCAGCGGACGATGACGCTGAGTTGTGATTGTAGTGATCTTTGTGCCATCGGCGACTGTGGCTGTATCGACGCTCATAATGGCGTCACCGGCATTTTTGAGACGATGGATAGTGCTTTCCACCACAGGATCGTAGCCTGACTCTGAGCAGGCGATATATGTCACTTCGTTTTCGTTGGCCAACTGATGAAGAGCGTTGTCGTCACTTGTGCCGGATAACGACACTACGTTGATTTTTTGAGCAAGCAACCGACGGTATACGTCACTTGTATCTTTATTTAAGGAGCAATCGACAAAAACACTCGTGACAGATCCCGTTGTTGCCACAAGGCGGCAAACGTCGCTTGGCATAGTCTTCGCGCCACACTGTCCGGCCACCTGGATCATCACTCCGCTATGGCTCAACATATGTGGCTGATGATGATTGATGCGCTCGGTCAGACCGATACCTTCCGGAGTGTCGTCTCCAAGAATATAGATATTGAAAACTTTTGGCTGTGTAACGAAAAAACATTCATGGATCAAACCCATTGCGTTGCGCAAAGCTGCGAGATCGACTACAAATGATATATTTGTCCCCGAAGCTCCATGGGCAAACGCCGTCACACCTATGCCGTTTCGGCTTAGAGTATTGAATAGCCGGCCGGCCACGGCGGTGTTATCTTTCATGTTCTCTCCTACGACGGCCACTGTGGCAAGTCCGCTGCGAGCGCTGATCGAACTGATAGCACCGGTGGCGAGCTCAACCGAAAACTCCTCGTTAAGGGCCTGTACCGCGATGTCTGCGCTTTCGTTACGGACGGCAAACGATGTGTTGTTTTCGCCAGACGCCTGATTGACCATGAACACGCTGACACCATGTGTGTTCAATGTGTTGAATATACGTGAACTTATGCCAGGCATTCCAACCATACCGAAACCGGCAACAGTGACAAGGCATGTGTCGTTGATCGACGATATGCCTTTCATGGTATGGCGTCCAGTTGATGAAGCTACATCATCACGGCGGTCATCGCTTACAAGAGTGCCTGGAGCTTGAGGATTGAATGTGTTCTTTATTACGATAGGTATGTTCTTGTGGAACACAGGATAGATCGTAGGTGGATAGATCACTTTAGCCCCGAAGTTGCACAGCTCCATTGCCTCGACGAACGACATGCGGTCGATGACGTATGCAGATTCGATAACACGCGGATCGGCGGTCATGAAACCATCAACATCAGTCCATATCTCGAGCACACGGGCGTTGAGCTCTGCAGCGAGAATAGCTGCTGTATAATCGCTACCTCCACGTCCGAGATTTGTGACAACAGACGGCTGGCGCGAATCTGTGGATATGAATCCGGGGACAACAGCTACTCTTCCGGCAAATGCATCGAAATATTTATGGATCAACGGCGAGGTTGCCTCATTATCGAGCAAATGCTTGTCGAAACTATCTCGTGTCTTAATGAAATTGCGCGAGTCGAACCTCACCGCGCCATTAATAATGGCTGTAACAATGTGTGATGACATCAGCTCACCATAGCTGACTATGCAGTCGAGAGTCCGCATAGCCAGTTCACCGGCTTCCCTTACGTGTGCGTAGACGCGGCAAAGCTCATCAAGCAATGGATCGACCTGTGCACGCACATGCGCACGCGACTCAGCGGGCACAATCCCGTCGATGATATCGTGATGTCGTCTGACAATTCCGTCAAACGACTGTATATATCCGTCGCACCCTTCAGCTGCGTCGCGAGCGGTGGCTATGAGGCAGTCGGTGAGTCCGCCAAGTGCTGAAACCACCACTATTACAGGCTCGTCGCACGCTTCTACAATGGATTTGACGTTGCGGAGTGAGTTGACAGTGCCCACCGAGGTACCGCCAAACTTCAATACTTTCATTGGCAAAATTCGGATGTTCTGCACAAAGATACGAATAAGTAGTATGCAATGCCAAATTTATTTGGACATTGACGAAAGAAGTGACGTGGAAGTGCGGAGCAAATGGGTGTGGCTTTATCATGCAAAAAGGATACGCACGGCGTCCTCAACCTTCGCGGCCTCAGTGATAGTAATGTCAAAACGGCTCGTGTCAACGCCCTTAAGGTTGTGGGCTGGCACAATAATTGTGTCCATGCCAAGTTTTGCAGCCTCCGTAATGCGCTGCTCGATACGGCTTACCGGTCTTATCTCTCCCGAGAGACCCACTTCACCTGTAAGACAGATCTTACGTGGTACCGGCATGTCGATGTTGGACGATAATATGGAGCTGATCACAGCCAGATCGAGTGCAGGATCACTGACTTTAAGTCCGCCGGCTATATTGAGAAACACATCTTTTGATGCAAGCTTGAATCCGGCACGTTTCTCAAGCACTGCAAGCAGCATGTTCATGCGCTTGGAGTCGAATCCCGTGACCGTGCGCTGTGGTGTACCATATGCGGCTGTGCTTACCAAAGCCTGAGCTTCGATCAAAAACGGACGCATTCCGTCGATTGTCACGCCGATAGCCACACCCGACAATTCTTCGGTATCAGCATGGCTGAGCAGCATCTCAGATGGGTTTGTGACCTCACGAAGACCGCGCTGACACATTTCATAAATACCTAACTCTGATGTCGAGCCAAAACGATTTTTTATCGATCGAAGCAGGCGGTACATGCACTGGCTGTCGCCTTCGAATTGCAGTACGGCATCGACAATGTGTTCGAGTACCTTCGGTCCGGCTATGCTACCCTCTTTGGTAATGTGCCCGATCAATAACACCGGCACGGCACTCTCCTTGGCATATTTTAGTAATCGTGCGGCGCATTCCCTGACCTGACTTACTGATCCTGGGGCTGATTCTATGGCTTCAGATGCAATGGTTTGTATTGAATCGACGATCAGTATTCCGGGGTTGACCTGATCCACATGATCCATGATGTTCTCGAGCGACGTCTCGCAGACAATGAAACAATTGTCGGCAGTAGATGAGCGTCCGATGCGGTCGGCACGCATCTTGATCTGTTGCGCGCTCTCTTCCCCAGACACATAGAGGATTGTACGCGATTTTATAGCAAGAATATTCTGGAGCACGAGCGTCGATTTACCTATTCCGGGTTCTCCGCCTATAAGCACCATCGAGCCTGCCACCAATCCACCTCCAAGCACCCTGTTCAGTTCCTTGCTGGGCATGGTAATGCGCTCGTGATCTGACTGTTCAATCAATGGTACTGGAATCGGCTTCTGCTTTTTAGACTGCTGACGATGCGTGCTCTTAAGGGTCTTGGAAGTATCGGCGCTGACACGTTCCTCAACCATGGTATTCCACTGGCCGCACACATGGCATCGACCAGTCCATTTCGATGACTCTGCGCCACATGAAGTGCAGAACCAAGCTGTTTTAATCTTCTGTGCCATTTGTTTGAAATCAAATGAGTTGCGGACGACGTAACAACGCCAGCGATATTGATGCCGCGACGGCTGCATTAAGTGACTCTGAAGTTGTATCTCCCTGGGGATATGGAGGTATGGTGAAACGTGTATCTATGTAACGTTCAACTTCAGATGATATGCCCCGGCCTTCATTGCCTATCACAATGATACTGTCCGGATCCATTTGAGCGGCCATCATGTTTTGCCCATCGAGAAATGTTCCGACTACAGGGCGATTGCATGACGATAGAAATTCGGGCAGTGGCGTGTAGCATACTTTCACACGTGATATCGCCCCCATTGTGGCTTGCACAACTTTAGGAGAGAAGCAGTCGACAGTATCAGGCGAAGCAACTATGCGTCGTACTCCAAACCAGTCGGCGACACGCATAATTGTACCCATATTACCTGGATCCTGCAAGGAATCGAGTGCAATGACGGGCTGACCGCTTATCAAATCAGGCTGCGTATCGCTGGGCATATCATAGACTGCTATGACACCTTGTGGGGACTTGAGCGAAGACATGCGCTCGAGTTCGCGCCGCGGGCACACACATGTCACCATTTCCGCAAGTTGCGGATTACGCATCATCCACTCGTCGGTAGCTATAAGGTGACGCAGTGTGAACGCTCCGAGTGTGTCGGTAACACATTTTGTCCCTTCGGCCTTGAACAGGCCTTCTTCATGGCGATGGCGTGCACTGTCAAGTGATGCCACAATGCGCCGCAGACTGTTGCTGTATCCGGTCATATAGCTGCAAAGATACGAAAAAATGATATCACGTCACAAGGTTTAACTGTGATGAAATGCTGCGTGATGTTTTGTGCTGACGGATTTCCATAATTTAAAAGACTTCACTAACTTTGTAAGCCGAAGCTACGGAAGGTATCATTCCGTGACTGTTATCTACAATTCGCAATGAAATACATAGGAGCCCACGTGTCAGCCGACAAAGGTGTTGAAAACACCCCGATGAATGCCGCCGCTATAGGTGCGAAATCATTCGCATTGTTTACTCGTAACCCATCGCGTTGGAAATCGAAACCATTGACTGAAAGCAGTATTGAAGCATTTCGCAGCAATTGTGCGGCAATGGGATATGATCCTAAGGTGATATTGCCCCATGACAGTTATCTGATCAATCTCGGATCGGCCGATCCCGAAAAACTCGCAAAGAGTCGCGAAGCGTTTCTTGATGAGATGCACCGATGCGCGCAGCTCGGGCTGACGATGCTTAATTTCCATCCTGGTAGTCATCTGGGACTGATCGAACCTGATAAGTGTCTCGATCTTATCGCTGAATCTATCAATTTAGCTCTTGATGAGATTCCGGGGGTAAAAGCTGTGATCGAGAACACAGCAGGGCAAGGAAGCAATCTTGGTTTTGAGTTCAGCCAGATCGGGCGCATCATAGATGGTGTGTCCGACAAAAGCCGCGTTGGCGTATGCATAGACACATGCCACACATTCGCAGCCGGATACGATCTGTCAACACAAGCCGGATATGATTCCACATGGAATGAGTTTGATGAAAAAATCGGTCGGCAATATCTATCTGCTGTGCATCTCAATGACTCCAAGAGGGAACTTGGATCGCACGTCGACCGACATGCACCATTGCGTCAAGGGCATATCGACGAAACATTTTTTCACCGCATGATGAACGACGATCGTTTCGACGGAATTCCGATAATACTCGAAACACCTCAACCCGAGTTGTGGGCCGAGGAAATCGCGTGGCTATATTCGCTCGAAAACGACAAGTGAGCAAATCTAAAGATCGAGGTTATATCACAATAATTATCATACTTACACTTTTTTACGCATGAAAAACAAACCCGACCAATCTTTTTGGGCGCTGTGGAATCTCAGCTTCGGATTTTTCGGAGTGCAGATAGCCTACGCCCTGCAAACTGCCAACATTTCGCGTATATTCGCCACACTTGGCGCTGACCCCCACAACCTTAGCTATTTTTGGGTACTTCCGCCGCTTGCAGGTCTCATTATCCAGCCGATTGTAGGCACTCTTAGCGATCGCACGTGGAATCGTTTCGGCCGCCGGTTGCCATATCTGATTGTCGGCGCATTGCTTGCTGTAGTGGTGATGTGTCTGCTTCCTAATGCCGGCAGTTTTCATTTTGCCGTTGCAGGTGCGTTGATCTTCGGAGCTGTCGCATTGATGTTCCTTGATCTGTCGATCAACATTTCAATGCAGCCGTTCAAGATGCTCGTCGGTGATATGGTCAACGAAAAGCAAAAAGGCCTGGCTTATTCAATACAGAGTTTTCTATGTAACGCCGGATCTGTTGTAGGATTCATATTGCCGTATGCACTTGCATGGTTCGGTTTTAAAAACACGGCAGACGGCAATCAAGTGCCTCAGACTGTAGCTTGGTCATTCTATCTCGGTGCTGCTATGCTCATTCTCTGTGTGCTTTATACATTTTGGAAAGTTAAGGAGATGCCTCCGGAGGAATATGCCGTCTATCATGGGATCGACAAGGAGGAAAAGACCGAAAAAGAAAATATATTCAGTCTGCTTGTAAAAGCACCAAAGGTGTTCTGGACTGTCGGGCTTGTTCAATTTTTTTGCTGGGCAGCCTTCATGTACATGTGGACATACACCACAGGTGGTGTTGCAGAGCAAGCGTTCGGCTGGGATCATGCTCAAGGAACAAATGTCGCTTCATATCAGGATGCCGGTAATTGGACTGGAAATCTATTTGCCGTGCAAGCTATCGGATCTGTATTGTGGGCGGTAGTCCTTCCGAGGTTCAAAAACCGGAAAATAGCCTATAGCCTAAGCCTTGCCATCGGCGGAGCTGGGTTTATCTCAGCGATGTTTTTTACCAATCAATACATGCTTTTCATTTCGTTTTTCCTCGTTGGTGCAGCTTGGGCAGCCATGCTTGCCATGCCGTTCACAATACTCACCAACTCAATTTCAGGCAAACACATGGGGGCATATCTCGGACTATTCAATGGCACGATAACCGTACCTCAGATTGTAGCGGCATTACTTGGTGGAGTAGTCTTCTCACTATTGGGTGGACAACATCAGATATACATGATAGCCTTTGCCGGAGCCCTGCTGCTGCTTGGTTCGGCATCGGTGTTTGCAATAAAGGAAACATATGCAGAAAAGGCATAAGTTTCGTCTGAATACCATATAATATATAAATCATGAGAATACTGCTCTTCTGCGAGAATGCCTATGCTATAGATATATTACGACCCATTCATGACGAGGCTGTCCGACAAGGTTGTCACGAGGTATTGTGGTATATACATGAGCATAAGATCAAAAGCTTCCCGTATGATAGCGAGGTCAATGCAACCCGCTCAATGCAGCAGTGTTTCGATTTTTCACCTGAAGCGATCTTCGTGCCCGGCAACATAGTACCATACTATCTACCGGGCGTGAAGGTGCAGGTATTTCATGGCTATGCAGCAGAGAAAAAAGATCATTGGGTGATCCGTCGCTATTTCGATACATATTTTACCCAAGGCCCGTTTTTCACTGAGCACTTCAAGAAACTTGCTCTTCGTTATGGTGACTTTGAAGTCACCGAAACCGGATGGACAAAACAAGATTGGATAAAAGCAAACCTCAATGTTTTCAATGCCGAGCGAGACGCACTTCTCTCGAGTTCCGGCAAGAAACGCGTAGCACTATATGCACCTACATTCTCACCCAAGCTCACCTCCATTCCTAAATTTAGGCCAGGCCTTGAAAAATTCCTCCGTGACAATCCCGATTGGCTGCTACTGATAAAATTTCATCCGCTCACACGTATAGAATGGGCTGACGAATACCGCTCGTGGGCTAACGGCCGGAATGATATTGTATATGTCGACAAATCACATAATATCACAGATATGCAACTAATGAGTGATCTTGTGATCAGTGACACGTCGAGTGCAGTCTATGAATTTTTGCTTCTTGACCGTCCGGTGGTGACGCTCGATACAATAGCACGTGATATTTACTGGGAAAACATCACTGATCCTCTCAATCTTGGCAGTGCGGTTAAACGGGCACTGACTGATGACGACAGCATAGCCCGGCGTCGCTTTATCCGCGACAACTACGATCCACATCTCGACGGCCTTTGCTGCCGTAGAATGATAGCAGCGGCTGAAGATTATATACGGCGCCATGGAACACCGCGGCGCCGAAAGGTGAACCTTTGGCGCCGCTATACTTCTATAAAAACATTCGGTCGGGTAAAGACCCATTGATCATATAAATCAGGATCCAGCGTTTACCACAGGAGAAGCACCCTCATCAGCGCACAGTACTACAAGCAGATTGCTGACCAGACGTGCTCTGTCGGCATCTGACATCGCGGCCACCTTGTCTCGTTCAAGACTGTCGAGTGCCATTTTAACCATTGACACGGCACCTTCCACGATTTTCTCTCTCGCAGTAATTATTGCTGACGCTTGCTGGCGACGAAGCATCACTGCCGCAATTTCAGGTGCATAAGCCAGATAATTGATACGCGCCTCCGTCACTTCTATGCCAGCCATAGCAAGACGCTCATTGAGCTTGTGCTCGAGTTCATCGTTTATCTCTTCTCCACCGGAACGGAGTGTCAGCTGGCTATCATCGTGACTTTCGTTGTCGTAAGGATATCTTCCGGCAACCTCACGCAAAGCGGCGTCGCTCTGTACGGCCACAAAGTGTTGCACAGATTGTCCACCAGAAGTGTCAAGATCAAAAGACACCCGATATGTATCCTTTATGCGCCATACGAGCACGAGTCCGATCAATATCGGATTTCCCACTTTGTCGTTGACCTTTATCGGCTCGACATCGAGATTGTGAATGCGCAGTGACAGCTTCTTTGTGGTCATCAAAGGATTGATCCACCAATATCCGGTACGGCTGATAGTGCCCTGATACTTGCCAAAGAATATGGCAACGATCGATTGGTTAGGCTCAAGCATGAAAAATCCGCCCAAACAGAACACGGACACCACCAACAGCAACACCCCGACTGCCATAAGAAGCGTTCCGCCCTCTATTACAGACCAAACTCCAGCCGCTATTACTGCAAGGATCACGGCAAGAGCCAAAAATCCGTTAATGATCATTCCGCTATAGGAATATTCGCAATTTCTGTCCATAAACAAATGTATTTTTAAGGTTGTTTCAAAGTTACAAAAAAGACGAATAAATTCAAAACATTTCAGTATTTTTGCAAATATGATCATTGCATCGCAAAAAAGAAAGGAAAATATAGCCGAGTATCTGCTGTATATGTGGCAGATCGAAGATATGATAAGGGCCAACAACCTTGATATCGACAAGATACGTCACAACGTCATTGACCGTTTCCCTGTAGCCGAAGAAGTGAAGTCGCAGATGGTCGGCTGGTACGAATCGCTCATCGACATGATGCGCCGCGAGGAGGTCGTCCAA
>CANOUR010000063.1 GCA_947570265.1 uncultured Bacteroidales bacterium | reverse complement strand
TCAAGAAATATCTTGTGCCCCTGTCCAAGCAGATACTTGTGCAGGAAAACGACTATGTGCGCGCCGGAACACCCCTGTCTGATGGCGCTATCACCCCCGCTGACATCCTCAACATCATGGGCCCCACGGCCGTTCAGGAATATATCGTCAACGAGGTTCAGGACGTCTACCGCATGCAGGGTGTGAAGATCAACGACAAGCATTTCGAAGTCATTGTCCGCCAGATGATGCGCAAAGTCAGCATCATCGATCCGGGCGACACCAACTTCCTTCAGCTGCAGATCGTCGACAAGCGTGCATTCATGGACGAGAACGACCGCATATGGGGCAAGAAGGTGGTCACCGACGCCGGCGACAGCGAGAACGTGCGTCCCGGACAGATCATCACTGCCCGCAAGCTCCGTGACGAGAACTCGGCTCTCAAGCGCCGTGACCTTCGTGTCATCGAGACCCGTGATGCCGTGCCCGCCACCTCCGAGCAGATTCTGCAAGGAATCACGCGAGCCGCACTCCACACCTCCAGCTTCATGTCGGCAGCATCATTCCAGGAAACAACCAAGGTGCTCAACGAAGCTGCCATCAACGGCAAGACAGACTCGCTCGAAGGCATGAAGGAGAACGTGATCTGCGGACATCTGATTCCGGCCGGTACGGGTCTTCGCGAATACGATCGACTCGTAGTTGGATCAAAGGACGACATCAGCGATATCTATGCCGAGGCTGCCGAAGTGATTGACGCAGCCAACGACTGATAGAACTACGCAATATTGCTATACCCGGCGGGGGACGGACTAAAGTCTGT
The DNA here is from genome assembly GCA_947570265.1 of uncultured Bacteroidales bacterium. Lineage (GTDB taxonomy): Bacteria > Bacteroidota > Bacteroidia > Bacteroidales > Muribaculaceae > CAG-1031. The sequence goes on along the minus strand of CANOUR010000063.1, from coordinate 10,461 downwards.
CCCCCGCCTTGCTGTCGGCTAAAAGGTGTAAAAATTTCCAAAGGTTAATTAAGTGTTAAAAAGTGCTGAATCTCGGGAATCTTGCGTATATTTGCGCGAACCCAAACCGATTTAGTCACATTTATGGCAAAAATTCAAGGCGCTGTCGACATTGACCGCGAACGTTGCAAAGGCTGTGGACTGTGTGTGGTAGCATGTCCGTGTGATGTGCTCCAGCTTCAGCCCAAAGAAGTGAATGACCGTGGCTACCATTTCGCCTACGATGCTAATCCCGATGCTTGCATCGGTTGCGGCTCGTGCGCATCTGTGTGCCCCGACAGTTGTTTCACCGTCTACCGCCTGGTGCTCAAAGAGGCGTGAGAAGACCCCAAAGGGGCTTCCCGCAGTAGTTTTAACCTTTTTTTGATTCCATCACAACACAACGAAAATGTCTGACAGAGAAGAAGAAGTGAGATTGATGAAGGGCAATGAAGCCATAGCCCACGCCATCATACGATATGGCGCCGACGGCTATTTTGGCTACCCCATTACGCCCCAGAGTGAAGTTCTCGAGACCCTCGAAGAGCAGATGCCGTGGGATACCACCGGCATGGTCGTTCTTCAGGCAGAGAGCGAATTGGCCGCCATCAACATGGTGTACGGCGGTGCATCGACCGGCAAAGCCGTCTGCACATCGTCGTCGAGCCCCGGTATTTCGCTCAAGCAGGAGGGTATCTCATATATAGCGGCAGGCGAGCTCCCTGCGCTCATCATCAATGTGATGCGCGGCGGCCCCGGCCTCGGCACAATCCAGCCCTCGCAGGGCGACTATTTCCAGACCGTCAAGGGTGGCGGACACGGCGACTACCGTCTGATCGTACTCGCACCTGCAACCGTACAGGAAATGGCCGACTTCGTAGGTCTCGGATTTGACCTTGCTTTCAAATACCGCACTCCTGCCATGATTCTGGCCGACGGCGTCGTAGGCCAGATGATGGAGAAGGTGCAGCTCCCAGTGCAGCGTCCGCGCCGCACCGATGCGCAGATCGCCGAGCAATGCCCCTGGGCCATCACCGGACGTGCAGAAAGCCGCGGCCACCGCAATGTGGAGACCACTCTCGAGATGGAGCCCAACAAGATGGAGCTCAACAACCATCGCTTCCAGGAAACCTACCGCCGCATTCAGGAAAACGAAGTGCGCTATGAGGAATACTACACAGAAGATGCCGACTACCTCATGGTGGCATTTGGCTCAGTGGCACGTATATGCCTCAAGGGCATCGAGCTGCTCCGCGAAAAGGGCATCAAGGTCGGCCTGATCCGTCCGATCACACTGTGGCCTTTCCCCGAAAAAATCATCCGCGAAGTTGGCCAGAAGACCAAGGGCGTGCTCACAGTCGAGCTCAACGCCGGCCAGATGGTAGAGGACGTTCGCCTCGCAGTGGAATGCAAAGTACCCGTGGCTCACTTTGGCCGCATGGGTGGCATTGTCCCCAACCCCAACGAAATCGTTGACGCGTTCTACAAAGAATTTCCCGAAGCTAAGTAAATCCGCACCAAAGCCATGACAAAGGAAGAAATAAAGAAGAACGGCACAGTTGTTGCCGCCAAACCCCGCCTCATCACAGACAACCAGATGCACTACTGCCCCGGTTGCAGCCATGGCGTGGTTCACAGCATCGTCGCCGAGGTGCTCGACGAGATGGGACTTGCCGACAACGCCATAGGTGTTGCTCCCGTAGGTTGCGCCGTGTTTGCCTACAACTATATCGACGTCGACTGGATTGAAGCCGCTCACGGTCGCGCACCCGCTGTCGCAACCGCTGCCAAGCGCCTTAATCCCGACCGTATGGTCTTCACATATCAGGGCGACGGCGACCTCTCGGCCATCGGTACAGCAGAGACAATCCATGCTGCAAACCGTGGTGAGAACATCGCTATCATCTTCATCAACAACGGCATCTACGGTATGACCGGTGGTCAGATGGCACCTACCACACTCGAGGGTATGAAGACTGCCACCTGCCCCTACGGACGCCGTGTCGACCTCAACGGTTATCCCCTCAAGATCGGCGATCTTCTCGCTCAGCTCGATGGCACATGCTATGTGACCCGTCAGTCGGTTCACACCACAGCAGCCACACGCAAAACCAAGAAAGCCATCCGTCAGGCATTTGAAAACGCAATGGCCGGCCGCGGCACTTCTGTAGTGGAAGTGGTTTCGACCTGCAACTCAGGTTGGAAGATGTCGCCCGTCAAGGCCAACGAGTGGATGGAAGAGCACATGATGGCCAAATATCCTCTTGGCGATATCAAAAACACCGTCAAGTAAGAATCCACCTATCTAATCACCTCAAACAGAAACATATTTCGTATGACTAACGAAATCATCATAGCCGGATTCGGCGGTCAGGGCGTGCTCTCGATGGGCAAGATACTGGCTTATGCCGGCCTCATGGACGATCAGGAAGTGACATGGATGCCTGCCTATGGCCCTGAGCAGCGCGGCGGTACAGCCAACGTCACCGTGATCATCAGCGACAAGGCGATCAGCTCGCCCGTTCTCGACGTCTACGACGTGGTCGTGGCTCTCAACCAGCAGAGTATCGACAAATTCGAGTCGAAAGTGAAGCCCGGCGGCATACTCATGTATGACTCTTATGGCACTCACCGTCACCCCGATCGCAAGGATATCCGCATTCTCCCGATCGACGCGATGGAAGCCACAATCGAGACCGGTAACTCCAAGACATACAACATGATCGTGCTTGGCGCTCTGCTCGCAGCACGTCCCATGGTGCCAGTCGAAAGTGTACTCAAGGGTCTCAAGAAGACCCTCCCCGAACGTCACCATCACCTCATCCCCCTCAACGAGCAGGCGCTCCGCAAGGGCATGAGCCTGGTGAAAGAGGCTTGACGGAATATAATTCCGTATCTTTGCAGCTGAATATGGATCAGGAAACACGAAAATATCTCGGAAAAGACCCCGACGGGCTTCTTACCTACGAGTACATCGCCAACCACATCGGCAACTGCGATAACGACATGGATTATCTGGTCGACAATATGATTTTGGTCGACACAACAGGTCAGTTTATGGTCAGCGCTGCCCGGTATCTTCAGGCCATCGATGCCGCAAAGTTCGCCCCCCATATAAATCGTCTGGTAGCTACGGCTATCGACAAAGACCGCGAGCGTCGCTATATCGGTGATCTGCTCAAAAGTCTGTGGGGGGATGACTACGAGGCTCGCGCGGAGACGCTCAGCCTCACAGACGACAACTTCAGGCGCATATATAAGCGAGTGAAGCCCGCCGTCAGTCTCTGAAACAACGAATATGAATTTATCCTACCTTAAAAGGCCGGCCATGGCGACAGTCATGGCCGCCATTTTGTTAATCACACTACAATCTTCAAGATTAGCCATGGCAACTCAGCAGACCGACACGATGACACGTGTCGAGATACAGACTACCGCAGGACGGATCGTGATCGGTCTTTACGACGACACGCCGCGCCATCGCGACAACTTCATCAAACTTGTCAACGATGGTTTCTATGATGGCCTGTTGTTTCATCGTGTCATCCGCGATTTCATGATACAGACCGGTGATCCCGACAGCAAGAACGCTCCGGCCGGAAAGATGCTCGGAGCCGGAAATGTCGGCTACGAGATCGATGCCGAGATCCTGTGCCCAAAGTACATCAACAAGCGAGGCGCTCTTGCGGCAGCGCGCACAGGCGATCAGGTCAACCCCGAAAGACGCTCCAGCGGATCGCAGTTCTATATCGTCACAGGCCGCACATTCAACGATCAGCAGCTGTCGCAGATGGAACGCCAGACCAACATGCAGCGCATGCAGGATATTTTCAACAGACTTGCAGCACAGCATCGCGACAGCATCATGTCGATGCGCCGCAACCGTGATCAGGCCGGACTTACCGCACTTCAGGAAGAGCTTACAGAGCAGACAAAGGCAGAGGCGGCCAAAAATCCCTTTGCCTACACCGACCAGCAGCGGGCTATCTATCGAGAGCAGGGCGGTGCGCCTCATCTCGACGGGGCTTACACAGTCTTTGGCGAAGTGCTCGAAGGCTTCGACACAATAGAGGCCATCGAACGTGCCGCAACCGACGGCAACGACCGACCTACCGACGATATACGTATCATATCCACGAAAGTGCTCTGATGATCACATCCACACGTTTCACCCTCCCCAACGGCCTGCGGGTCATACATCATCACGACCCGGGCACTGCAATGGTGGCTGTCAACCTGCTGTATAATGTAGGCGCGCGCGACGAGTCTCCCGAAATGACCGGAATGGCGCATCTGTTCGAGCATCTCATGTTTGGAGGATCGGTGAATGTTCCCGAATTCGACGCTGCCATAGAGCGGGCCGGAGGTATGAACAATGCGTGGACATCCAATGACTTCACAAACTTCTTCGACATTGTGCCTGCTGCCAACATCGAGACTGCATTCTGGCTTGAGAGCGATCGGATGCTATCTCTCGCATTCAGTGAGAAGTCACTCGAGGTGCAGCGCAATGTCGTCATTGAGGAATTCAAGCAAGTGTGTCTCAACCGCCCGTATGGGCGGCTGGGTCACGAGCTGCGCTCGCTGCTTTATGAGCGTCATCCTTACCGCTGGCCCACGATCGGACTCGATTTTTCCCACATAGCCAAAGTTACGGTGGCTGATGAAAAGCGCTTTTTTCTTAGCCATTATGCCCCTAACAACGCAGTGCTCGCGGTTGCAGGAAATGTTACTGAGCAGCGGGTGCGTGACCTTGCCGAAAAATGGTTCTCTTCTATCCCTCGCCGTGAGATAGCCAAGCGTTTTTATGATCCTGAACCACCGATGACCTCGCCACGCCGCCGCATAGTCACAGGCAATGCCCCGCAGACGGCCGTGTTTGTCGCTTTCAGAATGCCCGGTTACGGGCATCCCGACTATGTTCCATGTGATCTGCTTACCGATATACTTGCTTCGGGGCGTTCTTCGCGATTTTTCCGCAATCTCATCATGCCCGGAAAATTTTTCAGCGAAGCCGATGCGTCAATATCGGGCAGCGAAGAGCCGGGTTATCTTTTATTGTCGGCAAAGCTGCTTCAGGAAGGTGAGGAAGCTGAGGATCGGGCACGTGGCATGTTGCTCGATCAGCTCCATGACATAGTCGACAACGGTGTCAGCGCAGAAGAGTTGGAGCGCGCGGTAAACCGCTATGAAAGCAATTTCACATTCAACTCAATGAGTTTTTTGGCCAAAGCGCAGAATCTTGCCATGGCCGAGATGCATGGCGAGGATATCAACGACACCATAGGCCGTTATCGCGCCGTGACAGTCGATGATATACGTCGTGTCGCACGGTCGATGGACATGCCGGCAACGCTCATCTATCGCCCGGACTGACGCTTAGGGCTTTAGCCGAGAGCATGACGCATGGCCGCTCGCCAGCTTCGCCACACGGCATCGTGAACCGTTCGCCTGTTGGTTCGAAACCGGCGGCACGGTAGCACCGCATGGCTGAGATGTTGCTCTCAAACACACCGATCATTACTTCCGAAGCTGCCATGAATCTGTAGGCATAGTCCATTGCCATCTGCAGCAATTTTTGACCGAGACCGAGTCCACGACGCCGAGGATCGACGATCGTATAAACAAGTCGTATGGCGTCGCGTCGGCCACCGGGATGCACCATCACCACGTGTCCGGCTACGGTGTCGTCACACAGCAGTGTGAATGCGATAAAACAGTCGTTCATAGCCTCGGCGGCATAACTGCGGCATATGTCTGCGGCCGCAAGCGGAAATCTTTCATAGCGGTCGGCACTCCACAGTCTCATGGCCGGCTCATCGGTTATCCACGACGCCACGGCTGCGGCATCGCACTCCTTGAATGGTCGAAAAGTCAATTTCATTGATACAAAATTACAAACAGCTGGCGACACGGCAAAACCACCGCTGATATTGGGGAAATTTCGTTAAATTTGCAACCATGAAGATAGGAAATATCGACCTCGGACACAGGCCGGTGATGCTCGCTCCGATGGAGGATGTCACCGACCGCTCGTTCCGTCTGATCTGTAAGGAGCAAGGGGCCGACATGACTTACTCTGAGTTTGTCAGTGCCGACGCTCTCATTCGCAACATAGCTGCAACGACGCGCAAGCTCGCCATTGATCCCGGGGAACGCCCGACCGCCATACAGATTTATGGACGTGAGGTGGCTCCCATGGTCGAGGCCGCGCGTATAGTCGAGCAGGCTCATCCCGACATTATCGACATCAATTTCGGTTGTCCTGTGAAGAAAGTGGCAGGAAAAGGCGCCGGAGCGGGCATGCTCCGCGACATTCCGCGGATGCTTGAGATCACGCGTGCCGTCGTCGATGCGGTGTCGCTTCCGGTCACTGTCAAGACGCGTCTGGGGTGGGATCATGAATCAAAAATCATCGTCGAGCTTGCCGAGCGACTTCAGGACTGTGGCATACAGGCATTGACTGTGCATGGTCGCACACGGTCGCAGATGTATACCGGCCATGCCGATTGGGAGATGATCGCCAAGGTGAAGGAAAATCCGCGGCTGACTATCCCTGTCATAGGCAACGGCGACATCACATCCGGTGAAGAGGCACGCGAGGCGTTTGACCGCTATGGTGTGGATGGTGTGATGGTAGGTCGTGCATCAATCGGCTCGCCGTGGATATTTCATGAGATAGCGCTTGCCCTTGGCAAGACAGAACTGCCCATGCCCGGCATCGACAAACGTTTTTCATTGCTCCGTCGCCAGATTGCTGAGAGTGTGGGACGCATAGATGAATACCGCGGCATACTCCATATCCGGCGCCATCTTGCAGCTTCCCCTCTGTTCAAAGGCATACCGCATTTCCGCGATACCCGCATAGCTATGCTCCGGGCTGAAACGGTAGCCGCTCTCGATGAGGTTCTCAGCCATATCGAGAACGAAATACTCCCTCAACATCTCCAATCAATCCAATGAAACTATTTAAATCAATCATCGTCGCAATTATAGCCGCGGTGGCCTCAGTCGGCTTGCATGCCGAAGTTTATTCGATCAATGTGGGCGAGTTCAATCGCCTGAAAGTGGTCGATGGAGTCAATGTGGACTATTATTGCAGCCGTGATTCGGCCGGTATCGTCACTTTTGAGTGCAACGATGCCGATGCTGCGTCGTTTATCGGCATGTCCAATACCGACCACGAGCTTGTGATCAGTTATACCACCACCGGTCAGACACGAAGCGGTCTGCCCACTATCAAAGTCTATTCCTCGTTCCTAAGCAAGGTGGAAAATTCGGGCGACTCGCTTGTCAGAGTGATGTCGGTTGTGCCATGTCCTAATTTCAATGTGTCGCAGATCGGCAATGGACGTCTGGTAGTACGTGATATCTCGGCGACGCGAGTGCGGGCCAAGATCAACACCGGCAATGGCAGCATAGTGCTCTATGGCAAATGCGACGAGGCGGTTCTGAACATGACCGGCACAGGCACTCTCCAGGCCGACGGGCTTAGCGCGAAGATCGTGAAGATCAGTGCTTATGGCACGGGTTCTGTCGGATGTCATGCGAGTGAGCTGCTCAAGATTCATGGTATTGGTTCGACGAGTATCTATTACAGGGGCGACCCGGTTGTGCGAAACCGCGCAGTGGGTGTGAAGGTCGAGGCTATCCGGTGATGGACGAAGCTGACAATGCCCGCGGCAGCGCTCTGAAGCATAAGGTGGCGCGCACGATCAAGTGGAATATCATAGATCGTGTTGCCACTCAGGTGCTCTATGCCGTGACCGGCATTGTGCTTGCCCGTGTGCTGTCACAGGAAGACTTCGGTCTTGTCGGCGCGATATTGGTCTTTCAGGCATTCGCGCAGCTGTTTATCGACAGTGGCTTTTCATCGGCACTCATCCAGCGCAAGAATCCCGATGATCTTGACTACTCCACTGTCTTTTGGTTCAATCTCGGCATGGCAGTGTCGCTCTACCTGCTTCTTTCGGCGCTTGCGCCTCAGATTGCCGCGCTGTTTCAGAATGATATGCGTCTTGTGCCATTGAGCCGCGTGATGTTTCTGTCTTTTATCGTCAATGCGGCATCCATCGTTCAGGCCAACCGCCTGATGAAGCGTATGGACGTGCGCATGATCGCCGTGTCAAACACCGTTGGACTTGTCGCAGCGGGAGTCACAGGCATATGTCTTGCTGTCGGAGGCTATGGTGCGTGGGCCATCGTGTGGCAAACCATTGTGCTCGGTGTGGTCAAAGGCATCATACTGTGGTTTACCGGAGGCTGGCTGCCGCAGCTCAGATTCTCATGGGCGAGGCTTAAGGGAATCTTTGCTGTGGGAAGTGGGGTGATGGGCAGCTCGTTTCTCAACACGCTGTTTCAAAACATCTATTCATTCTTCATCGGTAACCGTGCCGGGCTTGTGTCGCTCGGTTTTTTCACACAGGCCGACAAATGGAGCAAGATGGGAGTCATGTCGCTCAGTCAGGTGCTTACATCGTCGTTTCTGCCTGTGCTTTCGCGATTTCAGGACGATCCCGACAGCTTCGCCGCAGCAACTGCAAAGATGAACAGGCTCACAGCCTATTTGCTTTTCCCTGCCATGGGTTTTCTTGCAGTTGTGGCCACTCCGCTTTTCCACACTCTGTTCGGCACGAAATGGGATCCTTCGATAGTATTGTTCCAGATACTTCTGCTGCGGGGAGTCTTCACAGTCCTCACGCTGCTCTACAATAATTACATCCTTGCCCTCGGCCGCTCGCGTTTGCTCGTATTGACCGAGGCTCTGCGCGACATTGTGGCTTTCGTGGCCATCATTGTCACTCTGCCATGGATAGCGCTGTCGACCCCAGGAGATGTCACCGAAGGGCTTCGTATATTCCTGTATGGTCAGGTCGTGGCATCAGTCGTGGCATGGGTGGCGACGCTGCTGTTCACCATCCGTCTTGTGAGTCGCAGTGTCATTGCTTTTGTGTGTGATCTTGTGCCGTATATAGCTCTCACATCTGTCTCTATGGTGGCTATGGCGTTTGTCCCATCCGTCATAACCGCGCCGTGGCTTCTGCTGATAGTCCAGGGTGTAATCGGTCTTGTCATCTATATTGGTGCGAACGCCCTGTTGGGGTCAAAGATCCAGCGCGATGCCCTTGCCTATCTGCTTCATAAACAGAGCCTGTGATATGACTATTGTTGGGTCATTGACCTAAGGATTGTATGGGAGATCTGTGACATGAGTGCGGATGCGGATGAATCCGTGTCGGCATAGTCGCGTATCATTATGGCGAGGCTGTAATCGCGTCCGTCGGGCAATCTGATGTAGGCGACGTCGTTGAAAGCGGTCAGTTCGCCACGATCATTGCGATATCCGCTGCCGGTTTTATGGGCGAATGTCGCGCCCGATAGATTTTGCAGGGCACCGGCTATGCGGTTGTGGCCCGTCGTGACCCTGCAAAGTGCGTCGCGCACTATGTCGCGGTGTTGTGGCGTCAATAAATCGTCGGTGGTAAACAGTTTGTGAATCAGCAGGGCTGCGGCAAGAGGTGAGCTATAGTTGGAGTAGAGCAGAGAGTTGTCACGTTTCATGTCGGCCTCGGTGTATTCGATGGCGAATGCAGTGTCGGGGGCTATTGAGCGGATGTATCTGTCGGTCAGTTCGGGCGAGACAATTCGTGAAAACATGATGTTGCTGGCATTGTTGTCGCTCGTAATGACGGCATGGTTTATCAGTGATCTGATGGAAATGTCAAAGTCGGAGCTGTTGCCATACTCCTTCAGCATCGGACTCCATGTGTCGGGATCGATCTCATCGGCGGAAACATGTATCACGCTATCGACCGAGGCATCGCGGTTTTCCAGTTCGTGGCACACGGCAAGCGCCTGATGAAGTTTGAAAACACTCATCATGCCATAGTGCACGCCGTTGTTGATCACTATGGTGTCGCTGTCGCTGACAAAGGCTATGCCGACGGTGCCCGGTGCATTGTTTATCATGCTGAGCAGCTGGCTCTCGAGTCCGTGCCGTCGATTGTCGTGGCCGTGGTTGTGGCTGCATGCGATAGGCAGAGCCAGCGATGCGATTGTCAGCAGTTTGATCAGTAATCCTTTCATGAGGCAAGAAGGGTGGGAGGATTATGCAAAAAAAGACTGCGGAAGCATAAATGCTTCTGCAGTCTTCAGTGTCCGAGATGAGATTCGAACTCACACAGCCTTTCGGCCACTACCCCCTCAAAGTAGCGTGTCTACCAATTCCACCACCCGGACATTTGGTCAAGTCGCCTTGAATTTGAGCGAAAAACGGGACTCGAACCCGCGACCCCAACCTTGGCAAGGTTGTGCTCTACCAACTGAGCTATTTTCGCATTGAGTCAGCTGATCAGCGACAGATGAATATTTTAATGTTCTCTTTTTTTTCTTTGAGCGAAAAACGGGACTCGAACCCGCGACCCCAACCTTGGCAAGGTTGTG
>CANOUR010000062.1 GCA_947570265.1 uncultured Bacteroidales bacterium | reverse complement strand
CTCCAGGCGTCCGGAAGCAACCCTCCCGGACGCCTTCATTTTCATATCCCCCCTGTTATGACCGACCGCCAGTTTCAGTCAGAGTACCAGCGACTCTGCATGCCCTTGGGCATGTATGCGCTCCGCATCCTTGGCGACATCGACGAGGCCGAAGATGTCGTTCAGGAAGTGTTTGCCGAGGTGTGGCATAAGGTGTCGGTTGACGGGTTGGAATTTGCAAACTTCAAGGCTTATCTCTATAAATCTGTCAGAAACGCCTGTCTCAAGCGCCTTGTAGAAATTGACAGGCATGAGCCTCTCGCCATGGAAAGCGATGTCTCTGACGATGATGTCGACACATCCGAGCGCGACGCGCGTCTGTGGCATGCCATCGACGCCTTGCCCGATCGTTGCCGCGAGGTTTTTCTGATGAGTAAGCGCGATGGTTTGAGTCATGCCGAGATCGCTTCTGAACTTGGCATATCTGTGAAAACCGTTGAAAATCAGATCGACAAAGCATTCAAACGTCTGCGCGGTGATGATCGCTTGAAGTCCGGCAATATATTTTTTCTGCCTTTCTTGTAATTTTTCTCGAAATAGAGTAGGGGATTTTGCACCCATCCCGGTCTTATGGATAAAGAATCATTTCATTATCCATAGTCTCATTATGACTGAAAAGTTTAAAGATTCACTCTCTTTTGTGGTGCGTCACTACCGCCCGGGGGCGTTCCGCGCCGACCGCATCTTTGCAGCCCCTCGCCCCTGGTGGCGCCGCACCGCTGTAGCCGCCTCGGTTGCGGCTGGAGTGCTTGTCATGTCTGCCATTGTCTATTTCACCACACAGTCTCCCACCATCCCCGGTTCTGCTGTTCACGAGGCGCCCTCGTCTGAGGTAGCAGCCCCCGTGGCTCCATCGGCGCAGTCAGTCATCAGGCTTGAGTTTGACGATATGCCTTTGTCAAGCGTGGTGGCCGAAATCGAGAATGCCTACAATGTGGAGATCTCGGGTCTTGACGAGGCCGACCGCGATCAGCGGCTCACGCTCAGCTATGAGGGCAATGCAGCTGAACTCGTGTCTGCGATCAACGAAATTCTTGGAACACAATTGACCGTAGAGCAATGAAAAGGTTTCTCATCTCATTATTAGCCTTTGCGACATTGGGTGTCGCGTGGGCTACGGGCATCACGGTGCGGGCAGTCAATAGCCCGGCTGAGCGGGTGTTTGCCCGCATCATGCACCAGAGCGGCAAGAATTTCGTCTACGCCTCCGATTTGCTCAAAGGCGTGAAAGTTACCATCGATGTCACTGATGCCGACCTCACGACGGTTCTCACGCAAATGTTCAGCAGCACCGACATCGACTGGAAAATACGCGGAAACAACATCATGCTTGTCCGGCGTCCGGCGCCTCCGGTGCGTATGGTCACGGTCAGCGGTTTTGTCCGCGAGTCTGGCACTGGCGAAGCGCTTGCCGGAGTCTATGTCTCCGACCCCTCCTCGCGCTCTGTCACGGCCACTAATGCCATGGGCTTTTATTCTCTTTCGCTTCCAATGAAGTCAGGGCTGCGGCTCAAAGCCACATATCCCGGCTATATCGAAGCTCTCACCGGCTCACTGCAGCCCAAAGGCAACCTCACAGTCGACATCGAGATGGTTCCCGATGGCAAATTGTTGCAGGAGGTGCAGGTGCTTGGAAGCCGCAACCACACCATCGCCATGGAGTCCTCATCGATCGGATCGCTCAATGTCGGAACTGACCACATACTTCGCACCCCCGTTATACTGGGCGAGAAAGATGTCATCAAAACCCTCCAGCTCGAACCCGGCGTCTCGGCCGGCATCGAAGGAATGGCGGGCATGTATGTCCACGGAGGCAACACCGACGAAAACCTCTACATGCTCGACAATATCCCGTTGTATCAGGTCAACCACCTCGGCGGAATGTTCTCGGCCTTCAACACCGAGGCCATGCGTAATGTCGATTTCTACAAATCATCATTTCCCGCAAAATACGACGGCCGCCTGTCATCCTACATCGATGTCCACACCAAAGACGGAAGCATGGAGGCTCACCACGGTTCAGTAAAACTGGGCCTGACATCCGGCGAATTCAACATCGACGGCCCCATATGGAAAGACCACACGAGCTATTCCGTAGCGCTGCGCCGCTCGTGGCTCGACATCCTGTCGATCCCCATATGTGCCGTCGCAAACAAGTTTGTGAAATACGAGAAATACAGCGTTGGCTATGCCTTCTCCGATCTCAACGCCAAGATCACCCACCGTTTCTCGCCGCGCAGCCGCGCCTATGCCATGCTATACTACGGCGACGACTATCTGCGCATCACGCAAAGTTTCGACAAAGACAAGCTCAACGCCGATTACGACGAGGAGAAAACCCGCATGCGATGGGGCAACCTCGTGGCATCGGCCGGATGGAACTACGTCATTTCGCCTCGGATATTCATGGAGCTGACCGGCGCTTATTCGCGCTACAGCTCGCGGCTGCTCCGCTCCGAGGAGAATGGCAATATCACCGACGGAAAGCGCACCACGTTCACAATCGACAAGGTCATATCCGACAACAACATCAACGATTGGATCGTCAAGGCCGACTTTGACTATCGCCCCCATCAGGCTCACACAATCAACTTTGGCGCAGGCTACACCCGCCACAGCTTCCTCCCCTCGCGCACCAGCCGCCACCTTGCCACAGAAACTCTCGAGACACAGGTCGACGACCGCGTGACCGCCTATAGCGCCGACGAATTCAATGCCTATTTCGGTGGCGACTGGCGTCCGCTGTCACAGCTGCGCATAGGCTATGGCCTGCACGGCTCACTCTTCCGCATCGACGGCCGGACTCACCATGGCCTGTCGCCGCGCCTGTCAGCCCGTTGGACTCCCGCCGAAGGTTGGGCTGTCAAAGCCGGATATTCGCGCACTGTCCAGTATGTCCATCAGCTCATACAAAGTTCCATCTCTCTCCCCACCGACCAATGGGTTCCGGTCATCGGATCGCAGAAACCGCAGACCGCCGACAAGATAGCCGCCGGAGTCTATTGGTCCGACAACCGTGGCTACACCATATCCGTCGAAGGCTTCTGGAAATGGATGCGCAATCTCATCGAATATGCCGATGACTACTATCTCCTTCCCCCCGAGACCGCGTGGAGCGGCAAGATGACCACCGGTACGGGTACGGCAAAGGGTATCGACTTCAAAATCAGCAAAGAATTCGGCAAAATCACCGGACAGCTGTCCTACTCCCTCCTGTGGGCCGACCGATGCTATCCCGGTCGCAACGGCGGCCGCCCCTTCCCCGCGCGCTTCGATAACCGGCATAAGATCAACATCATGGCCAACTGGCGCATCAATTCCAAGTGGGAGCTTACTGCCGCATGGACTGGCATGAGCGGCAACCGCTACACCCTTGCCACGCAATGTTGGTACGACCCGTCGCTCGCGCCATGGCACTATGAAATGTTGTTGCGCACCGACGTCAACAACTATCGTCTGCCATTTTATCATCGGCTCGATCTGAGTTGCCGCCGCAACACCCGCCACGGCTACTGGGACTTCTCCCTCTACAACGCCTACTGCAATATGAACACGATCGCCGTCACCCGCGAATATCGCGATGAACTCGTCGACGGTCAGTGGCAACTCATCCCCACCTTCCAGAAAATCAAACTCATTCCTGTAATCCCATCAGTCTCCTACACATGGCTTTTCTGAACCGCATAATCCTCTCACTCCTCGCCGCGCTCCCTCTTGTCGGCTGTTTCTCCGACTTCGAGCCTGACATCGAAAGCACACCGGTGCTTTGCCTCAACTCGCTCATCACCGCCGGAGAACCAGTGCAGGTTAGTGTCACACGCACATGGCGTTGGAGCGAAGGCAATCCCGACGACACCTACCATCCCATCGACATCGACATTGCCGACGCCGACGTGAGCCTCATCGTCAACGGCAAATTTGTCGAGAGACTCACCTTCACACAGTCCGACAACGGCTATGATCCCGGCACACCCTTCTACAAGCTTATCAACGTATATCAGTCGACCTACTGCCCCCGCAGCGGCGACACTGTCATGCTCCGTGCCGTGTCCGACCGCTATGGCGAGGCTACCGCACAGGTGACAGTCCCCGACCCTGTGCCCATCGACAAGGTCGACGTAAAGGTGAAAGACTTCTCCGACAACACCCACATCTGGCAGGGCGACTACAGCATGAGCCTCGGTTTCCGCGTCTGGTTCACCGACCCCGCCGATGCCACCGACTACTATCTCTTCGAGACCGATCACACCGAGTCTCACTTCACCGATGCTCCCGACGGCGAACGCGCCCAGGAATACATCATGAGCATGTGGGTCGACTACACACGCGAACCGCTCTTCACCGAGCATGTCTCAGCCCTCGAATCGGTCTTCTCCGACACCAGCGGCTACACCATCTTCTCCGACCGCCAGATCTCAGGCAAGAACTATCCGCTCAACGTCAGCGTCGACAACATCACTTACATCTACTACAACCCCGACGATGATCCCGCTTTGGGCGACATGGCGATCACACTGTCGCTGTGCAGCATCTCCGACAGCTACTACTATCACGTGCTGTCAGTATGGCATGCCAACGACGGCATTTCCGGAGTGCTCGGCGGAGTAGGTCTGGGCGATCCTGTCTATGCCGCAAGCAACGTCTCCACAGGCGCTGGTGTGGTGGCTGCCGTGGCCAAGAGCACCTTCAAGGTGCGCCTGCTCGACATCATCGGGCAGCAGTCAAACTACGTAACCCAGTAGGCTTAATATCGCCGGAGCGAACATCGCCGTGAGCAGTCCGTTCAGCGTCAGCCCTAATGAAGAATAAGCTCCGTAGCGGTCGCCGCGTTCCATCGCGGCGGCCGTACCCACCGCGTGGGCGGCCGTGCCCATCGACAGCCCCTCGGCTATCGGACTATGCACATGTGTCATATCGAGTATCCTGAAACCGGCCATGCCGCCGAAAATCCCGGTGCACACCACCACCGCCGTCGTCAGCGACGGTATTCCACCTATGGCCTCCGAGATCTCGAGCGCTATAGGCGCGGTCACAGCCTTGGGAGCGAGCGACAGCACCACCTCCTGCGTGGCGCCGAGCCCTCGGGCTATGAGCACCACCGAAATCAGCCCCGCGACGCATCCCGCCAGCTCCGACAGCAACAGCGGCAGCAATTGCTTGCGTATGGCCGAGAGCTGTCTGTAGAGCGGCACACCCAGAGCCACAACGGCCGGTTTGAGCCAGAAGTCGACATACCTCCCTCCCGTCATATATGTCTCATAGCTTATCCCCGTAAGCTTCAGAAACGCTATCATCGCCACTATCCCGAGCAATATCGGATTGAACAGCCTCATGCGTGTCGCATGCTGTATCCTCACGGCGATGATGTAAAACACCAGCGTCAGTGCCAGCATGAAAAGCTCACTCGATGCTATCTCTCTCATCCTTTCTTGTCGGTCAACGGTTTGTGCGCCGGATGATTGTGGTTCGACACCGCGCGTCGTGTCAGCTTATGCACCCAGCCGGTGACAGCGATGATCACCACCGTGCTCCCGGCCACTGCGCCGGTGATCGGTAGCCACTGGTCTGCGATGATCCCTAAGGTATTCATCAGTCCCACACCCGCAGGTATGAAAAACAAAGCGATGTTGTGAGTCATGAAATCGGCCACCGTCTCTATATGCCGCAGCTTGACCAAGCCGGCTCTCAGCGACGCGGCAAGCAGCAGCATGCCAATGATGCTCGACGGCACAGGCACTCCCGTGAGCCATACCACCAGCTCACCTGCCCACAAAAACGCCAGCAGCACCGCTATCTGTATCAGCAGTCTCATGCCGTCAGCGTATCACCACACGGCGCGACTCATTTCCGCTCACGGCAATATAGTGGTTGCGCGGCAGCGGTATGAATGTCGTGCCCTGCGGCAGATCGCCACGCCATGCAAGCGCTCCGTCAGTGGTGTAGATCTCCAGAGGCAGCGAATCAAACGGATTGTTCACGATCATGCTGCCACCCTCTGCGGCCGCACGTGCATCCCATGCGGCCACGGTCTCAGGCAGCTCCACATCAGCCTGCATCGGAGTGATCTCAATGTCGTCGAGCGCCACGCGCGCCCCCTCGGTCTTGGTGAATCGCAGCATCACATCTCCCTCCACATTCAGGTTGGCTGTCGTTGCCGCCCATGTCTGCGATGGTTTCGCTTCAGCCGCGTCAGTCCACGATGCGCCGTGGTCGAGCGAATAGGCCATCACCACCCGTGCAGCCTCATTGTCCCACAGGCGTGTGTGGAATGTCACCGATGCCACGCCGCCGCCGATCGGATTGTGCATCATCACTATGCCCCCTTCCGAAGCGTTGTAGCGCACGCCCTGGCGGCCGGTACGCACCTCGCGGGTGTCTGAGAACACTCCCGCGCCGTCAAAATCCCACGTTGCGGCGTCGCCTTTGATCCCCGATCCGCTGTAGCCGAAATTGGCATCCTGCTCAAACGACTCCGTCACCGGATCGATGCCCTCGACCACTCCCTCGGCCGACAGATCATCGTTGAAACAATCTTCTGCCGTAGCCTTTACCGACGTGCGGAACACTCCGGCATTCGCTCCGTTCAGGCGCAGGTAAAACTGTCCGTCATCCTCGCCCAGTGTGAGTGTCGGTGTCCATGTGGTCTTGTCCAGGCTCACTTCAAACGGAGGCGTCACCTCTATGTTGATATCCCCCTCCACATTGTATGCATCGATGAATATCGTGATCGGTGCTGACGCTGATCCCGCAGCGGTGGTAAACAAAAGGTCATTGCCCGGCTCGAGATACAGCTCGGGCTTGAGTCCGCGGGTGGTCACGCTCACGGTGTTGCTTGTCTGTGTTCCGTCGGTCAGCCAATAGCGGTATGTTGTGGCAGCCTCCAGACCGCTCACGACATAGCTCTCGTCTGACGCACGCACCGCCACCGGATATCCTGCAAGCTCGGTCGTCGAATTGCCCTGCGCCACATGCAGCTGATACATAGCCGCACCGTTGTCCGACGCATCAGCCCACGTAGCCTCGAATTGCGATGCGGTCACTCCCGTCGCCTGTCCGGCGGCCAGTCCGCTCAATGCCGTGGCCTTCACCGTCACCGTCGTGCGTGCCGTCCCCGACACTATTGTCAGCGTGCCCGTGTGCGTGCCTGCTGTCGCGGCCGTGAGTGTCACCGTGACGCTCGTCCCCGACATCACCTGCGATGCGGTGAGCGACGCCGGACTCACGCTGAAACCCTGCCCGCTGATGCTCACGCTTGAGTTGGCTGTGAAATTCGTGCCGCGCACACCGATGGTCACACTCTTGCTCTTTCCGGTCACTACCGTGCCCATATCCGTCACCGAGCCGTTGACCGGCGACGTGAATGCCGGATTGACCACCGGCTTGCTCTCTCCCCAGCCTGTGGTCGACAGTTCGCCCCAGATATGGTCGGCCATATCAGGATTGTCGATAAACGGATTGCGGTTGTGCTGCTTGGCATACACCGCATCATTGCGCTTGCGCTCCTTGTCACTCACTGGGTCTTCCTTGTGCCATTTCATCAATAGCTCCTTGGCCCATCCTGTAAACACCGGATACGAATTCCGCGCCAGCATATCGCTCTTCCACGAGGCAATGCGGCTGTTGTAGCATGCAGCCATGTAGAAATACGAACGTGCAAAGTCACCTTTGTACTCATCATCAGGCTCAAACACCGTGCCCGAATATCCCGGGAAAGTGCTGTTGCCCAGTCGTCCTAACGGTTTCACACCGCCCGACGATGCAACCTGCTCGCCGTTCGCACACTCTCCGTATGGATAGTTCTGCCGCTGGCCATTCACCTTGCCGTCAGTGGGATAGATATGAAATCCGTCGCTGTACATCGGCGACGCATCGTCAAACCAGCTCTTCGGCAGCGAATGCTCGCGGTTGTAGCAATCGCCTATCTTCGAATAATTGCCGCACTGCTCCGATCCCACGCGCCAGCGCTTGGTCGAATACATGTCCCAAATGCGCCCGTTGTCATCCACATCCGATGTCGCATACAGATCCCACAGTCCGCCGTAACCCACATTCGTGTGGTCGCCGATCACGCTCTGCAGCGCGCGTAGCAGATCCGCACCGCTTTTTCCCTTGCACGAATCATAGTAGCCCGAAGGCGCGGCGGCGTTGGCCAGTGCCGCTATGCCGGCCACAATGCCGGCCAGAAATATCCTGAGTTTCATTTTGTACATCCTACTTATAATAAGCTATTGATGATATGGACTGCAAAATTACGCAAAATTCACAAGTAACGTCATTAAAAATTCCCCATCTATGCCACGCCGAATGCAAAAAATGCCTAACTTTGTGGGAATTTTTATATTAGCTGAAAATTTTATGAATCCAATCAAAAAAACCATCGAGCTCGGTGACGGACGCACGATCACCCTTGAGACCGGGAAACTGGCCAAGCAAGCCGATGGAGCGGTAGAGCTGCGCATGGGCGACACCATGCTTCTCGCCACAGTCGTTACGGCCAAAGAGGCCGGCGAAGGCGTCGACTTTATGCCCCTGCAGGTGGAGTATAAAGAAAAATATTCTTCTTTCGGCCGCTTCCCCGGCGGCTTCCTCAAACGCGAGGGTCGTGCAAGCGACTACGAGATCCTCACCTCGCGACTGGTGGATCGTGTGCTCCGCCCCCTTTTCCCCGACAACTACCATGCCGACACATTCGTGCAGGTCACTATGTACTCCAGCGACGGCAAGAACATGCCCGACGCGCTCGCTGGTCTCGCTGCCTCAGCTGCCCTTGCTGTCAGCGATATCCCCTTCAACGGCCCAATCTCCGAAGTGAGAGTGGCTCGCGTCGACGGTCAATTTGTCATTGACCCGACTTTCGAGCAGGTTGAGCGCGCCGACCTCGAACTGATGGTAGGCGCCACTTTCGACAATATCATGATGGTCGAAGGTGAGATGGACGAAGTCAGCGAAGCGACTCTCCTCGAGGCGCTCCGCGTGGCTCACGAGGCAATAAAGATCCAGTGCAAGGCTCAGATGGAGCTCGCTCAGGAAGTCGGCTCAACTGTCAAACGCGAATATTGCCACGAGGTCAACGACGAGGAACTCCGCAAGGATGTCCATGACAAGTGCTACGACAAAGCCTACGCTGTCGCAAAGGCCGGATCTGCCGACAAACACTGGCGCATCGAGAGCTTCGACGCCATCTGTCAGGAATATATCGACTCGATCCCCGAAGAAGAGCGCGACGAGAAAACTCCCCTCGTAAAACGCTACTATCACGATGTCGAGAAAGAGGCGATGCGCCGCTGTGTCCTCGACGAAGGCATCCGTCTCGACGGCCGCAAAACCGACGAGATCCGCCCCATATGGTGCGAGACCGACTATATCCCCGGCCCCCACGGATCGGCCGTGTTCACCCGTGGTGAGACTCAGGCGCTCGCCACTGTCACCCTCGGCACCAAACTCGACGAGAAGATCGTCGACGACGTCCTCAACAAGGGCTTCGAACGATTCCTCCTCCACTACAACTTCCCCCCCTTCTCCACCGGTGAGGCTCGTCCCGTGCGTGGTGTCGGACGCCGCGAGGTAGGCCACGGCAACCTTGCCCACCGCGCCCTCAAACGCATGTTCCCTGACGGATTCCCCTATGTCACACGCATCGTCAGCGACATCCTCGAGTCAAACGGATCGTCATCGATGGCCACCGTCTGCGCCGGCACTCTCGCTCTGCTCGACGCCGGCGTCAAGATGAAGAAGCCCGTCGCAGGCATTGCCATGGGTCTCATCAGCGACGGTCAGAAATATGCCGTCCTCTCCGACATCCTCGGCGATGAGGACCACCTCGGCGACATGGACTTCAAGGTCACAGGCACAAAAGACGGCATCACCGCCACACAGATGGACATCAAGTGCGACGGTCTCAGCTACGAGATCCTCGAACGCGCTCTCAATCAGGCTCGTGAAGGCCGCCTCCACATTCTCGGCATCATCAACGACACCATCGCACAGCCCCGTGAGGACTACAAGCCCAACGTGCCGCGAATCGTCACAATGCTCATCCCCAAAGAGCTTATCGGTGCTGTCATTGGCCCGGGTGGAAAAGTCATCCAGGGCATTCAGGAAGCCAGCGGCGCCACAGTCAGCATCGACGAGATCGCCGAAGGCGGCTACATCGAGGTTGCAGCGCCCAACAAAGATGCCATCGACAAGGCTCTCGAGATGATCAACGCCATCGTCGAGCTCCCCGAAGAGGGCAAGACCTACAAAGGCACCGTGCAGTCGATCCTCGAGTTCGGCGCATTCGTGCAGTTCATGCCCAACCGCGATGGCTTGCTCCACATAAGCGAGATTTCGTGGGAGCGTCTGCCCGACATGGAGTCGAGCGGCCTCAAGGAAGGCGACGAAGTCGAGGTCAAACTCATCGAGATCGATAAGAAGACCGGCAAATACCGCCTCTCCATGCGCGCCCTTCAGCCCAAGCCCGAAGGCTATGTCGAGCGTCCTCCGCGCGAACGCGCTCCGCGTCGCGAAGGTGGCGACCGTCCCCGCCGTGAGGGTGGTGATCGCGGCCCCCGCGGCCCGCGTCGCGAAGGCGGCGACCGTGGCCCCCGCCATTAAGTAACTCGCAAAAATAAATGAATATATAATTACGCAGTATTTTTGAATGATTTTCAAATTTGAACAAAGGAGTTTAGCGAGCTAAACGACTGCGTGAAAATTGGAAAAGCAACAAAAAGACAAGTAAGGATATATTCACCCGCAGGGCAAAAAATAGAGTCATTCATATTAGTTTATTTTGGGGAGTTACTTAATCCCTAAATCAACATACCCGGACAGAGCGAAGCGCAATGCGTTTCGCTCTGTTCATGTTCAAGCTGAATCAGCTGAAAAATCGCGCACGATGTCGGTCACAGGCATCGTGCGCGCCCTATCTTCGCGGCAAAAGCAAAAGGAATAGTCATGCTCCCCACCGTCCGCGACATACGCCGCAGCCTCCCTCCCGGCTCGCCCCCTCTCGGCTACCACTTCCGCAAGTGGTACGGCCGTCCCATGTCGCGTCAGCAGCAGGCCATCCTCTTCTGCCTCGAAAAGCAGAGGGTAATCGACAAGGTAGCCCCCTACCTGTTGGTCGACGACCGCCACAGCGACGAGCAGATCAAATTCTTCCTCATGGCCTACGCCTACTGGTTCTCCACGCAGGTGTGGAAAACTCAGCTCCCCATGGTCGTGGTCGGCCACAAGCGTCCGTGGCTCCCCAACAAAGCCATCCGCTGCCTGTCGAGCCGCAACGTCCACGCCATGGTCGGCTTCACCTACTTCGTGGGCGTGATGCTCGACGTCGACCGCTGGCTTCAGCACCGCTACGTCTCCGACGGCTTCGGCATCTCCTACCACCTG
>CANOUR010000061.1 GCA_947570265.1 uncultured Bacteroidales bacterium | reverse complement strand
TTTTCATTTTAACTCCCGTTTTGTCTGATGCTCAGATGAAGGAAGCGGTAGAAAAGTTTGAGAAGGTGCTCACCGACAACGGTGCATCTCTCGTCAACACCGAGGAGTGGGGACTGCGCAAGCTCGCATATCCCATTCAGAAAAAATCGACAGGCTTCTATGCCATGATCGAGTTTGACGCTCCCGCCGACATCGTCAAGAAGCTCGAGACAGCTTATCGTCGCGACGAGCGCGTCATCCGTTTCCTTACCTTCCGCCTCGACAAATATGCCGCAGAGTATGCCGCCAAGCGTCGCAGCCTCCGCTCGGGCAAGGTTGAGAAAGTCACAGAAGAAGTAAAAGTAGAAGAAGTAAAGGAGAACTAAATCATGGCACAGCAATCAGAAATCCGCTACCTCACTCCCCTGTCGGTCGACGTCAAGAAGAAGAAATACTGCCGTTTCAAACGCAGCGGCATCAAGTATATCGACTATAAGGATCCCGAATTCCTCAAGAAGTTCCTCAACGAGCAGGGCAAAATCCTTCCCCGCCGCATCACCGGCACATCGCTGAAATTTCAGCGCCGCGTGGCTCAGGCCGTCAAGCGTGCCCGCCATCTGGCTCTCCTGCCCTATGTGACCGACCTGATGAAATAATCAACCCACCACACGTTAAGGAATCATGAAAATCATTCTCAAAGAAGATATCCACAACCTCGGCTACAAGGACGACGTTGTCGAAGTAAAGGACGGCTACGGCCGCAACTACCTCATCCCGCAGGGCAAAGCTGTCATCGCTACCCCCTCCGCTCTCAAGGTGCTCGCTGAGAACCAGCGCCAGCGCGCCCACAAGCTCGCCCAGCTCAAGGCCGATGCCGAAGCTGCCGCAGCCGCGCTCAAGGATGTTGCTCTCACCATCGGTGCCAAGACCAGCTCGACAGGCACAATATTCGGCTCTGTCGGCGCTCTTCAGGTTGCCGAGGCTCTCGAGAAGCTCGGTCACAATGTCGACCGCAAGATCATCGTGATCAAGGACACCGTCAAGGAAGTAGGCAACTACACCGCACTGATCAAATTCCACAAGGAAGTCAGCGTGGAGATTCCTTTCGAGGTCGTATCTGAATAATCACGCCTCAGACCAACCGACGGACAATTTTCCATCGATAAACAGCGGATGCTGCCCAAAAGGCCGCGTCCGCTGATTTTTCGTAACTCCGCGCCTCTCCGCAAAAACAACCGCCGCATGACAGGCGCCACGACCCGTGCTCTGACGGATCTGAAGGCTATCGATTGCTTGAAACAACAACAACAACACCGTGGCAAGTGCCAATATCAAATACAATCGAGTACACTCACCACAGTAAAAATAGTTTAAATCGAATATTCGCTTACAACTTGGACTGTTATATATTCCCCGAATCTTTTGAGAAAAAAATAGGTTTCGACGGCATTCGCCCGCAGCTGCAAAAGCTCTGCATGACCATCCCCGGCCGCCAGATGGCTGATGACATGTCATTCACATCCGATGCCGGCCTTGTGGCACGTCGTCTCGACTCCACATCGCAGATGCTCGACGTGGTCACATCTCACGAGGCACTGCCTTTGGCCGAGCTTGGCGACGTGGCGGCCATACTCGCCTCGATCCGCGTGGCCGGAGCCGGCATGGGCGTCGACGACCTGATGAAGATACGCGGTTTTCTCGCGTCGGCAACAGCCGTCAGTGAATATTTCAGCCGCCAGCGCGACCCTGAAACCGGACGTTCGCCCTGGCCGGCACTCGACAGCATAGCCATCGGACTGTCAACCTTTCCCGAAATCCGTTCGGCAATCGACCGCACGGTCGACCGCTATGGCAATGTCAAGGACAATGCATCGCCGGCTCTTGCCGAGACCCGATCGGCATTGCGCTCCATAAGCGGCACGATCAACTCAATACTGCGCCGTGTGATGGCTCGCGCCATAAGCGACGGACTCCTCGAGAGCGATGCCACGCCATCGGTGCGCGACGGACGCCTGGTGCTGCCGGTCGCGCCGGCAAACAAACGCCGCATCAACGGCATCGTCCACGACGAGAGCGCATCGGGCAAGACTATTTTCATCGAACCCGCCGAAGTGGTCGAGGCCAACAACCGCGTCCGCGAGCTCGAGATGGAAGAACGCCGCGAGATAGCGCGCATCATGGCCGCGCTCGCCTCACTGATGCGTCCCGAAGCCGACGAGATGCTCGCCGCCTACAACGATCTCGGCGAAATAGATTTCATACGTGCCAAAGCCCTGTTCGCAGCCGCAACCGGCGGCTGCCGCCCCAACGTTGCCCCGCACCCCGAGATAGAATGGTATCACGCATGCCATCCCCTGCTCCGCCAATCGCTCGAGCGTCAGGGCAAAGAAATCGTGCCGCTCGACATCACTCTCTCATCCGCCAACCGCATACTTGTCATATCAGGGCCCAACGCCGGCGGCAAATCAGTGTGCCTCAAAACTGTCGGCACGCTCCAGTATATGCTCCAATGCGGCATGCTGCCACCAGTCTATGAAAACTCGCGCTTCGGCATATTCACCGACATATTCGTCGACATCGGCGACGACCAGTCGATCGAGGACGATCTCAGCACATATTCGTCACACCTGCGCTCGATGAAGCTGTTCATGCAGCGGGGGCGCAACTCATCACTGCTGCTTATCGACGAGTTTGGCGGAGGCACCGACCCGCAGATCGGCGGAGCTATCGCACAGGCCATACTCCACCGCTTCAACGACAACCACATGTGGGGTGTCATCACCACCCACTACCCCAACCTTAAGCATTTTGCCGAAGACACCGACGGACTCATCAACGGGTCGATGCTCTATGACCGTCATCTGATGCGCCCGATGTTCAAGCTATCGGTGGGAAACCCGGGCAGCTCGTTCGCTCTCGAGATCGCCCGCAAGACCGGCCTCCCGGCCGAAGTGATCGAGGAAGCAGCGGCCATCGTCGGCAGCGACTATGTCAACCTCGACAAATATCTCCTCGACATAGCGCGCGACAAACGCTACTGGGAGAACAAGCGGACAGCCATACACCGCCGTGAGAAAGAACTCGAGGCCACCCTCGAACGCTATCGCGACGAGGCCGAGACCCTGCGACGCTCCCGCCGTGAGATACTTGACGAGGCACGCACCGAAGCCCGACGCATACTCGAGGGGTCAAACGCAGCGATCGAACGCACCATCACCGAGATACGCACGGCCCAGGCCGAGAAAGAGCGCACCCGACAGGCGCGTCAACGTCTGGCCGAGGAGCGTGAGAATCTCGAAAAACAACGCAACGCCCAACTTGCCGACAAAAACCGGCTGCTGAAAAAAGCACCCAAAGACCGCCGTCGCAAACCCGAGGCGTCTCCGACACAGCCCAAGGCTCAGCTCGCCGTGGGCGACGTGGTCAAACTCGACGGCGCAGGATCACCCGGCCGCATCCTCGAAATCTCGGGTAAAAACGCCGTTGTGGCATTCGGCATGCTCAAGACGACAGTCAAAACCGACCGGCTTCAACCCTCCAACGCACGCATCGACTCAGGAGCATCGAAAAAATCATCATTCGTGTCGTCGGCCACATCCGACGCCATGCGCCAGCGTCAGCTCTCGTTCAAGCAAGACATTGATGTCAGAGGCATGCGTGTCGACGAAGCGCTGCAGGCTGTAACATATTTCATCGACGATGCCATACAGTTCAGCGCGCGACGTGTGCGCATACTCCACGGCACAGGCACAGGCGCATTGCGTCAGAGCCTGCGCGAATATCTCGCCACCGTCGGCGGAGTGGCATCGTTCCACGATGAAGATGTGCGCCTCGGAGGCGCCGGCATCACCGTGGTCGACCTACACTGATCAAAACCACAACGACACCTGATAGACCATCATGGCAGCGATCCATGCCACCACCGTGTTGTATACCACCGAGAACACTCCGTATCCCCAGTGACCGGTCTCCCTCACCACAGCCACCACAGTGGCCAGACATGGACAGAACAGCAATATGAACACCATGAATGCCAATGCCGACCCGGCGGTGAAATCAGGCTTGCCGGTCACAGGCGAAGGCGCCTTGATGCGCTCCGACAGCTTCGACTCGGGTATGGTCTCGTCTCCGGTGTAGAGCACACCGAGGCTCGACACCACAATCTCCTTGGCCGGCACACCGGCTATGGCCGCCACCGTGGCACGCCAATGGAAACCACACGGCTCCATCACCGGATTGACAGCCTTTCCCATCATCTCGAGATATGAATCTTTCTCTGGATTGATACGCGAATCATCCGGATCAAGCAACGCCTGCTCGGCCGGTGTCGACGACTGCTGGTCGTGAAGCGGAAAATAGTTGAGCGCCCACACCACTATGCTCGCCACAAGAATCACGCCGCCCATCTTACGCAGATACTGCTCACCCTTGGCCCACATATGGCGCAGCGACGCCTTCAGCGTGGGTATGCGATAGGGAGGCAGCTCCATCACAAACGGAGTCTCATCGACTTTGAAATAAAAGCGGCGCAGCAAACGGGCTGTCACCACAGCCACCACTATGCCCATCAGATACAGGCTCATGAACACCAGCGTGGCATGCGTCGGGAAAAACGCACCTATCATGAGCACATAGATCGGCAGACGAGCCGAGCACGACATGAACGGATTGATAAGTATAGTGATAATGCGGCTCGAACGGCTCTCTATAGCCCGCGAAGCCATTATGGCCGGCACATTGCAGCCGAAACCCATCACCAGCGGTATGAACGACTTGCCATGTATGCCCATGCGGTGCATCACCTTGTCCATGATGAATGCGGCACGCGCCATATAGCCCGAGTCTTCCATAAACGATATGCAGAAATACAATATCAATATGTTGGGCAGAAACACGATCACTCCGCCAACGCCTCCTATGATACCGTCGGCCACAAGGTCTTTCAGCGGCCCTTCCGGCATATAATCGCCTACCACCCCGCCTAACCAGCTCACAAAACCCTCGATCCACTCCATCGGATAAGAACCGATCTGAAACGTAGCCCAGAAGATAAACGTCATGATGGCCAGAAACACCGGAAATCCAAACAGCCGGCTTGTCACCACGGCATCAATCAGATGAGTCGTCGACGACGCGTCAGACTTGGCCTTGACCATCGTCTCGCGCAAAGCGCCCGAAATAAACCCGTATTTCTCGCTGGCTATGACCGACGCCACATCTTCGTCGGGAAACACACGCCCGAGACGCTCAATCTCGGCATCGCGCAGCGCCAATATCGCCTCATGGTGCGGCGAATTTTCCACCATACGGCATATTTCAGCATCTTTCTCAAGCAGTTTTATGGCTATATACCGTGGCGAAAACAGAGGTGGAATATGGCCGTCGGCCTTGAGCGCATCATTGATCGAACGCACACTGCGCTCGATCTCCTGACCGAGATTCACATGTATGTGACGCACACTCTCCTCGCTGTCCTCAAACACGCGTATCACCGTGTCAAACAGCTCGTCCACACCCTGTCCTGTCCTTGCCGTAGTAGGCACCACGGGCACTCCGATCATCTCACCGAGCGTGGCATAGTCGAGCTGCGTGCCTGCATTCTGAAGCTCATCATACATGTTGAGAGCTATCACCATCGGCCTGTCCATGTCGATCAGCTCGGTGGTGAGATAGAGATTGCGCTCCAGATTCGAGCCATCGACCACATTCACTATCACATCCGGACAACTGTCCGATAGATAACGGCGCACGTAAAGTTCCTCGGGCGAATAGCTCGTCAGCGAATACGTGCCCGGCAAATCCACAATATTGAACCTGTAGCCGCCATGATTGAAATGCCCGGCCTTCGCATCGACGGTCACACCACTGTAATTGCCCGTGTGCTCACGCGCACCCGACGCCACATTGAACAGCGACGTCTTCCCGCAGTTGGGATTGCCGATAAACGCCACATTGATCTCGTGACCCGGCTGAGCCGGAGCGTGCGTCTCCGCCCTGCCTCCCTTGGCCTGACCTGACGCTCCATCACGGCTATCCACGCTCGCCGAAGCTGCCGTGACCTCCACAAGACCGGCCTCGCTGCGCCGCAGCGACACCTCATAATCCATGATCTGATACTTCACTGGGTCATTGAGCGGAGCCTGCAACAGATTCTTTACCGTGCGCCCCTTCACAAAACCCATCTCGATCATGCGCTTGCGAAAAGCACCATGTCCGAGTATTTTCACAATGGTGGCGCTCTGTCCCGGCTTAAGATCGGATAGCTTCATAAGCATGTCGGTTTTTTGGTTCGCGCAAAGTTCGCAAAAATCCTGCTACAGCCAATGCAAACCGGTTGCGTAATTTATACCCAATCCAAACAATAACATTTTTTAACCCCCACATGCCGCATTGCCAAGTTCCCGCAAACTGTGCCACTGACAGCAATACACACTCCCCCCCGACCCTTCGTTTTTTTACATCTTGATCTGCGTCAAACGAATATCATCCCTACAACGGCATCAATATATTAGCATTCTACAGTAAATATTAACATATTTTATGTTTAGGGGGGTAATTTTGCGTACTTTTGCGCATCGACAGTTTCAAATCGAAACACATAACGAAACACCTTGCAATACCACACTTTCAGTGCAAAATGGATTTTTTTCAATTCGTCAGACTTCTTTAACCTAAAAATATTTTCCACTTTAACAAGAATGTGTATGAAACCACAGAGCAGAACATTGAAAGCGGGCATCTTCGCTACTGCCATCCTGGCATTGGGAGGACTGTCAGCATGCGAGGACGACGTCCGCACAGACGGATACTCCACATGGGATGAACCCGAACTCCTACCCCTTTCCGACGTACAGAAAGAGGTCATCGACTACATGCCTAAAAATGTGATCATCGCACACCGAGGCACAGAATTCTGGGCTCCCGAAGAAAGCGAAGCAGCCATGAGATGGGCGCGAAACATGGGCGCCGACTATATCGAATGCGACCTCCAGATGACCGCCGACGGAGTGGTACTGGCTCTTCATGACGAAAGCCTGCTGCGGACAACCGATGTCGAAGTGATCTATCCCAACCGCAAAAACGACTACACCTACCAATTCACCTACGACGAACTTCTGAAACTCGACATTGGCTCATGGTTCAACGAAGCCAACCCCGAACAGGCCCGCTCGTCATTCAGAGGACTCGACATACTCACACTTCAAGACGTGCTGGCTATCGCCGAAGGTAAGCGCATAAAACGAAACGCCGACGGCACACGCGTCGTCAACCGCGATGCCGACGGCAACTATGTCAGCACCGTATACGAACCCGACCCCGCCGACAACGGCAACCGACCGGGCGTCTACATCGAGACCAAATCGCCATTCCTTTTCGCGGGCGTGGAGCAGAAACTCCACGACATCCTCGAGGAAGAAGGATGGTATGCCGACAACCCTGCCGACATGAAGAAAATAGCATACAAAGACGGCAAGCCGGGCGAAGTCGACATCGCCAACACCAAAGCTCGCATCATACTGCAGACCTTTGAAAACGCTGGCCTCGAAGCCCTCGTCGCAGCATTCCCCAGACGCATCCCCATCCTTTACCTCTACGGAGACTTCACCGGCACACCCACCAGCTATGCCGCACTGATCAACTTTGCCATCGAAAAAGGCGCCACAATCCTCGGCCCCAACATCGACTACGACCCCGCAGCACCATCCTCAGTCAACCTATGGCAGCTCAACATGTGCCGCAAATCAGGCATGCCGATACACGCCTGGAGCTTCAACACCAACGAACAATACCTGAAATACACCGGCCCATGGTGCGACCCGCTGCAAACCGGCGACCCCAACCTGAACGCCCTCGACGGATCATTCACCAACCTCACAGACATGGCTCTGCGCTTCTACAAAGAAACGCTTCAGGGATATGCCGATCAAGGACTGAACTACTTCCGCAGCAACGAATCGTGCGGCATGCCCGACAACATCCACGCAATCAAGACCATGCGCACACCGCAGGACGTGCTTGACAACCTCGGCTACACCAAATGACTTTCTTATAATCAAACAACAACCGAACATATTGATCATGAAAAAATATATAGCTGCAGTAATGCTGGCCGGAGGAATCCTCGGTCTTCATGCACAAACTGAAGCCCAGACAGAACTACAGGGCAAAATCGACGAGGGCATCGTGAAATTCACAAGTCCGAACGGCAAATACTCTTTCCGCGTGGGAGCGCGCATCGACGTCGACGGCGAGCTGAATTTCGACGACCACACAGACCGCACATCCGGTGCGACACTCTCCACCGCACGCCTGCGGGTGCTCAGCCGGCTCGGCGACCATTTCGACTTCAAGCTTGATGTCGATTTCATGGACAAGAATTTCATTAAAGACGCATGGATACGCTGGCACTCAAACGACAATGGATTTCTACGCCTCGGCAACTTCGCCGAGCCATTCTCGGCAGAGAACATCCAGAGCACCATGGACTACCCGTTCATTTCAAAAAGCCCGACAGTGCAGGCTCTTGGAACCGGACGTGCGCTCGGACTCAGCTACCGGTATTATCATCCGTATTTCTGGGTCGAGGGCGGAGCATTCTCACAGAAACTCGCCACCAACTACATGCAGGGCGACATGGGATGGTCAGTATCGGCCCGGCTTCTTGCACGATACACAAGTGACGACTTCAACATTCATGCCGGAGGATCGGTAAATTTCAGACGCCCAAATTCCAACGGATTCGCATCCGGATCTGACGATTACAACCGCTCGGTTATCTTCTCGTCAAACCTCGGCAACACAATCGACAAGACCCCCTTCCTCGAAGCCAATGTCAGCAACGTAAAGAGCACGTTCAAATATGGATTCGAACTCCTCGGCAACTACAAAAACGTGTATCTTAAAGGCGAATTCATCAAAGCACACGTAAACCGCGAACGCGACTGGGACAGCATGTACAACGGCTTCCTTGGCACACTGCTCGGCACCATGTTCCCCGGCACCGATGCATTCAAATCATTCATGGGAGGCGACCAACCCGCCAACTTCGAGGGTGTCTCGGTCGAAGCCGGCGTGCTTCTTATCGGAGGCGACTACCGCTACAGCTCTGTCGACGCCATGATGAAGCGCCCCCGCAAAAAATCACTCGAACTGGTAGGACGCTACAACTACACCTCGCTCAACGACTACTATGGAATGTACAACGTGTTCTACGGCATGGGCGGATTCTATGACAGCGCCATGCACGCATCATATCAGATGGGCAACCAGAGCGTGGCAGGCGGCAGAGTCAACTCCGTCACAGTCGGCCTCAACTACTGGATCACCAACTATCTGGTGGCTCGTCTCGACTACACCTACAATCACCTTAACAACTACTACAACATGAATTTCAGAGACGACCGCGATCTTCATTCGCTGTCAGCACGCATAGGATTTGAGTTTTAATATTATAGATAGTGACAATTGCGTGATTCACAGCCATAAATGAATATATTACTCAATTTTGTGAATCACTAAAGTGAAAATTTCAGCTTAATCAGAATCAATCCGGCTCTATCCGCGAGGACAGAGCCGGATTTTCTTGGCTGATAACTGAATCAACGTCATCCGCGCAAACCGACGCACTCTAAACTTCGCAGCAACATCGCCACCATCACAAATGTTGCAGAACACACGCGGTTTTATGGAAAAAAATACGTATCTTTGCGGAATATTAGGAATAATCTCATCTAATGGAGAAGCCCAAAGTTTTATACATCTCCCAGGAAATATCGCCATATCTTCCCGAGACCCCCATGTCGGTGCGTAGCCGCATGATACCGACAGGCGTTCAGGAAAAAGGCTATGAAGTGCGCACTTTCATGCCTAAATACGGTAGCATCAACGAGCGACGCAACCAGCTCCACGAAGTGATCCGTCTTTCTGGAATAAACATCATCATCGACGACTCCGACCACCCCCTGATCATAAAGGTGGCCACACTGCAGCCCACCCGCATGCAGGTCTACTTCATCGACAACGACGACTACTTCAGCAACACTCCGATCAAGGAACTCGAGACAAAAATATCGCCCGACGACAACGACGAGCGCACCATATTTTTCGTCCGCGGCGTGGTCGAGACCGTGAAAAAGCTACGCTGGGCACCCGCCGTCATACACTGCTCGGGATGGATCTCGGCACTCGCGCCGCTCTATCTCAAAAAAATGTATGGCGACGATCCCGCGTTCCGCGATGCAAAGATTGTCTACTCGATAACCGATCCATCAACCCTTCCGGCAGCACTCGACTCACGCTTCGCCGAAAAGCTGACGATGGACAACGCCTTCACCCCCGACGACATCAAGGCATTGGGCGACGGCGCATTCGACGTAGCCGCGCTGACACGCATCGCTGCCGAATATGCCGACGGTGTGATCGCAGCCCATCCCGACCTCGATCCCGCGATAATCGACGCAGCCAAACAATCGGGCAAGCCATTCTTGGACTACACCGATGACATAGCCGACGCCGTCGACCGCTATATCGAATTCTACAAGTCGCTCTGACAGACAATCCCCATTCCCCTCTTCCATCCCCTGATTATTGAAATGAAACACCTTCTGTTCGTCGCCGTGACGCTGGCCACGCTGATGGTTACGACTGTGGCGTGTGACGACGATAAATCGCCGCTCGGATCGTCACTGGTCAAAGACCAGGTCGAGATCGTCATCGACTCGGCATTCACTCTCAAAGGCCACTCGATCGAAAGCCGCGAAGTGCAGGCTCGCACCATATTGCAGCTCATCGGCCGAATGAGCGCCGACAACTACGGCAGCTTCAGTTCATCGGTGGTGACACAATTCATGCCCACGGAAAATCTCGTGACAGAAGGCGTCACCGAATCAACAGTCGACTCGGTGAAAATGATAATGCGCGCACCCCTGGGCGCATATGTAGGCGATTCGCTGTCAATCATGGGCATCACAGCCTATCCGCTGGTCAAACAGCTGCCCGCCGGCATTAACAGCGCCTTCAACCCCGACGGATACTACGACGCGGCCAACCCGCTCGCGTCCGTGATGTACACCATGACCGGTGCAGTCAACGACACCACAGTCTCGTTCCCCTACCATCTGATCACCCTCGATCTCGGAAAAGAATTTGGACAACGGCTGCTACGCCAGTACAACGAATCACCGTCGACATTCGCCACTCCCGGAGCATTCGCATCGTGGTTTCCAGGAATATATCTCACCACCACATTCGGCAATGGCCGCGTAGCGCAGATCGACTCGACGGTCATCACCATGTACTACCGCCAGATCCTACCCATCGGCACGTCAAGCAATCCACGCGACACCACCATCTACCGCAGCAACAGCTATCTTGCGGTCACCCCCGAAGTGCTGACAAACAACAACATGTCATTCGACATCGCCCGGTCGCTCACCGACAGGGTTAATGCCGGCGAGCCAATCTTGGCCGCACCCACCGGCTACGACGTCGATCTGACATTTCCGGCAAGCGAGATCGCATCGCGATACAAGGCTCAGGGCACCGACCTCACGGTGGTCAACAGCCTCAAGCTCACCATCCCGGTCGAGGAGATCACCAACAACTACGGCATCACACCTCCACCCTACGTGCTGATGGTCAAGAAATCAAAGAAAAACGAATTTTTCGCAAAATCGCTGCTGCCCGACAACATCACATCGTTCTATGCAGCATATGACTCCTACCGGCGCTGCTACACATTCACCGACATGCGCGACTACATCCTCGACATTCTCGACAAAGACCAGATCACGGCCGAAGACGAGGAATTCACCATCTGTCCGGTGACAATCGGGTTCGAGAAGGTAAACCAGAACACATCGTCGTACTATTACTATTATTACTACTACGGCACATCTTCCGCCACCGAGACAACGACCGTAGCCTCCGTGACACCATATGTCAACCGCCCGTCGATGGCCAAACTCGACCTCGGAAACGCAAAAATTACGTTTACATATAGTGTGCAGAATCTAAATTTTTAGTATCTTTGCACCGCAAAACAGCAACGACGCCGCAATAGCTCAGTTGGTAGAGCATTTCATTCGTAACGAAAAGGTCGTGG